>DAOMNN010000034.1:2505-14248 GCA_035443825.1 Rhodocyclaceae bacterium | reverse complement strand
TGGACGCCCGAGACGATGTACTGCCAGCGATACGCGCGCAGCACCGTGGCGTGGATCTGTGCGACCTGCTCCGCCGTGAAGCTGCGGCTGTTGACCGCAACGAAGTATTCGGCATCGGCTCTTGCCTGGGCCTGGAGGATGCCATCTACCGCCGCGACCAGTCCGATGAGGTCGTCGACCGCCTTGTCGCGCTCCTCGACGGTGATCCGTGCGTTCTCGCGTGCCCACTCCAGTTCGTCGAGAATCGCGTGCTGTGACTCTTCGCGGGCGTGGTGAAGGAAGACGTCCTTCCACAGATCCGAGAGGTTCTCGTCCGGATCGATGCTGCTGTGGTAGTGCTGCAGCACGAAGATCTCGATGTGGCAGATGAGGCCGAGAACCGCCCATTTCGAGGCCGATAGCACCGCACGCGCGACTTCGTTGGGATCGGGCAGGAAGGTGTAGCCCTCTGGCATGCCGGCCGCGGCCATGCGTTCGAGTCGGCGGAACATCTCCTGATGCTTGATCTCCTCGTCGGTGAAGCGTACGAGGGCTTCCAGCGCAACCTGGTCGCCGAACCAGTGATCTTTGCTCACGTCGAGGATCTGTGCGCTGATGAAGCGTTCGACCAGGCCGAAGATGTTCGCGTACGAACGTCCCTGGACCTGCGACAGGAAGCGCTTCTCGGCCGGCAGCAGGAAGGACAGCGCGTTGATGCGCGACAGGCCGTCGGGCAGGAATTTCTTGTTGAAATCGAACTGGCGGCCGCGGATCACGTCGCGGTCGATGTCGAAACGGACCCGCTTCGAGACTTCTACGGCCTTGGCATAGCGGCGGGCATCTTGTGTGTTGTCATGGTTGGTTTGCATGGTAGTGCTCCTTGTGGGGGGTGGGAAAAATCAGTACAGAGGTGCGACCGAGCCTTTGGGGACCCGGCGTCGCGTGGTTTCGGCATGGCCCTCGAGCTCGGCCGAGATCGAACCGATCTCGGCGCGATGCAACCCGATGTCCTTCAGCGTGCGCTCGTCGAGCCGGGCAAGGATCCTTTGCTGGCGCCGGATCGCCCTGCGCTCGCGGCGTTGCTGGGCTGCCTGGCGCAAGGCCTCGGTGACGAACTGCGCGGTCTCGAAAGTCTCAAGGGCAAGCTTGCGCATCCGTCCGAAACGGGGAAGGCGCCTTGTCGAGCGGTTTTGGGCGAGGTGCATGTCGTTGGACAGGGTGTTCATGGCATTCACGGTGGTTCTCCATTGGTGTCGGGGTCGGGTGTGTCTCGATCGATGCCGCATTCAGTGGCGGTTGCTCGATGGCTGCATCCTATGGGGTGCCCGTATCGGGATTCTTTCGCTTTCGTGTTTTGTGGTATCCGTTTGTAGTCGTTTGGTATCGGGCATGTTGCACAACCCATCCACGGCGCGGGCGCCACCGCCAATCGCACCTTGATCAGGAAGTCGACACGATCCAAACTGTGATCACAACGATGCGAAAGGGCCAAGGGAGCGGATATGGAGGCGATCGGCCGAATATTGCTGGTAGATGACGATCCGGATGTGCGTGAAATGCTTTCCGAGTATCTGGGCAATCACGGATTCGACGTGACCGGGGTGGATGGTGGGGCCAGGATGCGTGAAGCGCTGAGCCGCTCCATACCGCACGTGGTCCTGCTCGATCTGCGGCTGCCCGGGGAGGACGGCCTGAGCCTGCTGCGCTATCTGCGCGAGAATCACACGCTGGGGGTCGTCATGGTGACCGGGGCCGGAGAAACGGTCGATCGGATCGTCGGTCTCGAGATGGGTGCGGACGACTACATCGCAAAACCCTTCGAGCCGCGCGAACTGCTCGCGCGGGTCAAGAGCGTCTTGCGCAGGGTGCAGGGGGCGAGCCCGTTGGCCGATAGTGGGGCGCAAGAAGTGCCCACGAGCGGAACCAGCAGCGATGGACGAATGCCGGTCGGTGAATGCAGCCTGGATCTGCGCTCACACCGGTTGTTCGATGCAGGTGGGGAGGAGATCATGCTCACGTCCATGGAATTCGATCTGCTGCGTGCCTTCGTCGAGCACCCGAATCAGGTCCTGTCGCGCGACCAGCTGCTGACACTGACGCGCAATCGCGAGTGGGAGCCCTTCGACCGCTCGATCGACATCCGGATCGCGCGCCTGCGGCGCAAGGTGGAGCCCGATCCGGAGCGTCCGCGTGTGATCCGTACCGTGCGTGGCGCAGGGTACATGTTCGTCCCATGACACCCTACCTGCTCCTCGCCATTGTTTCTGCCGTGTTTCGATGGTAACCGGCAGGTAACAGCATTCGACTCGCATGTTGCCTTCGCTAGACTTGGAGCAGGACATGGATGCGACGAGACAGGACATGAAGCGCAATAGCCGGCGAGGAACTTCCTTCCGCATGCCGACGCAGGATCTCGAGCTTCCGGTGCTCGTCATCGCGCATGTGGTCGAGGACTGCAACGAGGCCGCCTGCCGTCTGCTGGGGCGGGATCGTAACGCTATCGTCGGCCGTTCGCCGATCGACTTCTCGGCACCTCTGCAGGCGGACGGGCTGTCTGCCGAAGTGGGAGGGCGAGCGCGAATCGAAGCCGCGCTCAACGGCCATCCGCAGTGGTTCCAGTGGCGCTTCCTGAGCGGATCCGGTGATGAGATCGCGACCCTCGTCCATCTCGAAACGCGCAAGGTGGACGGGCGCAAGCGCCTGGTCACCCACATTCAGGATCTCTCCCGGCTGCTCCACGCAGAGACCTCGTTGCGTGCATCCGAATTTCGCCTTCGTCAGGTTCTCGATCAGACGAGCGCGGTCGTGTTCTGGAAGGATCTGGACGGACGCTACCTGTTCGTGAACCAGGAGTTCTGTCGCCTCGTCGACAGGCCGGCGGACGAGATTCTCGGACACCGTGACGGCGATGTGATGCCGGCGATGGTTGCGGCACGGCTGCGTGCCAACGACGAGCGGGTGCTTCTGGCGAAGCAGACGGTGACCTTCGAGGAGCAGGTCGTTTTCCATGGGGAAACGCGCACCTATCTGGTCGACAAGTTCCCCTTGATCGATCCCGAGGGCGAACCGTATGCACTGTGCGGCATCGCGACCGACATCTCCGCGCGCAAGCGACTCGAGGACGCGTTGCAGAGCGCGTCGCTCGCGGTATCGGGCGCCCATGGTCAAAGTATTTTTCAGGAACTGGCGCGCTATCTGGCGACGATCATCGAGGTCGACTGGGTGTTCGTCGCGGTGAGGGATTCCGAAACTGCGAGTCGCATGCACGTGCTTGCGCTGTGGAGCGATGGAAAGCTCGCGCAGAATTTCGACTACGATCTGGCGGGAACACCCTGCGAAACCGTCATCGGCCAACAGTTCCGGATCTATCCGGAGCGGCTGTCGGAGCTTTTTCCGCAGGACCTCGATTTCAACCGGATGGAGATGCAGAGCTATGCAGGCTTTCCGCTGACCGACTCGCGCGGACAGTCCCTCGGCCTGATCGCGGTCGTCTCGCGCCGCCCGATGGCCGAACCGGCATTCGTCGAATCGGTGATGAAGATCTTTGCCGTGCGCGCTGCGGCCGAACTCGAACGTGACCGCATGGAGTGCGAACTGCGCGCGTCCGAAGCAAGCTACCGCGCCATCTTCGAAGCGTCGGAGGACTGCATTTTCATCCACGACATCGAGACCGGCGCGATCGTCGATGTCAATCCGAAAGCGTGCGAAGTCTACGGCTACGACCATGACATGATGATGACTCTGCGCCCCGGTGATCTCGGGGCGATGGCTTCACCCTACACCGATGCCGACGCCATGCGTGCGATACAGCGCGCACGCGATGGTGAAGTGGTGCGTTTCGAATGGCGGCGGCGCAATGCCGATGGCAGGCTCGCCTGGGATGAGGTATGCCTCAAGCGGATCCGACTTGCAGGTATTGACCGGATCCTCGCGGTGACGCGTGACATCACGACGCGCAAGGAATCCGCCGAGGCCGTCGCACGCAGCGAGAACCGCCTGCGTGCAACCGTCGAAGCGGCGCTCGACTGCATCATCACGATGGATGACGACGGGCTGATTCGCGGCTTCAATCCGGCGGCGGAAGCGTGTTTCGGGTACCACAGTGATCAGATCCTGGGGCACAAGCTGGCCGACATGCTGATCCCGGAGCGATTCCGCCGGTCGCATCAACTGGGGATGGAGCGCTTTCTCATGGAAGGCCGGGGGCCGTTCATCGGGCGGCGGGTCGAGGTTATCGCACAGCGCGCGAATGGCGAGGAATTTCCGGCGGAGTTGGCGATCGCGGTGGCCGAGGGCGTGGAAGGGCGCATCTTCGTCGGCTATCTGCGCGACATCACCGCCAGCAAGCGTGCCCAGGAGGAAAGCGAGCGGCTGGAGGCCCAGTTGCGTCAGGCGCAGAAGATGGAGGCGATCGGCCATCTGGCCGGCGGGATCGCGCACGATTTCAACAACATCCTGACCAGCATCAACGGCTACCTCGCCCTCGCCGGTGATCGCCAGGCCGAACTAGGGGATCCGAAACTCGGCCGTTATCTCGACCAGTCGACGCTTGCTACACGCCGTGCGCGCGACCTGATCCGCCAGCTTCTGACTTTCAGCCGCGGTCAGCGCGGCACGCCGCGTCCCCTCTCCCTGCGGATGCTGGTCGAGGAGTTGTCGCATTTTCTCGGCCCCATGCTGCCGTCCTCGGTCGTGTTCGAGGTCGATCCGGGGGGTGAGGCCGCCTGCGTGATGGCCGACCCCGTGCAGATCGAGCAGGTGTTGATGAATCTCTGCATCAACGCGCGTGACGCCGTCGACGGGCGCGGGCACATCCGTATTGCGGTCGAGCGATCGCTGCCCGGCGAGGGCGTGTGCGCGTCCTGTCGAGCATCGGTGCACTCCGAAGGGCAGTTCGCGCTTGTCGTGACCGATGACGGTCCAGGCATATCGCCAGCCGTTCTCGAGCGCATGTTCGAACCGTTCTTCACCACCAAGGAGGTCGGCAAAGGGAGCGGCATGGGTCTGGCGACGGTGCACGGCATCGTGCACGAGCATGGGGGCCATATCCTCATCGAAACGGCGCCCGGTCAGGGGACGACGTTTCGGCTTTTGTTGCCGACCCTCCCTGACGATGCGGCCGAGTGCGGGGGCGAAAGACGGTCTGCGTCAGCCGAGCGAGCTTCGCGGCTGGCCGGCCGCGTATTGCTGGTGGATGACGAAGAGATGGTCGCCAGCTTCATGCGTGAGCTGCTCGAGGGCTGGGGTCTGGACGTGGTGGCGGCAAGTGACGGTATGGCGGCCAGGGATCTGTTCGCCAGCGATCCGACCGGGTTCGACGTCGTGCTCAGTGACCACACCATGCCGCGCATGACCGGACTGGAGCTGACGCGCGAGATCAGTCAGATGAATCCGGATACGCCGGTGCTGCTGTTCTCGGGCTATGCAGAGGGGCTTTCGGACGAAGTCCTCGACGCAGCCGGGGTGCTCGACCTGCTTCAGAAGCCGGTGGAGCCGGGAATGTTGTTCGAGAAAATGGCGGGCCTCCTGCCGGTTCGAACCTGAAAGGGGGGCGTGAGGTCTTCCCGGGCTTGTGGACTGGCTGATCGGGAAGGGCTCGGGTGTTGGAAAACGCCGGGGCCGGCGCCCCATTCCCGGGGTCAGCCTGCCGATGGTTGAAGCTGCGGACCTGTCGGCATGGCAACCTGCCCCGCCGCGTCGCCCGACTGTTTCGTGCGGGCGGGACGTGCGTCCTCGCGCAAGGGCAGGTGGATCGCCGCGGCAAGCACCGCAAGTACGATGTCGGCATACCAGATCCAGTCGTAGCTGCCGCTTATCGTCACCACGATGCCTCCGAGCCACACGCCCAGGAAGGCGCCGGTCTGGTGCACGAACATTACTGCGCCAAGCACGGTCGCCATGCGCTCGAGTCCGAAGAGCTTCCCGATCAGGCCGGCCGTCGGCGGCAGGGTCGCCATGTAGGTCAGACCCATCCAGCCTGCAAAACCGAGCACTACCCACTCGGACTTCGGCAACGCGAGAAACAATGCCACGCCGACCGCGCGCAAGCCGTAGAGCGCCATCAGCGCCCGACGCATCGATCCACGCCGGATTGCGGCGCCGGCGGCAATACTGCCGATGATGTTGCACATTCCCACGATCGCGAGCCACCAGCCGGATATGCCTGGCGACAGGCCGCATAGTGCGATCACGCCGGGCATGTGCGAGGTGAGGAAGGCCACATGGAAGCCGCACACGAAGAAGCCGCCCGATATGTACCAGAAGGCCGGACTGGCGAGTGCGGTGCGCACCGATGAAGGGGGCTTGTCGCACGTGTCGCAAGGCGTGGTCCGGACGGGCGTGCGAAACACCATGGCAAGCGGCAGTCCGAGCAAGGCGAGGGCGGCGAGACCGAACATCGCCGCCTCCCAGCCGAGGGACGAGATCAGCCCCTGGGTGCCGGGCCCGAGCACGAGCTGTCCGATCGAGCCGCCGGCTCCGACGATGCCGACCGCCAGGCCCCGCTGTTCGGGCGATACACGGCGACTGACTTCGCCCAGCAGCAACCCGTTGCCGCCGGCAGCGGCACCGGCGATCGCCATCATCGAGAAGCCGAACACGAGCCCCGCGCCACTCTGCGCGAACGGGATCATCGCAGTGCCTGCGGCGAGCAGAAGGCCGCCCGTGGCCAGGACCCGCGATGCCCCGAACCGGTCCGAGAGCGCACCGACAAAAGGCTGCGCCGCACCCCACAACAGTTGATTCAGCGCCGCCGCGAAGCTTATGGTGATCAAGCCCAGACCAGTGGCGGTGTTGAGCGGAGAGACGAAAAGCCCGAACGACGAGCGCGATCCCATCGTGATGGCCATCAACGACGCCGCGGCTGCCACGATCACTGCACTGCGAATCTCTGCTCTCATGGGACGCTCCGTTGGGATTCATGACGGTCGTGTAGTGCCGTCTTGTCGGAGCCCATGCTAGGCGTCGCGGGTGATTGCCGGATTTCGCGTGTACACCGCTTTGTTGCGTGTTTGTATCGCACACGCTTCGGCGCTGTGCCGGTCCATCCGTCCCACGCTTCCGGCACCGAGGTATCGACAGGCCGTCAATAGAGCGGGGCGACGGAATCACTGGGTCGCTCATGCGAGTTTCCTTCCACGTCACTTCTGCCTCCGGTCCTCGCGTATCGGTTGCGAAACCACGGGATGAGCATCGGGGTGCTCTGCTGGTAGGCGCGATATGCCGACCCGAAGCGGGATACAAGTGCCCGCTCTTCGAAGCGCACCCCGATCATGATGTACGCGGTCATGCCGGCCGCGAGCAGCAGATGACCGTATGTCATGTGCGGGCTTGCCCAGAAGGCGAGAAGGAATCCGAACATCAGCGGATGGCGGACGAACCGGTGCAGTCCGGGGGTGCGAAACGGGGTCTCGGGCACCTGGTCGGCATCGCCTCGATGGCGCGCCTGCGTGAGTCCCATCAGCTCTCCGTGACTGATCAGAAAGGTGGATCTGACGACGATCGCCCACCCGAGCAGGAACACCGCCCACAGTGCGGCTGCCGCCACCCCGCTGACCGCCCACACGGTGGTCGGAATCGGCCGCCATCCCCAGTAGAGCAGTGCAAGTGTCAGTGCGGACACAAGGACGTAGGTGCTACGCTCGATCGAAGCTGGCAGCACGCTGCGCCAGGCACGCTTGAACCCTTCGCGCGCCATCAGCGAGTGCTGCATGCCGAAGATCGCGATCAGCGTCAGGTTTCCGAGCAGCGCCGGCAAGGGCTCGGCATAGGGTCCGCTATCGACGCTGCGAGGCACGAGCACGTCTGCGGTGAAGCCGATGATGTAGGCGGCACACAGCCAGAAGGCGAGATAGGCAAACAGCGAGTAGGCGATTGCAAGTCGGCGTTTCATGAGAGGTCCTCCACGGTTCATGCGGCAGTCGCAAGTTGCGCCGCATACGAAGCCTGAAGCGCAGGCGTCCACCGCGCGTCCACCGCGTGATACCCGAGTGCGGCGTGAAACCATCGCCGATGCGCAGTAACATTCGTGCGGGGAGACAGGCCGCACCATGACGTCGAGACTCATCCTGTTCGGTTACCCGCGCCTCGAGCGCGCCCGCAAACCGGTCGAAGTGGGGCTGCGCCGGGGCCTCGCCCTGCTCGCCTATCTGGCGGTCGAAGGGGCCGACTGCGGCCGGGACACGCTTGCCGAACTGCTGTGGCCGGAAGCAGCGCCCGGCGAAGGACGCACACGCCTGCGGCGACTTCTGCACCGACTTCGGGGTCTGATCGGGGACGACGTGCTGCGAAGTTCGGTGGACGCCGTCGGCCTGTCGACGTCGTCACCGCTGGAGGTCGATGTCGTGGTGTTCCAGGCAGCGCTGACGCGATGGGTCGGCGACCGAACTGCCGACCCCAGGGCGACGGCGGAGGTCGAACGCGCGATTGCACAGTATCGCGACGATTTTCTGGCCGGCTTCAGTCTTCCCGGCAGCATCGTCTTTCAGGAATGGCAGGCCCTCGTTTCGGAAAACCTTCGCCATGCCCTCACCCATGCGCTGGCGCGTCTGGTCGAAGTGCGCGCAGCGGCCGGCGACCTTCCCTCGGCGCTCGCGCACGCACGACGCTGGGTCGCTGTCGACCGCCTTCAGGAGCCGGCCCATCGTGCGCTGATGAAATTGCATGCGGCGCAGTCGGATACGGCTGCGGCCTTGCGTCAGTTCGAAACATGTCGTCGGGTGCTGGATGAGGAGCTCGGTATCGCGCCACAGGAGGAAACGGTCGCACTGGCATGTGCGATGCGCGCGGGTACGCCACGGGCGGACGGGGCCGGCCGGGTGCAGCCCGGCCCCGTCCGCTATGCCTGCAGCAGCGACGGTACCTATATCGCCTACCGCGTTCATGGTAGCGGTCCGATCGACCTGGTCGTGATGCCCGGGTTCGTGTCGCACCTTGACATCTATTGGGATCAGCCCGAGCTGGCCGGCTTCATGCGCGCGCTGGGAGGCATGGCGCGGGTAGTCACCTTCGACAAGCGCGGGGTCGGTCTGTCCGACCGCGTTGACCACGCACCCTCGCTCGAGCAGACCGCACGCGACCTCCGCGCCGTGCTCGATGCGGCAGGCTCGCGGCGCATCGTACTGCTCGGTGTATCCGAGGGCGGTCCCGCTGCAGTTGCCTTCGCGTCATTGTATCCGGAGCGAATCGCCGGCCTGGTCCTGTACGGAACGCTGGCCCGTTTCCTCGCGGACGTCGATTATCCCTGCGGCTACCGGCGTGACGAGGCCGCCCGCCGTTTCGCTGCGTTGATTGCGGATTGGGGCGGCCCGACCTACATCGAACTGTTCGCACCGAGCTGGGCCAACGATCCCGAGCGGCGGGCATGGTGGGCGCGGGCCCTGCGGCTCGCGGCGAGTCCCGGCGCCGCCCGGCGCGTCTTCGATGCCCTGATGGCCACCGATGTGCGCCACCTGTTGCCGCAGGTTTCGGCACCGACCCTGGTGATTCATCGCAAGGGCGACCGCGCGGTCGGGATCGAGCACGGACGGCGGCTGGCCGCCGCCATTGCCGGAAGCCGACTGATCGAGCTCGCCGGCGACGATCACTGGTGGTGGATCGGCGATACCGGCCCGCTGCTCGAAAGCATCCGTTCCTTTCTCGTCGAGGTGGGCCCGGCTACGGCGGCCGCACGGTACTCACCGAAGAACGCAATGCGCTGAAGCGCCGGCGGTACTCGGCCGGCGTGATCCCGACGTGCCGCCGGAACAGGCGCCGGAAGAAGCTTCCGTCCTCATAGCCGACATTCTCGGCAATGGCCTCGATCACTGCGTTCGTGGTTTCGAGCTGTTCCTTGGCGGCCTCCAGACGCAGCGTGTGTACGTAGTCGATCGGCGTCATGCCGGCCGCACGCGCAAAGCGCCGCTTGAAAGTGCGCTCGGGCAGACCGCTGCGGGTGATCAGCGCCGAGATGGGGGCATGATCGGTGAAGTGTGCGGCAAGCCACGCCTGCGCATCGGCGATCACCAGGTCGTCGCAGGGAGTGGCCTGCACGAGGGACGCGTACGGCAGCTGGCCGTGCTCGTGCCAGTCGAGCAGAAACAGCTTGGCGATCTGGATGGCGCGTTCCACGCCGGCGAAGCGGGCGATCAGATAGAGGGCGAGATTGTGCCACGCGGTGCCTCCCCCGGCGGTCACGAGGCGTTGTCCGATGCCCGCGCAGATAAGGGTCCGGGCGGGCTTGAGGCGTACCTTGGGAAAGTGGTTGCGGATCGCATCGCAGTATCCCCAGTGCGTGGTCGCCTCGACGTCGTCGAGCAGGCCCGCGTCGGCGAGCAGTAGCGCTCCCGAGCAGGAGGATGCGATCACGCTGCCGGCGCGGTGACAGTCGGCGAGCCAGGCGGCCGCCTCGGGATAGGCCCCCGGCTCGTACAGGCTGGGCACGACCATCAGATCGGGCACGCACACGATGTCCGGGAAGCGCCACTCGTCGAAGGCCCGACTCGCTTCGATCCAGGCGCCGTTCGCACCGCGAAAACCCTCGGCCTTCGCCGCCACGATGTAGGGCGTCATCAGCGGTGAACCGGGCCTGCCCTCGACTAGCACTTCCCAGTCCCTTCCGACCGACCAGAAGACGTCGAGCAGACCGTAAAGCGTGGAAGCAGTTGACTCGGGCACCGCGAGCAGGCCGACCGAGATCACCCGTTGTGTATCGCTCATGGCCGTTTCGTCCTGTTTGTTGCTTGAACAACTTTATATAAACGGGCACGTCCTGCATAGCATGAAGGCCCCAACGAAGACACACGGAGAGAAACAAGATGGAAGCCTGTTCCGCTACAGCCGCGACCGAAGCCGGTCGCTTCGATGCGGCCCGATCCGAAGCCTTTGCCGAGCGTATGCTCGGCGCCCTGAACGATTCCGCACTCATGCTGATGGTATCCCTGGGGCACCGCGCCGGGCTGTTCGATACGATGGACGGGGCGCCGCCGATGACCAGTGCCGAGATCGCGGAGCGTGCCGGGCTGGTCGAGCGCTATGTCCGCGAGTGGCTTGCGGTGATGACCACGGGCCGCGTCGTCGAATACGATCCGGCGGCACGCACCTACCGTCTTCCGCCGGAGCACTCGGGCTGGCTCACCCGCAAGTCGGTGCCCAACAACCTCGCCGCGACCGCGCAGTACATCACGCAGATCGCTGCGGTGGAGTCACCCCTTCTCGAATGCTTCCGCGCCGGGGGTGGCCTTGCCTATGACCAGTATCACCGTTTTCATGAGGTGATGGCCGAGGATAGCGCACAGACGGTGCTGCATGCGTTGTTCGACGACATTCTGCCGCTGGTTCCCGGATTGACCGAACGCCTTGACGAGGGCATACGGGTGGCCGACGTAGGCTGCGGCAGCGGGCGCGCGATGATCGCACTCGCGGCGCGCTTTCCGCGCAGCCGTTTCGCCGGCTTCGATCTCTGCGCGGAACCGTTGCGGCGGGCACGCGACGAGGCCGCCTCGCTCGGTCTGAGCAACATCGTCTTCGAGCAGAGCGATCTCGCCGAACGGCCCCTGGACGGAACCTACGATCTGGTCACTGCCTTCGACGCGGTGCACGACCAGCGCGACCCCGCAGGACTGCTCGCAGCGGTACGCGGGGCACTGGCGTCGGAGGGCGTGTTCCTGATGCAGGACATCGCCGGTTCGAGCGAATTGCACGCGAATCTGGATCACCCTGTCGCCCCGTTGCTGTACGCGGTGTCGACGGCCCACTGCACCTGCGTTTCGCTCGGGCAGGGCGGCCC
>DAOMNN010000034.1:0-2405 GCA_035443825.1 Rhodocyclaceae bacterium | reverse complement strand
GAAAAGCCGGTCGCGGTGCTCCGCGACCGGCTCTCGCGTCAGGCGTTGCGCCTGACGATCACTTCATTTCGGCGATCGGCTCGTAGGTATTCCCGCTGACCTTGAAGAAAGCGTAGTTACCCGGGACGTCGCCAGCCTCGTCGAACTCGTGTTCGCCGGCTGCGCCCATATAGTTGATGTCCTTGCCTTCGGCGATCAGCTTCTTGGCCTTGGCCCATTCACCGACCATGATCGGCTCGCCCGGCGCGCTCGAGACCGAACGCAGCGCCGCGGCCATCTTGGAGCGGTCACCGCCCGCCTTCTCGATGGTCAGTGCCATCAGGAACGCGGCATCGTACGAGGTCGTCGCGAAAATCGCATTCGGGTCCTGGCCTGCGGCTGCGAAGGCCTTGTTGAAGGCGTCCAGGGACGCCGAAGCCTCGCCGACCGGGGCGGATGTGAAGAAGGTCTCCAGGTTGGCCGCACCGAGTTCGCGGATGACCGCGTCGGAACGCATCCCGTCGGCCCCGATGAAGTTCTTGAAGAAGTTGTTCTCCAGCGCCTGGCGCAGCAATACGAGACCGGTTCCGTCGCCGTAGTCGAAGAGCACCAGGTTGTCGGCACCGCCACGAGCCAGCTCGGCGAGATCGGAACGGTAAGAGGCCTTGCCCGCTTCATGTCCCGAATAGCCGGCGATGGTGCCGCCGATGGACTCGAACTCGTCCTTGAAGGCTTCCGCCAGGCCCTTGCCGTAGTCGTTGTTGAGATAGGCCACGGCGACCTTGTCCATGCCGCGCTCCTTCAGTGTGCGTGCCAGCGCACGACCCTGGTAGTCGTCAGACGGCACGGTACGGAACACGAGATCCTTGTCGTCGATGCCGGTAATCTGCGGTGAAGTGCCCGACGATGTGATCATCAGCACGCCCGCCGGAACCGTCACCGAGTTGGCCGCGGCGAGCACCGCGCCGGAGCAGGCCGGACCGACCACGCCGATGACGCGGTCGATGTTGACCGCCTTGGTGGCGGCGTCGGTGGCATTCTGCGGATTGCATGCACTGTCGCCGATCACGAAATTGAGCTTGCCGCCGTTGCCGATGCCGCCCTGCTCGTTGACATGTGTGATCGCGAGTTTCATCGCTTCGAGCATCGGCGGGGCCATGGCCGCGATCGGACCCGAGATGCCGCCGAGAAGCCCGATTCTGGCGTCCTGTGCGTGGACCGGGGCCGCGATCAGGGCGGCGCCGAGCAGCGATGCGATCAGTCCTGCAGTATTCTTGATTTTCACGTCTCTACCTCCAGTGGGAATGTACCGCTCGGGTACTCATGACCACGCATTGCAACGCCGTGCCGGCCCGGTCGGGACGGGTGGGACGCAACGCGCGCTTACCAAGGAACCTCGCGGTTCCGCTCAAAGTCGTGCCGAAACCCGCATGTGCAGGCCGGATTGGCACGTGGCGTACCGGGACCAACATTAGACCTGGCCCGGTTGCGCCGGTTTCTTCTTGTGTTCCTCCGGCAGGATGCCCTCGGGCCTGAAGCGTAGCACGAGCTGCAGCATCAGGCCGATGATGAATATCCGTACGTACTTGGCCTGGATCGCGATTTCCGTCGGCAATCGGTCGGTGAGCATCTCGGAGATCGACCAGATCAGCCAGATCACGATCGCGCCGAGGATCGCGCCGCGGTTGTTGCCCGAGCCGCCGAGGATGAGCATGATCCAGATCAGGAAAGTCGCGATCATCGGATCGATGGCCTCCGGCGTGATCGACCGGTTGAAATGCACGAACAGCGCTCCGGCCAGTCCCATGATCGCGGAGCCGAACATGAAGGCCTGCCGTCGGCGCGCTTCCACGTTCTTGCCCATCGCCGCGGCCGAGGCCTCGTTGTCGCGGATGGCACGCATCATGCGTCCCCATGGTGCGTGCAGCTGTCGTTCGACCAGCAGGTATACGACCAGCACGGCGATCACGACCAGTGCCAGGTAGGCCAGTTGCGATTGCACGTAGGGGAGGTCTCCGAACGGGCGCGGAATTCCCGTGATCCCGCGCGAGCCGCCGGTGAGCCAGTCTTCGGACTTGATGATGAGGCGGAAGATCTCGGCCACGCCGATGGTCGCAATCGCAAGATAGTCGGATCGGAAGCGCAGGCAGATACGGCCGATCGGCCACGCGATCAGTGTCGCCATCAGCATTGCGCCGACCCAGCCGACCAGAATCGGCATCTCGAAGCCCCCGACGCGGCCGGCGACATGCGGGCTGGTGAGGATCGCCGAGGTGTAGGCCCCGATCGCGAAGAAGCCCGCTATCCCGGCGTTGAACAGCCCCGTCAGACCCCACTGGATATTCAGCGCGAGCGACAGCAGGGCATAGATGCCGATCAGGATGCCCATGAACACGGCGTAGTTTGCAAGGCCGATCAGTTCCATG
>DAOMNN010000033.1:0-35263 GCA_035443825.1 Rhodocyclaceae bacterium | reverse complement strand
GCCCCAAGGCCATTTCAACGCAAATCTGGGTCATCAGAGAGCTCTTGCCTATACCACCAGGCGCGACAAGCGCTCCGAGGCACTGCACGGGCAGGCCGGGTAAGACGAAATCGATCGGCGAAGGTGGTTCACGGAACGCGGTGCCGATGTTAATCGGTTGCCAGTTCATTGGTCACCCCCGGGCAGTACGTGCATTGCCAGCCAGGTACGAACATCCTCTTCACGCCATCTCAGCAGCCTCGTGCCGGGGATGTAAAGCCGTGGTGGTACCGCAATTGGGTTGCGTTTGAGGTCCTTCTTGATCGTTTCAGGACTTCGGCCGAGCAGATCGGCCAGTTCCGGCAGGTCATAAAGTTTCATCTCTTGCTCACAAAGCTAACAGTTGACGCAGTGGCATTTGATGCCGCTGCGTGCCGCTATCAGTAGTGAAGCGACGATCAATGTAGCGAATGAGCTGCGGTTTACTTTGTGAGCGCCAGAAATAGATGACTGCGAGCGATTTTAGTGAAGGGCCTCTGCAGTTCATGAGCTTGGGAGGGCGGGTGCAGGCAGAGTCTGCACTGCCTTCCCTTCAGCCCTTTCGGCTAAGAGGACGGGCCTGCTGTGGGGCGGGGTTGGGGGTGGGGGACTGGAATTGCAGTTTTGGTACGACAAGTCCCTTGGTTCCGGGCGGCTCTCAACCCTTCAATCGCCTGACCGACCTTGTCGAGTTCCCTAACCAGCCCTGTCTCGGCACAAAGGGGGAAGCAAAGCAAAAACGCATGTTGGTGGCTATACATGATGCATCTGCCCTGGATGCTCACCATGAGGTCACTATGTACAAGAGCATCACCTTCCCCACCGTCGCAACCGGTGCTGTGCAATTCGACGGTTTCACGGTCAGTGTCGACCCCACCTTCGCCTGCGTCGTGGTCGAGCACGCAGCCGGTCATGAGGTCTTCACGTACGACGAGGCGACATCGGAGTTCGTGTTCGTTTGCTCGACGCTCACCGCTCACGAGCCTGGCGAGCCCTTGCCACAGATGGAGGCGATGGGTGCGGCGCTCGATGCGCTCTCACCCTGGCTGGTGGATGAAACCATCGCGGTGCGTACTGCCTGGTTCGACTTCTTCGGGGGCGTGCGTCAGCTACCGAGCCTCACGGCGATGGAGCGGCGACATCTCGACGAGACCCGCATGAGGCTGGTTTCTGGCGTGCAACCGACGCGCTCGGCCAGACGTCTGAGTCTCGTGTGAGGCGTGCTCACACGTTCCACCGAGGGTAAAGTCGTTTTCTTTTCCTTTGCGGCCGCACTGCGGCCGCTTTTTTCGTGCGACCGAGCCGGTCGCGGTGGGCGCGTTGGTGGCCCGCACAAAAAAACTCGCCCTTCGTCGCTATACCTCTCCCATCGATAGTTTTGGAGGTATTGGCCGTGAGTACGATTCGATTGACCAAAGAGGAGGTGTGCGCAAAGCTCGCCGTGTCCGAGCGCACGCTCGAGGGGCTGGTGCGCTCGCGCCGCTTTCCCGAGCCGGTGCGCCTGGACAAGCGGTGCTATTGGGCCGAGGATGTGGTTGAGCGCTACCTCGAGGAGCAGTTCGACGCCCAGCGGCGTTTCGTGCCGCGTTTGGCGATTGTTGAGCCGGGTGTGGCCCTCGCGCCGATGGCGCGGGCCCGGGGCGCGGGAGGACAAACGGCGAGACCACCGGCGCGCGCAAACTGAACGCGCCCCGGGCGGTTCTTTTGTACGCACAGGCTTCGCGAAAGCGAGCGCTGTGCGTCTTCTTTGCTGTGCGATAGAGGGGTGTGAAGCGGCGACCATAAAATGTCGTTTAGCAAGGCAACTAAGGGCGCTGGGCCGTAGAGTCGGTCCCGTTCGCCATATCCAGATCCTAATTCACCCACTTTTCAACTCAGTGTCCGCCTGACGCAGCACCAGTGCTATCTAGAAGTTTGCCCGCATTCGACCGCCTCATACACGCGTACCAGGTCACCCACCCAGACACTCGACGGGAGCCGCCCCGCTTCAAATGTCTCCGTGCAGTCTCGACTTTCTGTCGATTTTCGGTACCGGCGTGTAGTTAGTAGAGTCTGTGGATTCACGCCGGCTTGGGCGTGAGCGAATGGAACTGCACTCGTGACCGCTCGAAGACGTTGCAGGCCTTCACGCTATTGATGACGGAATCGAAGTCCTCATAGTCAAAGTCGGCGGCTCAGTCCTGAATCGTTTGCATCGCCTTCAAGAAAGGGCTCGGGTCGCCCTCCCGGCTCAGTGCACGTAGGCAATCCATATGCTTGTCCCGGAACAGCGTCCGAATGAGGATTGGGCAGACACCCACGACCGAAAGTTCGGCGTTCATGACCAGCCGGGCCAGCCGCCCGCTTCCATCATTGAAGGGATGCACCTCGGAGACCAGGAGCATCGCCATCAGCGCGTGCGAAGCCCCTGGGGGGGGCCGACGCCAGAAGACGGTAACTGCCACGAACGAGCCGAGGTTCTGCGAACTGGGTGTTGCCCGCCCGGTTGGCCTTGACCTTGAAATCCCCGGGACTGATTTCCGGTCGGGCAACCATCTGATCGGTGTGTCTTGACTGCAACTGTATGAGCACAGGCTCGCCGATAGACAGAACCTGATTGCGCCAAGTTAGCTAGGTTTTCGGCTTGCCGAAACGCCCCACGGATGTCGTTCGAACCCTTGGGCTGCGCCTTGATGGGCTTGCGTTCAAGGACAGGAGCGTGCTGGCCACTTCAGCAGGCTGACGCAGCGGACTCGACTGGAGCGGGAGTCATATTAGGTCGCGTGGGCAGGAGAAGGGCTATTCTTGGCCTCGCCATAGATAAGACGTAATCATTAGTTGACATGATGAGTGTGAGACGTATACAATGATTACATACTCGGTGCTGCAGGTCATGGCTGTAAGTATCAAGCGTCCATGTGCGGGGGTAACGGGTCTGATCGTGCTCAATGATGAGCACTGCGCCTTTCAGAAGGAAGGCGTTCTTAAACTACTCTTGGGAGTATCTTGATGAACCATACTATGACCGCAGTGAATGATGGTACCCATCCGAATGGTGGAGATTCCGACCGCCAGGTATCGAACTTCGAATTCTGGAGGAATAACAACGAGTCCGCTCTAAAGTTGATTGATGAGCGCACGCAGGAACGTGTGGCAAGGGATGTATCAGCAGAGTTCGCGCAGACTATCTCGCTAGCGCGCTACTTCCGCATCGTTGATATCGCGACCGAGTCGGTGGAAGGAATGTTCACCGAAGAGGAGGTGATTCGGTTGTTGGACGGGTGCGCCTCCACGATTCTGACCGACGAGTTGAGGGAGCACGTCGCTAACACCTACTATGCAGAGTTGAACGAGCCGGACCTGCAAACTGAAGCGGGACGACTGTGCAAGAAGTTGGCTGGCTTGACGCTGATACAGTCGTTGGGCTTGATAGAGACCATCGAGTGTGCGTGGCGCAGTGGCTCAGTGGTCGAGTACGGGCTGAGTCGGTTGTGTAAAAAAGCTGAACCGACGAGCTAATTAACTCGCCTCGTCGTTGCTTCTTCCTCCCCCCTGAGGTCTGTGAAGGATGTCTTCCAGGGGGAAGCGAAGAGCAGACTTCTTGTAAAGCGTCACCCAGATGTGGGCGGGTGAGGGCTGTATGAGAGTTGGCATTCAGTTTGCCGAATGCAGTAGATCTACGTTCCCTGGCCAAAGTCATTAGTCGAGTGTGGCGCGTACGCCGGACCGGTGCGGCTGTTTGTACGGTGTGTCGGCCCAAGAGTGATGCTGCACCATTAATCGGTCTTCGGTCAGGCAGCTAGTCGATGCATACCCAAGCTACTTCACCACTCATCCACAAGTTTCGTGGACAGTGATGCGGGCGGCACTCCGCCTTGATGGGCTTGGTCATTTCAGGGTTGTCGTTGCGGACGTTGCCGACGGCCTTCGCTACGGGGTAGGTTCTTAGCATCTGGTTAGGGCGGGACGCGACCAGTGCCTTAGGCAGTGCTGGAGCCGTCGTATTCGCGAGCCATGATTCGTAGTCGTCTTGAGCGAGGATTGCCGGCATTCTGTCGTGTAAGAACCGAACGGTTTCATTTGCATCATTCGTGACAATCGTAAGAGTGTCTATCGACTCAGCTTCACCCCGACCCCAGCGCTCCCACAGTCGAGCAAAACCAAACGAACCCTTATCGGCCGAGCAGATGACGCACGGCTTCCTATCCTTGAAGTTCTTCTTCCACTCATAGTAGAAGCCTGAGGCCGGGATGATGCACCGGCGACCTGCAGGGAGCGCGAAATGAAGGCTTCTCAGCCAGTGTCTCCGCTCTCGCGTTGATGAGCTTGGTCGCAATGGTTTCATCTTTTGACCAGCTCGGCACCAACCTCCGACGCAACAGCTCTGAGATTTGCTCGCCGGTGGAGTTCTTCCGGACTGCTGGGAGCATTTGCATTGGGGCTGCGCTAAAGCGAGGAATGCAGACTTCAGGAAGTCCGTCGATGCGCGCGTCGTATTGTTCGCGGAGGCTTGATACTGGACCGTAGAGGGCATAGCGTCCGCACATGGAATGTCTCCTGATGTCTGCTGACGCTCATCATCAGGGAGCGTGGCTTCCGCTGCATTTACTCAACGTCTGTTGATGCGTAGCTGGTTTGAGCCGTCATCATGCAATCAGCAAGGCTTTCTGGCCAGTGGCCTGCTGGCTGGATTCGACTAATTTTGCAAAGCTTCGTGCGGTGTGACAGCCTTCACAAGGTCGGTTTGCCGGGGGAGGATAGAGTCAAAATCCTACAGTCAGGGGATTTGCCTTCACCGCCGGAACGGGCGCAGTTAGAGCAGGTATGCGCCTCTTCATGGACTAAACTTTGGTAGACCAAATGCCTACACCAGAAAACACCAACCAGTCTTCTCAAATCACAATAGCAAATGCGGCGCGCGGTGCTCTCTCCTCACTCTGGTTCGCTACGACGATTAAGTCGTATCAGTCAGTGCAGTCTAGACACGACCTCACTCCAGAGGGGGCCCTTTGCCTGATGATTATGGTTACCGAGGACGTTGCGTCGGCGACAGGTATCGAGCGGTATCTGCATCCGTCCAGTGGAGGTGCATTTGACCGGACGGAGGCAAAGATCCTCGCAGAGTGCGGGCTCAACTCGCTTCTAAGCAATGGTTATCTTCGCCTCGACTCGAGGGGCGTACTTGAGACGACGTCCCATGACAAGAAAGTTTTCGGACTTGGCGACATTCAATGGCTCCTGACCGCTAAGGCCGCACGCGCCATGGCGCCGATGTATTGTCTCTGCAAGGGGTTGGATTCGGCTGAGCAACCCAACGCCGTCAAAGCCATGCTTGCGGCAAACAAGCGGGTTGTTGCAGAGAACCGTAAGCGGTTGAAAAGCAGCTGAACGACGGGTTGCAAAGCGCTCAGGGGTAACGGCGCGCGCTCACTCGTTGAGCGAGCTTGCCCTCGAGCGCCACAGTGCCTGTGCCGCACCTCGCGTGGATGAAGGCCAACAAGTCAAGACTGACCTTCCGGGCATTGGTAAGCGGGAAGGGATGGCAGTTTCACTTCGAGGGCGATGGAAACGCTGGACCATATCAATGCGCGTTGGTGCAGGCAGACTGTGCGTGTGAGTGCAGAGGGGGGCACTAAGGCCTGACGCATGCGCAGGGAATGTCTGTCGCCGACTTTACTCCACGGCGTGGCACGAGTTGCCTGTGGTTCAGGCACGGTAGCTACAGTGGGTGAAACGAGTTTCAGTAGATCTGATCTTCGAAGCTGGAGTCCAGCGAGCTTCGCTATCTGGCTTCAAGTTGTGCCTGGTCGCGCGGCATGCACGTCGATTCCGCAAAAATCTTTCCGCGCGGAAAGATTTGAGAATGCGTATCAATACGGCTTAGATGGCTAGAAACTTGAAGCACAGACGCGCGGCGTGTGATTACCCAAGCGATGGTATTCGCGCTAGCCAAGCAATCTCGAATGCGCCTTGGGGGTGGAGCGCTAAGCCGGTCCTCAAAGATTCTCAATATTGCCGTAACAGTGTCGAAAGTGCGTAACTGTCTCGTATTCATTCGCCTCGATGCTCTGCGTGATAGCCCACCCTCCAAAGCGGCAAGGTTTGTAGCAGGCCGAAACCACCAATGGGCATTTATGAAGTCGTCTTGTAGGGCGTTTCGTTGACGTTCATACAGATTGCTGCCGGGGCGGGAAGGATGCTCTGAGGGGTCTAAGCCTCTGCAGCGGGCAACGAGCCTCGCTTCACAAAATCAGGTCAACCTGTGTTCGCATCTGTTCATGCTTTCTTCTTTGCCTTCTTCTTCTTCTCTGCCTCCTCTCGTTCGGCAGCATCAAGAGCATCGAGGAAACTCGCAATCCGGTCTTCGAGTGCGTGCAGATCAGCGTCAGGAAGTGGTCGACTGGATAAGTCGAGCGGCGGTTCTAAGTAGCCATCAAATACGCCCTCCCGTGCCATGTTGTTCCATACGACTTCTTCTTCGTAGCTGAGTAGTTCCGGGTGCTCGAAAACCATCCTCAAGAGGCGTTCCCCTCGATGAGGAGACCAGAGTTTGTTTATGATGCTTGGGTCGAAGTCGTCATGAATATACCTACTGTTGTTGAACGGGTCTTTCAGCATTCTGTAGATTGCCGTCTCGACCATTTGCGCAACCGATGCATTGTTGTGGCGCGCCATGATTTCTAGCCCGAACTTCACCTTTGGGTTGATTCGGATTGTGATGACTTCCGACTTGCTGCGGGACCCCAGATCGACACGCCCCGTGCCAGGGTAAGAGTCTTGCATTTCGCCTCCAGTGTTTGATTTCGGATTGAACTATAACACACGTAATCATTAGTTGACATGATGAGTGTGAGACGTATACAATGATTACATACTCGGTGCTGCAGGTCATGGCTGTAAGTATCAAGCGTCCATGTGCGGGGGTAACGGGTCTGATCGTGCTCAATGATGAGCACTGCGCCTTTCAGAAGGAAGGCGTTCTTAAACTACTCTTGGGAGTATCTTGATGAACCATACTATGACCGCTGTGAATGATGTTGCCACCCAGGATGAGGCTGAGTCCCCCCTTCAGTCAGTGCGTACTATGATTTGGGAGGCTGACAACCCTGAAGCCCTTGAGCTTATTGAGAGGTCCATCAGCGAGCGTGTGACGAGTGATGTATCTGCAAAGCTCGCACAGTCTATTTCGCTAGCGAGGTACTTCCGGGTCGTTGAAATAGCGAGGAAGGAAGTGGAGGGGCTGTTCACCGAAGGTGAGGTTTGCCTCCTGTTAACGGCGCCTGACTCTACGCAATTGATGGATGAGTTTTCGGACCGCACTGAGCCCATCTACCGTTGGATGTTTGCCTATGATGATTTTTGGGATGGCAAATTCTCGACGAACCAGGAAGCAGTGCTCAAAAAGCTGGCTGGCTTGACGCGACTGCAGGAGTTGGGGGTGGTAGATATCATCGAATGTGCGTGGCGAAGTCCCGCAGCGCTGGATTATGCCATGAGTCGACTTTGTAAGACGACAACATAGGCGTTGGTGCTGGCTTAACGAAGGCCTTCATTGGTGAATCCTTCCTCCCCCGGGCCGGCGTAAGCGGGCAATTAGGGGGAGCTCAACCAAAATTTTAGCTACGCCTTGCCAGAAGGTAAGCGCCATGTTGAATTGCCCGTTGCTTCGTGTCGGGTTTCTAGATTGAACATGGTAGAGCTCGCTAGGTTGCCTTCAGAAAAGCGCTTGTGGTCATCGCACACACACCGGGTCTTCGGTATGCCCGAGTTCAAGGCACATCTCCAGCAACACCGGCCAACGATCAAGGTCTAAGTGCTGGCGAGGGCGTATATCCCGCGAGCGGTGTGCCGGGGTATTCCGAAACCGCAGGGCGGGGTGAGGACGCTCGGGATTACGGCGCTGGCAGATCGACTGATCCAGCAAGCGTTGCATCAGATGCTTTAACCGATTTTCGAGGCGGAATTCTCCGAGTCGAGCAGCGGTTTACGACCTCGGAGGAGCGCCCATGAGGCGGTCAAGGCGGCGCAACGCTATGGTGTCGAGGGCCGGCGCATCGGGTGGATATGGATCTGAAGATATTCCTGGACCGGGCCAATCACCACATGTTGATGGCGAAGCTGGATGTGAGAGGGCAACGGGGGTGACCCCGTCCCCTAATCGATTCACGAATGATCTGGCCCATGCCCCGATCTAGGGCTGAAGTGGCCATCTGTCTCCACGGATTCAGCGAGCACGTCGCCTCGCGGCGATTTCCTCCGCTTTGGTTGGTCTGCCACGTCCTCTCTTGACCGGCGCGGTCACAGGAGAAGGGGGTCTGGCGCTCGCCGCCTCTTGCTGACCGTCAAGCCAAGCTTCGACGTCAGCGGGTCTGAAGCGAATGAGCTTTCCTAGCTGCGTTACAGCGGGCAAGTCGCCGCCAGTCGAGCGCCGATTGTAAATCGTCTGTCTAGAGATGCCGAGTAAGGCTGCGAGTGACTCTGGTGTGTAGAGGTGGTCCACGGTTACTACTCACGGGTGAGCAGTCACATGACTGCTCCGAGTATAGGCACCGTGGATGAGTTTACTTTTGCTGTTGCTTCAGTCGGCCTGCTCGAAGGAAAGCCTTCAAGTCCGCTCTTGGCGACGGCCTTCTGGCGTCATGACGTGAGAGTGAGCGCGCAGCACTTCTGCAGCACTTCTGCAGCACTTAATGCCGTAGGTTCAGGTAGAATGCGGTATGGCTTGGTATGGCAGTGCTCTGATTTAATTGAATTTTCTGGCTGAGTCGCCCTGTTTTCGGGGGTGGGGCAGCGGACTCAAAATCCGCCGGTGGTAACACTGTGAGGGTTCGAGTCCCTCTCCCGGCACCAGGACTCTTTCATCGCTCGTGCAATGAGCATTTCGTGATCGGGTTACGGTCCGACACTGCCGCTTGGCGGGGGCGATGATAGCATTTCATTCATCTTCCGATGATGCCGGGTCAACCTTCTTCAGGCCCGACGGCGTCGCCGCGTACATCGGTCGAGCATCACTCGCCCGATGCGCCGCTGCGGCTGATCGCCAGCGTGGCAGGGTGCGTGATGCGGCGCTCCACCGAGATTGCATAGAACGACTCGATGACACCGCTCAGTTTGCCGAGCTGGCGCACACCGTATTGCCGGCACACCTGATCCGCAATCAGTTCGGGCGCGGGGAAAATCCCGGTGCCGGCCTGGCCGAAGGATTTCATCAGTGCGCTGTCGTCGAACTCCCCCACGATGCGGGGCGCCACGCGTTGCTCCTCGAACCAGTGCATCATCGGACGGCGCAAAGCGGCGTCGGCGCCCGGAAGCAACAATGGGGCGCGGTCGAGGCATGCGGGGAACTCGCCGGGGAGACTGTTGGCAAGAGATGGCGTTGCAAACAGCGCAACGCTCGATTCCGCGAGCTTGTGGCTGAAGCCGCGTACGTCCATGTTGGCCGGCAGCGGCGTGTCTGCAAGTACCACGTCGAGTTTGTGAATGGCGAGTTCGCCCAGAAGCCGTTCGAGCTTGTCCTCGCGGCACACGATGCGCATCGGTTCGGGGAGTTTCATCGACGGTTCGAGCAGCAGCCACGCGATGGTCTTGGGTACCACGTCCGCGACACCCACCCTGAACGGGATCGCCCGCCCGGCGGCCCGCGTCAGCAGCGATTCTTCGAGTTCGTTTCCGACGCGGAAGATCTCCTCGGCATAAGCCAGTACCATTTGTCCCGTCTCGGTCAGCGCCAGCCGGCGGCCTTGGCGACGGAACAGCGTCACCCCCAGGTTGGCTTCCAGGGTTGCCACCTGGCCGCTGAGGGTTTGCGGTGCGAGACCCGAGCGCTCGCTCGCGCGGGCGATCCCGCCGGCCCGTGCAACCTTCCAGAAGTGATGAAGCTGTTTATAGTTGAGCATGGTCGATAGTCCGGAAAAAACGGATAAAGATTTCGTTGAACTCGTATATTATCGAACAGTCTTAGCCTTAGCATGCGGGGTGTCCGGTGGTTTCCCCACGGCGCCCCTGCGGGGCTTGATTGTTCATCTGGCCCGGATCGGCCGAGGTTTCCACGTGAAGCCACGATGCGATGCGGGATTATTGAATTCAGGAGGAAGCGATTCCATGGAAAACCGTACGATCGCGATGAACCGCGCTGAAGCGTCGGTACTGGCCACCAACAAGGTCATTCGCAACACCTACATCCTGCTGTCGCTGACGCTGGCATTCTCGGCCGTGACCGCGGGTGTATCGATGGCGCTCGGTCTGCCGCACCCCGGATTGGTCCTGACCCTGGTCGGGTATTTCGGTCTGCTGTTCCTGACCACCAAGTTGCGCAACAGCTCCGGCGGCATCCTTGCCGTCTTTGCGCTGACCGGTTTCATGGGTTACACCCTCGGCCCCATCCTCTCAGCGTACCTTTCCTTGCCTAACGGCCATCAGATCGTGATGCAGGCGATGGGCGGAACCGCGGCGATCTTCCTCGGCCTGTCGGGTTATGCATTGACCACCCGCAAGGACTTCTCCTTCATGGGCGGCTTCCTGCTGGTCGGCATTCTGGTTGCGTTCCTTGCCGGACTCGGGGCGATTTTCTTCTCCATGCCGGCGCTGTCGCTCGCGGTTTCCGCTATGTTCGTGTTGCTCATGTGCGGGCTGATCCTGTATCAGACCAGCGCAATCATCCATGGCGGTGAGACCAACTACATCATGGCCACGGTGACCCTGTACGTGGCGATCTACAACCTCTTCACCAGCCTGCTGCACCTGCTTGGCGTATTCAACAGCGATTGAGGATGCGGTGCGTCCGGTCCGGGCGCGCCTCTGGAAGAATACAAATGGGCGCCTCCGGGCGCCCATTTGCGTACATGCCGCTCGGCCTCCCGTTACCCCCTGGTGGTGCGTCGCCGCCGCCCGAACGGGTACAATGTCGCACTTTGAAAACTGGGAAAGGGCAGATGAAGACCACCTTTCTGGATTTTGAGCAGCCGATCGCGGATCTCGTCGCGAAGATCGAGCAATTGCGCTTCGTGCAGGACGATCCCGCCGTGGATATCTCGGGTGAGATCGCGCGTCTCGAAACCAAGTGCCTGTCCCTGACGCGGGATCTTTATGCCAAGCTCACCCCCTGGCAGATCGCGCAGGTGGCGCGCCACCCGCAGCGCCCCTATACGCTCGACTACGCGAAGCATGTGTTCACCGACTTCCAGGAACTCCACGGGGATCGTGCATATGCCGACGACAAGGCAATAGTTGGCGGCCTGGCTCGATTCAATGGGCAGAGCTGCGTCGTGATCGGTCACCAGAAGGGACGCGACACCAAGGAGAAGATCCTGCGCAACTTCGGCATGCCGCGCCCCGAGGGTTATCGCAAGGCACTGCGCCTGATGCGTCTGGCCGAGAAGTTCAACCTGCCGGTGTTTACGTTCGTGGATACGCCGGGTGCGTATCCGGGGATCGGCGCGGAGGAGCGCGGGCAGTCCGAGGCAATCGGGCACAATCTCTACGTGATGGCCGAACTCAAGGTGCCCATCGTTTCCACGGTGATCGGCGAGGGCGGCTCGGGCGGAGCGCTCGCGATCGCGGTCGGCGACCAGGTCCTGATGCTGCAATACGCCACCTACTCGGTGATCTCCCCTGAGGGCTGCGCATCGATCCTGTGGAAGAGTGCGGAAAAGGCCTCGGTCGCGGCTGAAGCGATGGCCATCACGGCGGCACGTCTTAACGCGCTTGGTCTGATCGACAGGGTGGTCCAGGAGCCGGTCGGGGGTGCGCACCGCGATCATCGCGAGATGGCGCAGAGTCTGAAGCGCGCGCTTCAGGATGCCTTGCGCCAGGTATCGGATCTGGCGCCTGCCGAACTCGTCGAAAAGCGCTTCGAGCGTCTGATGAGTCATGGCAAGTTCAAGGAACAGGACGCCGCCTGAGAGGCTCCCGGGCGAGGCGGCCGCCGCGATCCTGGAGGCGGCCGGGATCGGCCCAGGCAGCCGTTTGTGCGTTGCCCTGAGCGGCGGGGCGGACTCGGTCGTGGTGCTCCACGTCCTGGCTGGACTGCGTGGGCGTTTCGGCTTTGCGCTTGCCGCCGCCCATGTCGATCATGGGCTCAGTCCGAATGCTGCAGCCTGGCGCGCGTTCTGCGAACGCCTGTGCGTGTCGCTGGGCATTCCTTTCCAGTCATTCCTTGTTGACGTTCCGCGTGACCGCGGGGTCGGGCTCGAAGCCGCGGCGCGTGGGGTGCGTCATGACGCCCTGTCGAAAGTGGATGCCGACTGGCTGGTCTTCGGTCATCATCAGGATGATCTGGCGGAGACGGTGCTGTTCCGCCTGGTGCGCGGCGCAGGTGTGCGTGGGGCCGGAGCGATGGCTGCAATCGAGGTGGATCGGTCCGCGAGCGGCGGCCGCCTGCGTCCCCTGCTCGGTGTGCGGCGCGGCGCAATACTTGCTCATGCGCGGGAGCACGGCCTGGAATGGATCGAGGACGAAAGCAATTTCGATCGGGTGTTCGCCCGCAACCGCCTCCGACATGCGGTATTGCCCGCGCTGGAGGAGGCATTTCCAGGCGCAGTGCCCGCACTCGCGCGCGCCAGTGGGCACTTTCGTGAAGCGGACGCGCTGCTTGGCGAGCTGGCATCGATCGATAGCGGGCGCTGCGGGGACCCGCTGCGCCGCGCCGCACTGCTCGGTCTGTCGGATGCGCGTATTCGCAACCTGATGCGCTGGCAGATGCGTTGCCTGGGGGCGGACGCACCATCTCGCGCACGATTGATCGAGGCGGTGCGACAGATTCGTGAAGGCGATGGGCGGCCGTTGCGCATCGCGTTGGGGAAACTGGCGGTTTGCGTCTACAGGGATCAGGTGTGGCTGGAGTCCGATGTCCAGGCCGATTCCCCTCCTTCGTCGGTTCGCTGGCGTGACGGCGAGGCGCTTGCGTGGGGGAGTGGGCGCGTATCGTTCGACCGCGTCGTGGGACAGGGGCTCGATCCTGCACTGCTCGAACGTGCCAGGGAAGTCACGCTTACGCCGCGCTGGGACGGGCTACGGCTTCGGCCCGGGCCGGGCCGACCGCAGCGCAGCTTCAAGAATCTCTGCCAGGAGGCCGGGATTCCGCAATGGCTGCGTTCGCGTCTGCCGGTGCTGCAGGTCGATGGGAGCGTCGCCTGGATCGCCGAAGTCGGCGTGGACGCGGCATTCGCATGCCCTGAAGGTGTGCGCGGAATCGTTCCCGTGTGGGTACGCTGAGCCGTCATTCGCGGCACGTTCCCACGCTGCTCAGTCTTGTGCGCTCTTGAGCAACTGCGCCAGTTCGACAGCTGAGCGCACTTCCATCTTTTCGAAGATCTTCGAACGATGCGCTTCCACGGTTCGCATCGAGATGTTCAGGTCGTCCGCGATCACCTTGTTGTATTTCCCTGCCAGAATGAGTTCCATCACTTCCCGTTCGCGTGCCGTCAGCAGGGCGAGCTTTTCGTTGACTGCATCTCGGACGCCCAGGGCGCGGCGGCGATCGGCATCGACATCCATGGCGCGCAGCACGATTGCAACCAGATCACTGTCGTTGAAGGGTTTCTCGATGAAGTCGAAGGCGCCCTTCTTGAGTGCGGAAACCGCCATCGGCACGTCCCCGTGGCCGGTGATGAATATTACCGGGAGCGTGTTGCCACGGGACTTCAGAACGTCGAAGCACTCCAGCCCACTCATTCCGTCCATGCGGATGTCGAGTACCGCACAGCCACACCAGTCCGGCTGAAGCGCATCGAGAAAGGCTTCCGCGCTCGCCCACGTGGTGCATGGCACCTTGCGCGTCTTGAGCAGCCACTGCAAGGCATCGCGGATCGCTTCATCGTCGTCGATGACATGGGCACGGGCTTGGTTCATGAAGGTTCCTGTTCGACCGGCAGGGTCAGGATGAAGATGGTACCGCCATCGGGATTCGCTTCGAAGCCGAGGCGTCCATGGTGAAGTTCGGCAATCGAACGACAAATGTTGAGCCCCATTCCCATGCCCTCCTGCTTGGTCGAGAAGAAAGGCTCGAACAAGCGCCGCGCCGTCTCTGGCGGGACGCCCGTTCCCTGATCCGCAACCCGCACGATCAGGTGTCCACCCTCTTCTCGGGTACTGATGCGCACACACTTGCGCTCGCGCGGGGTGTCGTTCATTGCGTCCATGCCGTTGCGCACGAGGTTGACGATGACCTGCTCGATCATGACCGGGTCGGCGGCCACCTCCGGGAGGCGCGTGCCGAGGTCGGTCTGGATGCGTACGCGGCGTTTGCGTGAATCGGCCTCGAGCAAGCCGACCGCATCGCGGATGACGTCGTTGAGGTCGAGGGGTTCGCGCTTCGGTTCGGAGCGGCGCACGAAGTCGTGGACGCGACGAATGATCTCGCCAGCACGTCGCGCCTGGCGGGCGAGACGTTCGTGGATCTCGAGCAGTTCGCGAGAGTCGGCGTTTCCGTCCGCGAGGAGATTGAGGCAACCGTTGTTGTAGCTGGTGATGGCGGCCAGAGGCTGGTTCAGCTCATGTGCAAGCGTCGAGGCCATCTCTCCCATCGTGATCAGACGCGAAGTAGCCTGCAGGCGTTCGTCCTGCTGGCGTGCAAGTTCGCGTGCCCGCTTCTGTTCGGTGATATCCAGCATCGAGCCCATCCAGCCGGTGTGCCGGCCTTCGGCGTCGATCAGGGGAGCCTCGAAGATCATGGTGTCGATCTGTTCGCCATCCTTGCGCCGAAGTCGCAATTCGACACCTTCGGGCGGTGCGTGCCCGGACAGTATCTGGTCGTGAACTTCCTGGGTCCGGTCGATGTGGTCGGGATCCCAGTAGGGCATGGGAGGCAGGTGACCGATCAATTCGTCCGCGCTGTAGCCGACGATGCGGCAGAACGCCGGATTCACGTACGTGATTCGCCCTTCGAGATCACGTGCCCGCAAACCGGTTACGAGGGAGTCTTCCATGGCCTTGCGAAAGGCGGTCTCGCCGCGCAACGCCTGCTCGGCGGCCTGGCGACGCAGCAACTGGCGGCGCAGCTGCCAGATGCTCCACACGATGATGCCGCCGAGCAGGACGATGGATGCGATCAGCAGTGCCGGAACCCAGCGCACATCGCCCTTGTACGCACTTATCCGCACCAACAGCCCATGGCCCGGCGGATCGAATGCCATGGTGTAAGTGTGCTGGTCGGACAGGGGCGCGACCCTGGACTTGGCGGCGATCTCGCGCCCGTCGGGATCGAGCACGCTGACGTGATAGCGCTCCGAGAACCACCACGGCAACTCGCGTGCGACCAGATCCTGCAAGGAATAGATGCCCACGGTGACGCCCAGCAAGCCCGTGTCGGAGTAGGCAGGAACATGCACTTCGAAGTGGTGACCGCCGCCTGCGATCTCGTAGGCCGGTCCATATACCGGGCGGCCGATGCTGCGCGCGAGGCGAAATATCGACCGGGCCGGGACCGTACCAAGCGCCTCGCCGATGAGATGGTCGTCACTGAGTGGCGGCTGGGCGCCGAGGATGTCGCCGTTGCCGTCGAGCCAGACGATCCGCACCATGCCGCTCTCGGCTCGCAGCAACTGCTTCAGCTTCGCGTCGGTTTGCGGCGAGATCTGGGGCGCGACCAGTTCGTGACCGATCTGCGCGAGTTGTGCTGCATTGCGGTCGAGGTGGAACTGAAGATTCTGCTCCATCCACAACACGTCACTGATAAGCGTGGTGCGCTGGGATTCGACGTCATGCCGGTGGGTCAGCCATACCAGCATCCCCAGCAGGACAAGGAAGAGTCCGAGGGCCAGATACGGCAGTCGCAGGTGCCACGACGAAGTTGCAACTGGAGCGGTGCGATCGGTTTTCTGCATCGAGAGACGTGTGACGGGCGCTCCGCTGGTCCACAATTGTGCCAAAGCTTGTCGGACTGGCAGAGACGCAGGTTTCCCGGAGGATGTTGAATGAAGTATCGCATGTTGATGGCCGTGTTTGCGCTCTTCGCCTTCGCGGCTGGCGCGGCGGCCGATCCGGTCGTGATCCGCTTCAGCCATGTGGTCGCACCGGACACGCCCAAGGGCAAGGCAGCGGAGTTCTTCAGGCAGCGTGTCGAGGAGCTCACGCGGGGCAGGGTCAGGGTGGAGGTGTATCCCAACAGCAGCCTGTACAAGGATCGCGAGGAGATGGAGGCGCTACAGCTGGGGGCGGTGCAGATGCTTGCGCCCTCGCTGGCAAAGTTCAGCGTGCTGGGGATCTCGGAGTTCGAGGTGTTCGATCTGCCGTATATCTTTGACGGCGAGCATGCCCTGGCGAAGGTGACCAATGGGCCGATCGGCCGGCGGCTGCTGGCCTCGCTCGAATCGCGCGGGATCAAGGGGCTGGCGTTCTGGGACAATGGTTTCAAATCATTTTCTGCGAACACGCCGATTCATTCACCCGAGGATCTCGAGGGCAAGCGCATGCGCATCCAGGCCTCGAAGGTGCTCGAGGCACAGATGCTGGCGCTGGGCGCCGTGCCCCACATGATGGCCTTCTCGGAAGTCTACGACGCGTTGCGGATCGGCATCGTGGACGGAACGGAAAACCCGCACTCGAATCTGTATACGCAACGCATGCATGAGGTGCAGAAACATCTGACGCTGACCGAACATGGTTACCTCGGGTATGCGGTGATCACCAACAGGAAGTTCTGGGATGGTCTGCCACGCGGCATACGGCGCGACCTGGAACGCGCGATGCGCGAAGCGAGCGACTATGCGAACCGGATTGCCCGGGAAGAGAATGATCGAGCAATTGCGGCGGTCAGGGCGGCGGGAACGACCGAGATTCATGAGCTCGATGAGCAAGGGCGGCTCGCCTTCAAGCGTGCGTTGCTGCCCGTGCATCGGAGCATGGCCGAGCGGATTGGCGCGGATTTGATCCGAGCGATCTACAGGGAAACCGGATTCGACCCGGACGCGCTCTAAGGGCGCCGCAGCACTGCCCCAAATACTGATAAAATCTTTGGTTTAACTATCTTGCCAACCCAGAGATCGGAGATTCGCCACATGGTCGTCGAACGTACCCTTTCAATCATCAAGCCCGATGCCGTGGCCAAGAATGTCATCGGCCGGATCTATCAACGCTTCGAGGACGCTGGCCTGAAGGTCGTTGCAGCGCGGATGGCCCATCTGTCCGAGCGTGAAGCGGGCGAGTTCTATGCCGTGCACCGGGAGCGTCCGTTCTTCAAGGACCTCGTGTCGTTCATGACTTCGGGTCCGGTCATGATCCAGGTTCTCGAAGGCGAGAATGCGATTGCGAAGAATCGCGAACTGATGGGCGCGACCGATCCGAAGAAGGCCGATCCGGGAACGATTCGCGCCGATTTTGCCGAGTCGATCGACGCCAACGCAGTTCATGGTTCCGATGCGCCTGAAACCGCCGCAGTCGAAGTCGCCTTCTTCTTCCCCGGGATGAACGTTCATTCCCGCTGACGGGGTCATTGCGAGGGTTTGCACGGATGCCGGCAGACCCTCCGACAGATGCGACATGAGTGCACCGGTCAACCTTCTCGAATTCGATCTGAACGGACTCGTCGCCTGGTTCGCCGAGCGAGGCGAGAAGCCGTTTCGCGCGCGTCAGGTCATGCGCTGGATGCATCAGGACGGCTGCGACGATTTCGACCTGATGACCGACGTCGCAAAATCGCTGCGTGCGCGTCTCAAGTCGGAAGCGATGATACGCGCGCCACAAGTCGTGCGCGATTCGCTTTCTGCCGACGGTACGCGCAAGTGGCTGCTTGACGTGGGTAACGGGAACGCGGTGGAGACGGTCTTCATTCCCGAGGCCAATCGAGGGACCTTGTGCGTGTCGTCCCAGGCGGGATGTGCGCTCGATTGTGCGTTCTGTTCGACTGGAAAGCAGGGCTTCAATCGCAATCTCGACACCGCGGAGATTATCGGCCAGCTCTGGCTGGCGAACAGATTGCTCGGAGTGAAGGATCCCGGCGCAGAGGGTACTGACGATTCCGGCGAGCCGGACAATGGCCGTATCATCAGCAACGTGGTGATGATGGGGATGGGCGAGCCGCTTGCAAACTTCGACAACGTGGTGACCGCGCTGCGCATGATGCTCGATGACCATGCCTATGGCCTGTCGCGCCGCAGGGTGACCGTGTCGACCTCGGGCATCGTCCCCGCGATGGATCGGCTTCGCGATGAATGTCCGGTTGCGCTGGCCGTGTCGCTGCATGCACCGAACGACGCATTGCGCGACCGTCTCGTGCCGATTAATCGCAAGTATCCGCTTGGGACCTTGATGGCGGCGTGTCGCCGCTATCTCGACCGCGCGCCGCGTGACTTCATCACCTTCGAGTACGTGATGCTCGATGGCGTCAATGATTCCGATCGAGACGCGCGTGAGTTGGTTGCCCTCGTGCGGGACGTCCCGTGCAAGTTCAATCTCATCCCCTTCAATCCGTTTCCCGGCTCGGAATTTCGCCGCTCGCCGCCCGAACGCATTCAGCGCTTTGCGGGTATCCTGAGCGATGCCGACATCGTGACCACGACGCGCAAGACGCGCGGTGACGATGTCGACGCCGCTTGCGGCCAATTGGCCGGCCATGTTCTCGACCGGACCCGACGAACGGTTCGCCTTGTGCATTCAACCTAGGAGGCTTGTTGATGATGCGAAACGTCGCCGTAATGCTTTGCTCGCTCGTGTTGCTCGCGAGCGCAGGGTGCGCGACCGTCCCTGGTCAGCAAAGTGCCATGACCGGTGCGGCGGACCGTCCCATGCTGGACCTTCCGCCCGCGACCGACGCCCAGGCGCGCGCCAAGATCCATACCGAACTCGGGATGGCCTATTTCGAGATCGGGCGATTCGACGTGGCACTGGACGAAGCGAGTAATGCCCTCGCGCATGACCCCACCTACCCGCCCGCGTTTCACCTGATGGGCCTCGTCTACATGTTCATCGACGATACGGCCAATGCGCGTGCGAGTTTCCTTCGTGCGCTGCGGTCGGCGCCGAATGATCCGGATTTCAACAACAGTTACGGCTGGTTCCTGTGCGGCATGGGCGAGGAGGAGGAGGGGCTCAGGCGCCTTGCGCTTGCGGCGCGCAACCCTTATTACCAGCACGCAACGCGCCCATATACCAATGCGGGCATGTGCTACCTGCGCATCCAGAACGATGAAGCGGCGATTGCGCAGTTCCGGCGTGCGGTTGCGCTGGATCCCGCGAATGCGCGTGCGCTTTACCAGCTCGCGTCCATTGCGTATCGGAACGGCGATTATCCGGTCGCGCGGTCGTACCTCGTGCAGTTGCATCAGCAGAGCGAGCCGACGGCCGAATCCGTGTGGCTGGGCCTGCGTACGGAACGACGACTGGGCAATCGGGAATCCGAGGCGAGCTACGCCGCGCAGCTTCGTATGCGCTTCGACGACTCCCCCGAGTTTCGCGAGATGATGCAGGGAAATTTCGAGTGAGTGAATTGGATCAGGAACAGCGCGACCTCGCGTCCGAGTCGACTGGCGGCGTCTCCATCGGCGCGGCCCTGCGCAGTGCGCGCGAGGCTCGCGGCGACTCGCTGTCGGACGTGGCGCATGCCTTGAAACTTTCGCCGGGGCAGATCGAAGCCCTGGAGATGGAGCGCTTCGATCTCCTGCCCGGCCCGGTATTCGTGCGTGGTTTTCTGCGCAACTATGCGCGTTATCTTGGCCTGGATCCGGAAACGGTGACGGCCGCGTTCGTCTCCGAAGCACCCGTCCAGTCGGTCAGGCTTTCGCCCGTCGGCAATGCGGTCGGTGCCATGCCGAACGGCAACGGCGAGCGCAAGGTGCTGAAACCTGCCCTCGTCGTGGTGTGCGGGATGTCGCTGGCCTTGCTTGCGGGGTGGTATTTCGACTGGTTCAAGGTGCCTGGTACGGCCCCGGTGGCAGTCGAGGACAGGGTCGGTTCGGCGCCGATTATGTCGCCGCCAGTGGCGGTGTTGCCGCAGGATCCGGTTCCGGTGACGCCACAGTCTTCCCCGGCTCCGGCCGAGGTGGAGCCGCTGCCCGTGCCGCTGATGCCTGATGGCGAGCCCTCGTCGGCTGTGGCGGAGGCGTCGGCCGAAGAACCCGCCACGGCGCCCGCGTCGCCGACGCCCGCGCCTGCGGTCCCCGAGAATGTCAGTGCTGCGGACGAGGCGCCCCCCGCGGTGTCCGAGGTGCAGGCCGAGGAGCCAGTCCTCGATCCGGCCGTGGGGCAACTCGTCTTCAGGATGGAAGGAGAGTCGTGGATCCAGGTTCGCGACGGTGCTGGCGTGATCGTCTTCACGGGTACGGGGACATCTGGCACGAGCCGCACGGTGCAGGGCAAGCGCCCCTTCTCCATCGTGGTCGGAAACGCGGCAAGCGTATCGCTCGAGCATGACGGGGTGCCGTTCGATCTCGCGCCGCATACGCGTTCGGGCGGTGTCGCCCGGGTCACGATCGAGTGAGCCGGAGTTGCCGATGACCGCAATCGAGTCAGGCACCATGGGTCCGTGGGCGCGCCGCCAGACCCGCCAAGTCCGGGTCGGTCGCGTGCGGATCGGGTCGGACGCACCGATCGTGGTGCAGTCGATGACGAACACCGACACCGGTGATGTGCTCGGGACGGCAATGCAGGTTGCCGAGTTGGCGCGTGCCGGCTCAGAGATGGTCCGGATCACGGTCAATAACGAGGCTGCCGCAAGGGCCGTGCCCCATATTCGCGACCGTCTGCTCGCCCTCGGCATGGACGTGCCGCTGGTCGGCGATTTTCACTATAACGGTCACCGGTTGCTCGCCGAGCATCCGGCATGTGCGGAAGCGCTTGCGAAGCTGCGCATCAATCCCGGAAACGTCGGGGCGGGAACGCGTCGTGACCCGCAGTTCGCTGCGATCGTCGATATCGCATGCCGTTATGAGAAGCCGGTGCGTATCGGCGTGAACTGGGGCAGTCTCGATCAGTCGGTGCTGGCACGGATCATGGATGAAAACGGGCGCCGGGCAGAACCCCTGGACGCCGGTGCGGTGATGCGCGAGGCGCTGGTGGTTTCGGCGCTCGAGTCGGCGGCGAAGGCCGAGGAATACGGGCTGCCCGGCGACAGGATCATCCTGTCGGCCAAGGTATCCAGCGTGCAGGACCTGATCGCCGTGTATCGCGCCATGGCCGCGCGCTGTGATTACCCGCTGCACCTCGGACTCACCGAGGCCGGCATGGGCTCGAAGGGGATCGTCGCTTCGACCGCGGCGCTGGCGGTACTGTTGCAGGAGGGAATAGGCGACACGATCCGGATCTCGCTGACGCCTCCGCCTGACGGGGCTCGCACCGAGGAGGTCGTGGTCGCGCAGGAGATACTCCAGACCATGGGCCTGCGCGCCTTTACGCCGATGGTCACTGCCTGCCCCGGCTGCGGACGGACGACCAGTACCTTCTTCCAGGAACTGGCGGGAGGAATCCAGGCTTATGTGCGAGAGCAGATGCCACACTGGCGAGCACGTCACGACGGCGTCGAGAATCTGACGCTTGCGGTCATGGGTTGCGTGGTCAATGGTCCGGGTGAAAGCAAACATGCGAACATCGGCATATCACTGCCCGGAACGGGGGAGACGCCCGTCGCGCCGGTATTCGTCGATGGCGCGAAGACGGTTACGCTCAGGGGCGACCGCATCGCCGAGGAGTTTCGCGCCATCGTGGATGACTACGTGGCAACCCGATATCCGAGAAAGGGGGCCGAGAGCCCCGATAGCACAAAATGAGTCAAAGCTTGCAGGCCGTGCGCGGGATGAACGACATCCTGCCCGAAGAGGCCGAAACCTGGGAACATTTCGAGGACATCGTTCGCGACTGGCTGCGAAGCTACGGCTACCGTCCACTTCGTACGCCGATCGTCGAGCATACGCCGCTGTTTCGGCGTGCAATCGGTGAAGTGACGGACATCGTCGAGAAGGAAATGTATTCCTTCGAGGATGCGCTCAATGGCGAACACCTCACCTTGCGTCCTGAAGGCACTGCGTCGTGCGTGCGTGCGGTGGTTCAGCACAACATGCTGTTCGGCGGCGGGCAGCGGCTGTATTACCACGGCCCCATGTTCCGTCACGAGCGGCCGCAGAAGGGTCGTTACCGTCAGTTTCATCAGATCGGTGTCGAGGCGCTCGGATTTGCCGGCCCGGACATCGATGCGGAGCACATTCTGATGTGTGCCAGGCTGTGGGACGACCTCGGACTGGAGGACGTGAAACTGGAGCTGAACTCCCTCGGATCGGCCGAGGAGCGCGCACTTCACCGCGCAGCGCTGATCGACTACCTGAAGCGGCATGACGAACGTCTCGACGCGGACAGCCGGCGTCGCCTGCACACGAACCCGCTGCGCATTCTCGACACGAAGAATCCGGATCTGCAGGACGTGGTCGAGGCGGCACCCAGGCTCGGCGACTTCCTGGGAGAGGAGTCCCTGCGCCACTTCGAGGGCGTACAGGTGATACTGAAGGATGCGGGCATCCCTTACCGCATCAACCATCGTCTCGTGCGGGGACTGGACTACTACAATCGCACGGTGTTCGAATGGGTGACCACGCGTCTGGGCGCTCAGGGGACGGTATGTGCCGGCGGGCGCTACGACGGCCTGGTCGAGATGCTCGGGGGCAAGCCCGCGCCTGCAGCTGGTTTTGCGATGGGCGTGGAACGCCTGCTGGCCCTGTGGACGGAATCCGGGGGGCACGCTGAACCGAGCGCGCCCGACGTGTATATCGTGAATGTCGGCGACGAGGCGCGACGACTTGCCTTTCGTGCCGCCGAGGCGCTGCGCGGCTACGGTTTTGCGGTGTTGACGCATTGCGGCGGGGGCAGCTTCAAGTCCCAGATGAAGAAGGCCGACGCGAGCGGCGCGACGATGGCCGTCGTAATCGGCGATGACGAAGCGCGCAGCGGCGAGGTCGGGCTCAAGCCATTGCGCGGTCCCGGAGCGCAGCAGCGGATTTCAATTGACGGACTCGCCGACGCAGTCGCCGAGTGCCTGTTTTCAGAGGACGAAGACGAACATGGCAGTGTATGACCTGGAAGAGCAGGAACAGATTTCCCAGATCAAGGCCTGGTGGGAACAGTACGGCAAGTATGTCACCGCGATTGCACTGATCGCAGCGCTCGCGTCCGTCAGCTGGCAGGGTCTGCGATGGTATCAGGACCGTCAGGCTGCCGAGGCCGGCGCGCTCTACTATGCGGTACAGCAGGCTGCCGAGCGGGGCGATCCCGCCCGTGCCCGGGAAGCTGCCGGGCAGATCATCGACAAGTTCGGGCGCACGGCCTACGCAGAAATGGCCGCGCTGGTGTCGGCGAGCGTTCAGTTCTCCGGCGGTGATCTCCGTAACGCGCGTGCCCATCTCGAATGGCTCGCGAACAACGGCAGGGATCCTGTGCTCAAGGATATCGCGCGGCTGCGGCTGGCGGTCATATTCCTCAACGATGGCGCACCGGCCGAGGCGCTCGCCCGGCTGGAGAAAGCGCCAGTGCCCTCGCTCAAGGGCCGGTTCGACGACATGCGCGGCGACGTGCTGGCGGCTCTCGGGCGCAACGAGGAGGCGCGTGCGGCGTACCTGGCGGCCCTCGAAACCTTTGCCCCCGGGGGCACGCGCAGTGCCGAGCTGCTGCGTGAGGTCGTTCGCATGAAGCTGGAATCACTGGAGTCCTGACCGATGAGACGATCAACCCTGTCCTCGCTGCTTATGTGCGTCGCGCTGCTCTCCGGCTGCTCGTCCCTGAACTCCCTGAACCCCTTTTCCACGGCGGCGCCGAAACCGGCCGAACTCGTGGCATTTCAGGCGACCGCCGCGTTGCGCCCGATATGGCAGGCTCGCGTCGGCGGGGCGGGCGGTTTCGCCTTCCAGCCTGCCGTGGTCGGCGAGGATGTCTATGCAGCAGGGCACGATGGTTCGGTCGCGCGCATCGAGGGCGGACGAAGTGTGTGGCGCACGAGTGTGGGGCAGCGCCTGTCGGCGGGTGTGGGCAGCGACGGCCAACTGGCCGCCGTCGTCACCACCGCAGGTGAAGTCGTCGCGATCGACGCAACTACCGGGGCGGAACGCTGGCGTTCCCCCGTGGGCGCGGAGGTGCTTGCGCCGCCCGCGGTTGCCGGCGCTGTCGTGGTGGTGCGGGCTTCGGACGGAAGGCTGATGGGGTTCGACGCAGTCGATGGCAAGCGCCGCTGGACCTATCAGCGGCCCGTTCCGGCCCTGACCTTGCGCAAGGCTGCGGGAATGACCGTTCAGGATCGGGTCGCCGTCGTGGGCTATCCGGGCGGCAAACTGGTTGCGATCAATGTCGACAACGGCGGCCCGATGTGGGAGCTGACGGTTGCCACGCCGCGTGGCGTTACCGAGCTGGAGCGCATCACGGACATCGCCGGAACGCCCATACTCTGGCGCAACGAGGTATGTGCGGTCGCCTATCAGGGGCGCGCGGGCTGCTTCGACCTGAGCAACGGCAGCGCACTGTGGTCGAGGGAATTTTCCAGCAGTGTAGGGATGGATCGCGACACGCGCTTCGTGTTCATTACTGACGCGTCCAATGCCTTGCACGGTCTCGACGCGTTCAGTGGCGCACAAGTGTGGAAGCTCGATTCGATGGCGCGGCGGAACGTCTCACGCCCGCTCGTCGTCGGCGATTTTGTCGTTATCGGGGACGTCGAGGGCTACGTTCATCTCATCGAACGCGAAACCGGGCGCTTTGCCGCACGCACCCGTGCGGACAGCAGCGCGATCGCCGCCGATCCATTATCGCTGGGCGGCCAGCGCTTCGTGATTCAGACGCGTGACGGCGGGATCCATGCCTACGAGGCGGACTGAGAGGCTGTGAGAAAATACCGCGGCTACTGCGATCGCGCCTGGTCGCCTCCTGCGGCGTTGCGGGGTCTCCCCGGCTGCGAGGTCCGCGACACGCCCTGGCTTGGTGTGCCCCCCGCGCCTTGCCGGGAGCGTCCAGACACGTTCTCGCTACGGCGCGGAATCCTTCATGGCCTGTGAACCGGAACTCATCGAGTGAAGCCCACCATCGTTCTGGTAGGACGGCCCAACGTCGGGAAGTCCACCCTGTTCAACCGCCTCACCAGGTCGCGCGATGCGCTGGTAGCGGATCAGCCGGGCCTGACGCGCGATCGCCACTACGGCATTGGCAGAGTCGGCGAGCGCGAGTACATCGTGGTCGATACGGCCGGATTCGACCCGGTCGCCAAGACAGGCATCATGCACGAGATGGCTCAGCAGGCCGAGCAGGCGATCGCGGAGGCCGACGCCCTGCTGTTTCTTGTCGACGGACGTGCAGGTCTGACGCCTCACGACGAACAGATCGCCGCCCGGCTGCGACGTACCGGACGGCCGGTTCACCTGGTGGTGAACAAAACCGAAGGAATGAACCGCGGTCTGGTGGCGGCCGACTTCCATGCGCTTGGCCTGGGCGATCCATTACCCGTGTCGGCGGCGCATGGCGATGGGGTCGGGCAACTGGTCGAACTGGCGCTGACACCTTTCGGTGCAGATGCCGAGCCCGAGGAAACGGATCAGAAGACGCCGCGCATCGCAATCGTGGGACGTCCCAACGTCGGCAAGTCGACACTCGTGAATGCCCTCCTCGGCGAGGAACGGGTGATCGCGTTCGACTTGCCGGGAACGACGCGTGATGCGATCTCGATTCCATTCGAACGCAACGGGCGACGTTACGTGTTGATCGACACAGCTGGTTTGCGCCGCCGCGGAAAGGTGTTCGAGGCGGTGGAAAAGTTTTCCGTGATCAAGACCCTGCAGGCCGTCGAGAGTGCGAATGTGGTCGTGCTGGTCCTGGACGCGGCGCAGGATATCGCGGACCAGGATGCGCATATTGCCGGGTTCGTGCTGGAGACCGGTCGCGCGCTGGTGGTCGCGGTGAACAAATGGGATGCCATCGACGACTATCGCCGCGAGCGCGTCAAGCTGGACATCGCGCGCAAGCTGGGATTCCTTTCGTTTGCACGCTTCCATTACGTGTCCGCGCTCAAGGGGAGCGGTGTCGGCGTGATTCTGAAATCTGTCGACGCAGCCTATGCCGCGGCGACAGCCAATCTGTCGACACCGAAACTGACCCGGACCCTTCAGGCGGCAGTGGCCAAGCAGGCGCCACCTCGGCATGGGGTGTTCCGACCCAAATTGCGTTATGCTCATCAAGGAGGGATGAACCCGCCGATCGTCGTCATCCACGGTGCCGCGCTCGATCACGTTCCGGCATCGTACGTGCGCTTTCTGGAACGGACCTTCATGGAAGCGTTCAAGTTGCAGGGAACGCCGTTGCGTGTGCAGTTCCGGACCGCGCACAACCCGTACGCGGCGAAGGAATAGATTTCACACCAGATATTTCTGCGTGTGCGCCTGTGGCGGTGCAGCATGAAATCCTATACATTCATAAAAACAGAAGAGTCAGAGGTAGAACATGAGCAATAAAGGGCAACTCTTACAAGACCCGTTTCTGAATACGCTGCGCCGTGAGCACATTCCGGTGTCGATTTACCTCGTGAACGGTATCAAGCTTCAGGGTCAGGTCGAATCCTTCGATCAGTACGTCGTTCTCCTAAAGAACACGGTGACCCAGATGGTCTACAAGCATGCGATCTCGACCGTCGTGCCGGCGAGGCCGGTGAATATCCAGCAGCAGGACGCCGGCGAGGGCGCGAGCTGATCTCGTGACCGTGGGGATCCCGCTCTGATGTTCGAGCGCCCGGCTTCCGGCGAGAAGGCGGTTCTGGTTCAACTCGACCTGAATCAGGGAATGCTGGACGAAAGGCTTGCCGAACTGAAGCTGCTGACGGTAAGCGCGGGCGCGAGTGTGGAGGCCGTCGTCAGCGGACGGCGCGCCAGACCCGATCCGGCGCTGTTCGTCGGGCGTGGCAAGGCCGAGGAGATCGCCGAAGCCCTGCGTACCCACGAGGCGGATCTCGTCATCTTCAATCACAGTCTGTCGCCAGGCCAGCAGCGCAATCTCGAGAGTGCGCTGCAATGCCGCGTGATTGACCGTACCGCGCTGATACTCGACATCTTCGCGCTGCGTGCGCGTAGCCATGAGGGCAAACTGCAGGTAGAACTGGCGCAGCTCGAACATCTGTCGACGCGACTCGTGCGCGGATGGACCCACCTCGAACGGCAGAAGGGCGGTATCGGCCTTCGCGGTCCGGGCGAGACGCAGCTCGAGACCGACCGGCGCCTGCTCGGGCAGAGAGTCAAGGCACTCAAGCTGCGCCTCGCAAAACTCGAGAAACAGCGCCGCGTGCGTCGCCGCGGCCGGGATCGTCGCGAAGTCTTGTCGGTGTCGCTGGTCGGGTACACGAATGCGGGCAAGTCCACGCTCTTCAATGCCATGACCAAGTCGGGCGCGTATGCCGCCGATCAACTGTTCGCCACTCTTGATACCACCTCGCGGCGCATCTACGTGGGCGAGGCGGGGAACGTTGTGCTGTCCGATACGGTCGGATTCATTCGGGACCTGCCGCATGCATTGGTCGCGGCGTTTCATGCCACGCTGGAGGAGACCGCCAATGCCGATCTCCTCCTTCACGTGGTCGATTCCGCGAGCGAGGATCGGGAGTCCCAGATCGATGCGGTCAACGAAGTACTGGAAGAGATCGGGGCCGGCGGGATTGGCCAGATCATGGTGTACAACAAGATCGATCTGAGCGGGGCGCCCGCCGCGGTCAATCGGGATGAGTATGGTAAGATCAGCGGCGTTTTTTTGAGCGCTGCGACGGGCGCGGGCGTGTCCCTGCTGCGCGACGCACTGGGCGAAGCGGCACGCGAAGCGGCGGCGAATGCCTCCATTCCGGCGACTCTTGCCCCGGCAAGAAGTTGAGCGGTTCTAACGTAACTACAGGTTTGCCAATGTCACTGAACGATCCTCGCTGGGGTAACCAGGGGAATGACGACGACAAGCGCGACGACAAGGGTCGTGGCGACAATCAGGGTCCGCCGGATCTTGAGGAAGTGTGGCGTGATTTCAATCAGCGCCTTTCCGGCATATTCGGCGGGAAACGTGGTGGAGGCCGGCCCAATGGCGGCGGTAGCAGTGGCGGCGGCGGGCCGAAGTTGCCCGACTTCACCTTCCGCCAGTTCGGCGGCGGCATCGGCGCGCTCATAGCGCTGGTGCTGGTCGTATGGCTCGCGAGCGGGTTCTATACCGTGGACGCGAACCAGCGCAGTGTTGTACTGCGTTTCGGGAAACAGATCGAGACGACCGAACCGGGCCTGCGCTGGCGGCTCCCCTTCCCGATCGAGAGTCACGAGATCGTCGACCTCACCGGGGTTCGCACGATCGAGGTCGGATACCGTGGCGCAGAGCGCAACCGCGTGCTGCGCGAGGCGCTGATGCTCACCGATGACGCGAACATCATCAACATCCAGTTCGCGGTCCAGTACTTTCTGAAGAGTCCCGAGGATTATCTTTTCAATAACCGCTTTCCGGACGATGCCGTGATGCAGGCAGCCGAAACCGCGATGCGCGAGATCGTCGGCAAGAGCACCATGGACTTTGCGCTGTACGAAGGTCGTGAGGATATCGCCGCGACGGCGCACGAACTGATGCAGACCATCCTCGACCGCTACCAGACGGGGATCCTGATCAGTCGTGTCATGATGCAGAATGCGCAGCCACCTGAGCAGGTTCAGGCAGCCTTCGACGATGCGGTGAAGGCGGGTCAGGATCGGGAGCGCATGCGCAACGAGGGCGAAGCCTATCGTAACGACGTGGTCCCGCGCGCGCGCGGTACGGCAGCTCGCCTTCTGGAAGAGTCCAATGCCTATCGCGAGCGTGTCATTGCGAATGCCGAAGGTGAGGCCTCGCGCTTCAACCAGGTGTACGAGGAGTTCAGCAGAGCGCCGGTAGTGACGCGGGAACGCCTGTATCTGGAGACGATGCAGGAGGTGCTGTCGAATACCAGCAAGGTCATGATCGATGCGGACAGCGGGAGCAATCTGCTGCTGATGCCGCTGGATCGTCTGTTACAGGGCGGTGCCGCAGCGCCGGCCGCCGAATCGAAAACGCAGCCCACATCCACGCCCGGGCCCACCCGATCCACTGAGCCCCTGTTCGACCCGCGTGATCGCGACATGATGCGCAATCGTGAGCTGGGAGGCCGCTGATGAATAACAAGTTGCAGATTTTTGCGGGCGTCGTTGTCCTGGCCGGTGTGCTTGCCTCGATGACCTTGTTCACCGTCGATCAGCGTCAGTTCGCCGTGGTGTTTCAGCTCGGTGAGGTCAAGGAGGTGATCACCGAACCCGGCCTGCGGGTCAAGCTTCCGCTGATACAGAACGTACGCTACTTCGACAATCGAATCCTGACGATCGACACTCCGGAACCGGAGCGATTCATCACCGCCGAGAAGCAGAACGTGCTCGTCGATCATTTCGTGAAATGGCGGATCGTCGATCCGCGCCTGTACTACGAGTCCGTGGCCGGCGACGAAGTGCGCGCCCGTACGCGCCTGCTGCAGACGGTGAACTCCGGGCTTCGAGAGGAGTTCGGTCGTCGTACCGTACCTGAGGTGGTTTCCGGGGAACGCGACCGGATCATGGAGAACATGCGTATCCGCGCTGACACCGATGCGCGTCAGATCGGCGTGCAGATTCTCGACGTCCGTCTCAAGCGTGTGGACCTGCCCACCGAAGTGTCCGAATCGGTGTATCGCCGGATGGAAGCCGAGCGTCTGCGCGTTGCCAACGAGTTGCGCTCCGAAGGCGCGGCGATCGCAGAGCAGATCCGGGCCGATGCCGATCGCCAGCGCGAGGTCATCATCGCCAACGCGTACCGTGAGGCTCAGATGATCATGGGTCAGGGCGATGCCACGGCGACCGCGACCTATGCGGAAGCGTTCGAGAAGAATCCCGAGTTCTACTCCTTCTATCGCAGCCTCGAGGCCTATCGCAGCAGCTTCTCGAGCAGGAACGACGTGATGGTGGTCGATCCGAGTTCGGATTTCTTCAAGTTCATGAAGAGCCCGATCGGAGCGGCAAAGAACTGAGTCGATGGCCAGTGCCCTCTTGATGGCCTTCGCCCTCATGCTCGTTATCGAAGGCATTCTCCCTTTCGTCGCGCCAGCTCGCTGGCGCGAGACTTTTTTGCAGCTCGCCCGTCTGGCCGACGGCCAGATCCGATTCATCGGACTGGCATCGATGATGATCGGGCTGGTGCTGCTGTTACTGGCGATCTAGGACTATGCGCTGGGTTCTACCGGATCACATCAGGGATGCGCTGCCGCTCGAAGCGGAAAAGATCGAGGGCCTCAGGCGCAAGCTTCTGGACACGTGCCGAAGCCATGGTTACCAGCTCGTCATGCCTCCGTTGCTGGAGTATCTCGATTCCCTGACGACCGGCGCCGGCCAGGATCTCAAGCTTCGTACCTTCAAGCTCGTGGACCAGCTTTCCGGCAGGACCATGGGGGTGCGTGCCGACATGACCCCCCAGGTGGCACGCATCGATGCGCATCTGCTCAATCGCAACGGCGTTTCACGCCTGTGCTATTGCGGCAGCGTTCTGCATGCCTTGCCATCCTCGCTTACCGCGACACGCGAACCCTTGCAGCTCGGAGCCGAACTATACGGGCATGGGGGCATCGAGGCCGACATCGAGATGATCCGGCTTCTCGATGAGGTCATGCGTGCCGCGGGTGTGCCGGCCAAACGCATCGATCTCGGGCATGTCGGACTGTTCCGCGCGCTTGCCGCACGGGCGGGACTGGTGCCAGAGCGCGAAGAGGAATTGTTCGATCTGCTTCAGGCCAAGGACGTGCCCGATCTGCGGGCTTTCCTCGTCGAGGTGCCCGATCCACTGCGCAGTGCGCTGCTTGCGCTGCCGGCATTGTATGGTGGTGTCGAGGTGCTCGACGCTGCCGCGCAGCGTCTGCCGGACCTGCCCGAGATCCGCGCCGCACTGGACGACCTGCGCCAGCTCGCCGGCAGACTCGGCGGCATCCCGATCAGCTTCGATCTCGCCGATCTGCGCGGCTACCATTACCACAGCGGCGTGGTTTTCGCAGCCTATGCGGGAGGATCTCCCGCAGCGCTCGCGCTCGGCGGTCGCTACGATCTGGTCGGTGAGGCCTTCGGGCGCGGACGGCCGGCCACCGGATTCAGTCTCGACTTGCGGGAACTCGCGGTCCGTCTGGGCGATGGTACGCCGATCGGCGCGATCCTGGCTCCCGATGATGTGGCGGATAGTGAACTCGGGGCGATCGTCGCCGCGCTGCGCGAGCAGGGCGAAGTGGTCATGATGGCGCTGCCGGGTCATGGTGGAACTTGGATGGAAGCCGGCTGTGACCGGCAACTGGTCAGGCGCGACGGCCGATGGACGGTCGAAACGCTTCAGGGAGAGAAGGGAAATGGCTAAGAATGTCGTGGTGGTCGGTACCCAGTGGGGCGACGAGGGCAAGGGGAAGATCGTCGACTGGCTCACCGATCATGCCGAAGGGGTGGTGCGCTTTCAGGGCGGACACAATGCCGGGCACACGCTCGTGATCGGTCAGACCGAGTACAAGCTCAATCTCGTGCCTTCGGGCATCGTGCGTGAAGGGGTCGCGTGCTACATCGGCAACGGTGTCGTGCTCGACGCACATCATCTGCTCGAGGAGATCCGCAACCTGGAAGCCGGCGGCATCCGGGTGCGTGACCGCTTGCGCATCAGTCCGGGCTGTCCGCTGATCCTCGGTTATCACGTGGCGCTCGATCATGCACGAGAGGCTGCAAAGAGCGCGGATACCCGGATCGGTACGACCGGGAAGGGCATTGGCCCGACCTACGAAGACAAGGTCGCCCGTCGTGCCTTGCGCGTCTATGACCTGTTCGATCGCGAACGCTTCGCCGAAAAGCTGCGGGACAATCTCGAGTACCACAATTTCGTGCTCACGCAGCATCTCGGCGCCCAGCCCGTCGACTTTCAGAGCGTATTCGATCAGGCCATGGCCGATGCGGATGAGATACGCCCGATGGTCACGGACGTTTCGGCCGAACTGTATGCGGTCAACAAGGCGGGTGGCAGCCTGCTCTTCGAAGGCGCGCAGGGTTCCCTGCTGGACATCGACCACGGCACCTATCCGTTCGTGACGTCCAGCAACTGCGTCGCGGGCCAGGCCGCGGCAGGCTCGGGGGTTGGTCCCGGCCGGCTGCATTACGTGCTCGGGATCACCAAGGCCTATTGCACCCGCGTCGGCGCAGGGCCGTTCCCGACCGAACTCGACATCGAGACGCCGGGCGTCCCGGGGCAGCAGATGTCGAGCAAGGGGCGCGAGTTCGGCACCGTCACCGGGCGCAAGCGGCGCTGCGGGTGGCTGGACCTCGCGGCCCTGAAGCGCTCGATCATCATCAACGGGGTGACCGGGCTGTGCATCACCAAGCTCGATGTGCTCGATGGCCTGGGTGAGCTAAAGCTCGGGACCGGCTACATGATCGACGGCGAGCAGATCGATCTGCTGCCGATGGGCTCCGAGGAAGTCAAGCGCTGCGAGCCCGTCTACGAGACCATGGCGGGCTGGAGCGGAACAACCTTCGGTGCGCAGAGCTGGAACGATCTCCCGCCCGAGGCGCGTGCCTATCTTCACCGCATAGAGGAGATCTGCGAGATTCCGATCGACGTGATCTCGACCGGACCCGAGCGGGACGAAACGATACTGCGCCGGCATCCGTTTGGCGCCTGACAGGGGCGGTGCGGGGTGTGCCGGGGCGATGACCGGCCACCCGCAAAAGAAAAAGCCGGTCATGCGACCGGCTCTTGCCTGATAATGGTGCCCAGAAGAGGACTCGAACCTCCACGCCTCGCGGCACTAGTACCTGAAACTAGCGCGTCTACCAATTCCGCCATCTGGGCAGCAGTGCGCCATTATATCGACAAGCGGAAGGCAGGAAAAGGATGCCGCGCATGGCGCGGTTTTACCCGAACGAAACAATAAGCCGGCTCATGGCCGGCTCTTGCTTGAAACCTGGTGCCCAGAAGAGGACTCGAACCTCCACGCCTCGCGGCACTAGTACCTGAAACTAGCGCGTCTACCAATTCCGCCATCTGGGCAAGAGCCGCGCATTATAAGCACCAACACGATAAAGTCAATGACCGAGAAGAACAGAAGCAATTCGCGCGGCAAGGCCGCAAGCAAGACCCGTCTCAGCAAGATTCGCCAGGCGGACCCCTATCTGGAGCGCGAGATCGCGCAATACCCGAATCCGTTGCCCAGTCGCGAGTACGTCGAGCAGATTCTCGCCGACAAGGGAGTACCCCTGGGATTCGAGGAGCTTTGCGAGTCCCTCGATATCACGGCAGACGAAGTCGGGCTGTTCGAGCGCCGCCTGCGCGCGATGGAACGCGACGGGCAGGTGATCCGAAATCGCCGCGGAGCCCTGATCCTCCCCGACAAGGCGGACCTGATTCGCGGACGCGTGTCCGGCCATGCCGACGGCTTTGGCTTCCTGATACGCGACGACAAGCAGCCCGACGTGTTCCTCGGGCCCAAGGAAATGCGCGAAGTCCTGCATGGTGATCGGGTCATTGCCCGGATCGTCGGCACGGATCGCCGTGGTCGTCCCGAAGGCAAGGTGGTCGAGATCCTCGAGCGCGCCAATCAGCGCGTGGTGGGGCGTGTCCTCGAAAAGCACGGTGTCCTGTTCGTGGTCCCCGAGGATCGGCGCATTGCGCAGGACATCCTCATTACCCCGGCGGGAAAGCGCCCGGGTGAAGGGCAGATCGTCACCGTGGAATTGGTCGAGCAGCCGACCAAGCTCGCCCAACCCATCGGGCGGGTTGTCGAAGTGCTTGGGAACTACGCGGACTCGGGCATGGAGATCGAGATCGCCCTGCGCAAGCACCAGTTGCCCTTCGATTTCTCCCCGGCAGCCATGGAACTCACGCGCAAGCTACCCGACAAGGTGCGCAAGAAGGACTGGGCCGGGCGCGAAGACATCACCGAACTGCCGCTGGTCACCATCGACGGCGAAACCGCCAAGGATTTCGACGACGCGGTCTATTGCGAGCGCCAGGGCCGTGGATTCCGACTGATCGTGGCGATCGCCGACGTATCGCACTATGTCGAGGCCGGCAATGCGCTCGATGTTGACGCACTGGAGCGCGGCAACTCGGTCTATTTTCCGCGGCGGGTGATTCCCATGCTGCCCGAGAAGCTCAGCAACGGATTGTGCTCACTGGTACCGCTCGTCGAACGCCTGTGCATGGCCTGCGACATGAGCCTTTCCGCGAATGGGGAGATCAAGGCCTACCGCTTCTACCCGGCCGTGATGTACTCGCACGCTCGCCTGACCTACAACCAGGTCGCGGCCGCCTTGTACGAGGGCGACCAGGCGCAGCGGGCGGAGCTGAAGGCGCTTTTGCCGCACCTGGAGAACCTCGACAAGTTGTTCCGCGTCCTGCTCAAGTCGCGTGCGTTGCGCGGTGCGATCGACTTCGAGACCACCGAAACGCGCATGATCTTCGATGACAATGGCAAGATCGAGCGCATCGTGCCGGAAGTGCGCAACGACGCGCACCGGCTGATCGAGGAATGCATGCTTGCGGCGAACGTGTGCGCCTCCGAGTTTCTCCAGTCGCGCCAACAGCCGGCGCTGTATCGCGTGCACGAAGGCCCCACCCCGGAGAAGCTCGAGAAACTGCGCACCTTTCTCGCCGAGTTCGGCTACGGCCTGAGTGGTGGCGACGAGCCGCACGCGCGCGACTACGCGAAGCTGCTCGAACAGGTCAAGAACCGCCCCGATGCCCAACTGCTGCAGACGGTGATGCTGCGCTCGCTGCGGCAGGCCGTCTACAGTCCCGACAACGTCGGGCACTTCGGCCTTGCCTACGAAGCCTACACGCATTTCACTTCGCCGATCCGGCGCTATCCCGACCTGCTCGTGCATCGTGCGATCAAGGCCGCGCTCAAGGGCGAAAAGCAGGCGGCCGGCGACTGGGATGCGATCGGCCTTCACTGCTCGCAAACCGAACGGCGTGCCGATGATGCGACGCGTGACGTCGTGGCATGGCTCAAGTGCTTTTACATGCAGGACAAGGTTGGCGAGGAGTTCGAGGGGAGCGTTTCCGCAGTTGTACCATTCGGGCTGTTCGTGGCACTCGACGACATCTTCATTGAGGGGCTGGTGCACATCTCCGATCTCGGTGCGGATTACTTCCACTTCGACGACGCACGCCATGAACTGGCAGGGGAGCGTACCGGTACCCGCTACCGTCTGTCCGACCGGGTGCGGGTGCAGGTGATTCGCGTCGATCTGGCGACGACGAAGATCGATTTCCGCCTCATCGAGGGACCCGAGCGGGTGACCGAGCGGATCGG
>DAOMNN010000032.1:0-35373 GCA_035443825.1 Rhodocyclaceae bacterium | reverse complement strand
GCCTGAGCCGGTGGTGCCTGAGCCGGTGGTGCCTGAGCCGGTGGTGCCTGAGCCGATGGTGCCTGAGCACGAGGTGTCTGGGCGAGTGCCGCTTGGGCCGGTGGCGCTACGGGTCCGGGCAGCGCCATCGCCGCAGTGGCGGAGCCGGTGACCGCGGCGTCGACGGCAGCTTCGACTGCCGCTTCACCCGGGGCTGCCGGCGCCGGCGCTGGGGACGACGCGACCCGCGCCGGCGCTTGCGCTGCGGCCGGCACCGGCTGGGGTGGTATCGAGGCGGCACTCGCGACCGTTCCCGCGGCGGGGGGCGATCCGGTACCTGCCTCCGCCACCGCTGCCAGCGACGTGCGCAAGGCCCAAAGTTCCGCTTTCGCGCTCGTGCCCTGCGCCACCGTTCGACCGTCGGCCGTCGTGCTCACCCACTCGATCGTGCCCGCCGCCGGACACTGGGCATCAAGCAGCGCACCGAGTTTCGGGAACAGGCGTGCCAGCGCTTCCTGGTCGGGTGCCCCACCATACACGGCACGCACTTCGAGCCTCGGCGAGCACCATGCCGCACCCGCCGCATGCTCGACGAAAATCTCGACGTTCTCGGCCCGGGAAAATGCGAGCCGGTAGCTTTCCGCGCCGACGGGCACGCTCATGACCAGCAGCGCGACAGTCACGATTGGCAGCACCCGATTCATGTTGGCAAGGCTCAGCCGAGCTGCCACGCGCCATCGACATCCTGGCACGCATTGACGGTCTTCGATTCCTCGCCCTCGGCCGTCCGGACCCGGTAGTCGACCGTGCGACAGGTGGTCTGGACTGCCACCTGCTCCGTCACCGGTGATGCCGGTTCGATCGCATCGAGGTCGAATCCCTGGGCCCCGGCGTCGCTCACCGTGATCGCATCGAGGTCGGTGGCGTCGTCCTTCGCGACGGTAGTCGCCGGACCAACCAGCGGGCCATAGATATAGCCCACCGTGACGCCCTTGCGTCCCACCGCGATCCAGTCGCTGTCCGTCCGCCCCAGCGCGGTGAATGTCTGGCCGACCGCGAAACCGCCCACCTTCTCCGCGGCGGTACCGGGTGCGGCACGCACGTTTGCGGACTTGAGCGCGACGTAGGGCTGGTTGATGACGGTCATGTTTTCGACGCGCGCAATCTTGGGCGCTCGCGTGACCGTCCGGTTTGCGGTTACGGTGGAGGTCGAAACCGGCGTGATCGTCGCTGTGGCACCGCTGTGGTTCGATTCCCACGCAACCGGTTGCCCCGTGTCGAGCGCCTGTTGCGTGCTCGCGGCAAGCGCGGCCCGATCACGCTCGTCCAGACGGCTGCCGATCCAGTTGCCCAGCGCGCCGCCGGCAATCGCACCCGCAAGAATCGCGACGTTCCGGCCCGATCCGCCCCCCACCTGGCTGCCGATCAGGGCGCCGCCCACCACGCCAAGCACCGTGCCGATCGACTGCTTCGACATCGTGCCGTCACCATTGGTCGCACACCCGCTCACGGTCAGCGCCACGACGGCCGCCACCGCTGCAAGTCTCCCGCATTCATTCATTTTGTTCTCCCTGTGGGGGGGCGGGGGACGACATGCCTCCGGACGGACCCCGGTACCAGGACGAACCGGATGCCGCCGGCGCGTGAAACCGAAGCGCCGAAAGCACGGGCCCGCTCGGAAACAAGCCGCTAAGAAAAGCATAGGAATCGATTTGTCCAAATGCAAGATCGTTCGGGCGAGGGCGCGCCGGAGGCGCTTCAATCCCGGCCCAGCATCCTGGCCGCATTCCCGGACAGCAGCCTCGTTCTCAGCGCGACAGGCAGCGGCGCCGTCCACGCACGAATGTGCCCCACGACGGCTTCGTAGTTGCGCCAGCGATTCGGACTGAAGGCATCGACCGCGACGACGAAACGGTCGGGATAGGCCTCGAAAAGCGCCCGCCATTCGGGAAGAAGCACCCCTTCGGGGGCGATCTGCGGGTCGCGCACCGAAGTGTCGATCCACAGACGCCGTTCCGGGTAACGCGCCAGTACCGCGGCGAGCAATTCCGGAATCGGCCGGGTGCCCAGGTGCGCCCACAACACGCTCACCTCGGGGTCGATCTCGAACGCGCGATCGACGATTTCCGCGTCGCCGTGCAGCATCAGGACCAGGCCGCGCTCGCCGGCGATGCGCACGAGCCGCTCGAACACAGCACTGCGCGCGCCATCGGCGAACAGATGGAGTTCCCCGATCCCCGCCCAGTCGCCATCGGCCAGCATCGCTTCGACGCGTGCCGGCACGCTGGCGTCGTTCATCCACAATGCCTTGTCGCGCGCGGAGTCGTACACCCCGAGGAACGGAATCACGCGATCGGGCGCATGCGCGTGGAGCCGTTGCGCGAGTTCCGGCGGAGAGCCGCTGATGACGATGCGCGAAACGCCCGCTGCGTCGAGTGCGGCAATGATGTCCGCGGGGGAGAGCGCTTCCGCGTCAGCCGCCGTATAGTGCGAGTGGGCGTCGATCATGTCTGCCCGCTCATGTGCCGCCGTCCCGATCGCCACCAGCATCAGGATTGCGGTCAGGACAGAGAGGCCGACAAGCCCGTTGAACGATCGCTGCGGGTTGCGCATGGGTCTGCCCTCCACAATGGGGTTGACTCGGCTGCCGTCTGCGGCGATTCATGACAACCTCTCGACCAAGCGACAGCTCACTGCAATGACAGTTCGCAATACCCTGTTCGCCTCCTTCTGTGCGCTTGCGCTCATTGCATGCGGCAACGATTCGGGCACCGTCGAGGAGGTGGCTCTGGCCGAGATCGCGTCCCGCCAGCTGGCTTACGACGGGCGCATCCTCAGGATTCGCGGGACCGTGCGGGGCTTTCATGACCCGCGCCATTACTGGCTCGAAGACGGCCACCGCAACCGCGTCGGCCTCGAGCCCGCAGAACTCATCGCCCCGCATCTGGGTCGCGAGGTCACCGTCGTCGGCCGCTACACTTTCGCCCGGGACCGTGGACGACGCATCGCGATCACCAGCATCGAGGCCTTTGACGAAGCCCGTTGAGCTCGCCCGGGAACCGCGCTAGCCGCCGACCCGCTCGAGCGCGCGCGAACGCCAGTCGAGGACCGCGGTGCGCATGTGCATCTTGCGCGCAAGGCCGGGCTGGGCTTCTTCGATGACCGTGGCAGCGAATTCGGACAGGAAGCGCGCCTTCAACTCGGCACGCGCCCGGTCCATGCCGGGCTCGAGATAGGGAGACGACGCGAGCAGCAGGAATCCGTCGTCGGGAATACGGCCGGCCGCCATGTTAGCCTGGATGATGCCGGCGGCCTTGCGTATGGGGTCGGCGAGGTCAGGACTATAGGGCCCGATGATGAGCGCGAGGTTGGGCGTATGCAGAAAATCGAAACCGCGCCCGAGGCAGATCATCCATTCGCGGTGCTCGACCCCGAGTTCGCGCGCGGTCCCGCGCATTTTCTCGACATGACGCAGGTTGCCCTCGACCAGCGGGATCAAATCGGCACAGATCTGCTCGGGCATGTCGGGAAACAGACGGTTCAACCGATGGCGCAATGCGCTGCCCTCATCGGGTGAAAGATCGGCGACGTTCAGCGTCTCGCCGTTGACGCCGTGCAGGATCAGCGCGTCCTCGTCGGTCTCGAGACCGCATACCACCGGGTACACCGTGGCGTGTCCGAACCCGAACACCTGCTCCATCTGTGCACGAATACCCAGCGTGTGCGCACGCGCAGCGTCGGTATCGAAGTCGAAGCCGGCACAACCGCGATTGGGGTCGCCCTTGGAAAAGTGATACGTGACCAGCGCGAGTACGCGCCGTCCGCTGCTCACTACCCCCTGCACGTATTCCGCGAGGACTTCGCCGAGGTGCGGCCAGCCCAGGTTGAACATGCCCCCGAGGTTGCGGAAGGGCTGGACGATCCCTCGGGGGGTTTCGGTGACGACCGGGATATTGATCCGCCCGTCCATGCACTTGAGCGCCATGATCGCGGTCGGATGCTCGGCAAGATAGCGCGTGCGCGCAAGCTGTGATTCCGGGCTGACGAAATCCTCGGAATGCCGTCGTGCAAGATCGAACAGCCACCCGATGCGCTCTTCGATCGGCTTCTTGTACAGATCCATCGGTGCGCCCTGCCCCCTGTCGCCCGGGGTGGCACTGCCGTAGCCGCGCCCCTTCCCCGCTTCATGATCGATGGCGTACTTGTAACATCATCGCGACGCTTTGACCAACGTCGCAGGCGGTTTTCAGCGCCTGTCCAGACCGCCGCCAAATATCAGTCGCGACAGCGCCTCGGCGGGCACGGGACGGCTGAAGTAGAAACCCTGGCCCACGTCGCACCCCTCACGACGGAGAAACGCGATCTGCCCCACCTCCTCGATACCCTCGGCCACGGTTTCCAGCCCGAGGCTGTCGGCAAGGGCAATGACGGCGCGGGTGATCGCTTCGTCGTTGGGATCGCGACCGATCTCCTTCACGAAGGAACGATCGATCTTTAGCCGGTCGATCTGCAAGAGTTTCAGGTAGGCAAGGCTGGAGTAGCCCGTTCCGAAGTCGTCGATCGCAATCTGCACGCCGAGGCCGCGCAACCCCGCGAGCGCCTTTCGCGCCTCGTCCGGTTGCTCCATGATCATCGACTCGGTGACCTCCAGTTCGAGCTGCCCCGCCGTCAGGCCAGCAGATGCCAGCGCATCGGCGACGGCCCTCACGAGCCTGTCTCCGTCGATCTGCTTGACCGACAGATTGACGGCCACGCGCGGAACTGCCACGCCGCCGTCGCGCCAAAGCGCCATCTGGCGGCACGCCTCGTGCAGCACCCACATCCCGATCTCGTCGATCACACCGATCTCTTCCGCCAGCGGAATGAAATCCCCAGGCTGCATGAGGCCGAAGTCCGGATGTTCCCAGCGCACCAGTGCCTCGACGCCGACGAGGGCGCCGCTGTCCAGCGCTACCTGCGGCTGGTAGTGCAGCACCAGCTGGTTGTGGCTCACTGCCTTGCGCAAGGCCGTCTCCATTACCAGGCGCTCGAGCGCTCCGCGGGTCAGCTCCGGTGCGAAGAAACGGAATCCGTTGCGCCCCTGCTGTTTGGCCTTGTACATGGCCGAATCGGCATTCTTGAGGAGCGTGTCGGCATCCTCGCCGTCCGCCGGATAAAGGCTGATCCCGATGCTCGCGGTAACGGTGAGCGCGTGGTCCGCGACCTGCACCGGCAACGCGAATGCGCCCGTAAGCTTGCGTGCGACCGCCTCGACCGCGGCCGGTCCGGATTCGTCCTCGAGCAGCAGCGCAAACTCGTCGCCACCGAGACGTGCAAGTGTGTCGTCGGCGCGAATCCGTGAGCCGATGCGGTTCGCCACCTCGATCAGCAACTCGTCACCCACGGGATGGCCAAGCGTGTCATTGACGTTCTTGAATCGATCGAGATCGAGCAGCAGCACTGCAAGCTGCTGACTGTGGCGCCGCGCCCGGGTGATGCCATGGGTCAGGCGCTCGCGCAGCAAGGTGCGGTTGGGCAGCCGCGTGAGGGCGTCGTGATGGGCCAGGAATTCAAGCTGCTCCTGCGCCTCCTTGACCGTGCTGATGTCGCTGAAAACCCCCACGTAATGGGTGGTGCGTCCGGCCACATTGCGTACCGCACTGACCGTGAGCCACTCCGGGTACACCTCGCCGTTGCTGCGACGATTCCATATCTCGCCCCGCCACTGGCCGGTATCCTTCAGGGTTTCCCACATTCCGCGGTAGAAGGCCTTGTCGTGACGCCCGGACTGAAGAATACGCGGGTTCTTTCCGACGATTTCGGCACGCGAAAAGCCGGTGATCCGTTCGAAGGCCGGATTGACTTCGAGAATTCTTCCGGCGACATCGGTCACCGTGATGCCCTCGCCGGTGCTTGCGAAGACCATCTGTGCAAGTCGCCGCTCCTCGGCAACCTTCATGCGATCGGTCAGGTCGCGGTTGGTGCCGGACAGCCGCACCGCCTGACCATCCGCATCGCGGGAGACGAAGGCACGCGCGAGAACCGGGACGTAGCGCCCATCCCTGTGCCGCAAGCGGAACTCCGCCTCGCCGAGTTCGGCGCCGCTGGCGAACGCCGCCGTCAGCACCTCGTCCACTGCAGGCAGGTCGTCCGGATGCGCCAGGCGCCGCCACAGGCCGGCATCCGCCGGCAATTCACCCGGTTCATAGCCCAGCATCGACCACCACCGTGGCGAGAGGTGGATGCGGTCCGCCTTGAGATCCCAGTCCCACCAACCCTCGTCACTGCCGCGCAGGACCAGCGAGAGCCGCTCCTCGCTTTCGCGCAGCGCCTGCTCCGCGCGCTGGCGTTCGGTGACGTCCTGTACGATCGCCAGCGCCAGTTCGCGGTCTCCGACCGTTGACGGTCCGGCATAGACTTCCACGTTGCGGAGTGCGCCGTATGCGGTGCGGTGACGCGACACCACACCTCTGGAAACGGAACCCCTGTCATCGACGCTGGGCACCCATGTGGACGCACCGTCCGCGATGTCGATGTCCTCGAAGCGCATCGTGCCCACGTGCTCGGGACGCCACCCGTAGAAGTCGATCGCCGCCTTGTTGGCATCGACGATCCTTCCGTCGGACGGATCGATGACCAGCATCGGTGCGGGATGATTCGCGATCAGTGAGGCATGCCGGGTCGTCTCCCGGCGATCCATGCCCCGCAACAGGACATACAGGACGACGGCAGTCACCAGGACGAAGACCAGGCCCTTGGCCGTTCCGATCACGCCCGGAAGCCCCTGTCCGGACAGCAGAAAGAACAGTGCCGCATCCGAGAGCAGAATCCAAGCTCCGGCCAGCAATGCATAGGTGAGACTCAGAACCAGTGCGCGTCGATGCTTCATGCAGCCCTCCGGAGACAGGCTCTTTTACCAGATTCCCCAGTTTGGGTACAGTGCGACATGACCGAACTCCGAATGCTTATGCTCCAACCATTTCACGGCCTGCCCTCAACAATTCCCGCACAATGCCGTAACACTTCGCATCTATGGGAGGAATAGAGATGGGGACGATTCTTGTCGGTGCGACAAGCCGCATTGTCGGCATGGCCACGCTGGTTACGATCGCGGTTGCCGCCGCCGGCGGCTATGGTCTGTGGCAGTCATCAAGCCCGTTGCAAACAGCGGGCGCTGACAGTGCCGCCGTCCTGACGAGTGTCCTGCTGATGGCTGGCGCCGCAGCCATCGGCCTGGTGACAGTGCTGTGGACGGTGCGCGTATCGGTCACCCGTCCCGCAATGGAGCTGGTGCGCACGCTCGAGCGTCTCGCCGCCGGCGACTTGTCCACACCGGTCGATTGCACCGGCGCTGCCGAAATGAAACGCACCGCCGCCGCTGCCGAACGAGCACGTACTGCCATGGCAGCGCGGCTCGATCCGCTTCGAAATGCCGCGATGAGCCTGACCAGTACACTCGCGGCGCTCACTGACACAGTACAGGAAACCGGGCAGGACGTGCGTGATCAGGATGCCGCCTCCTCGATTGCCGCCGCATCGGAATTGCTCACGCGGACCGCCGAGGCAATCGCGACAAGGACTGAAGGCCTGCGCGACCAGACCGCGGTGGGCCTGGCGAATGCGCACACGGGTAACGAAAAGCTGTCCGAACTGCTCGGCGAAATCGACGTGGCCGAGGGCACGATGACGGAGATTGCCAGGGCTATCGACGAATTCCTCCAGAGCACGCGCGCGATCGTCGCCATGACCCAGCAGGTTCGAGACATTGCCGATCAGACGAACATGCTCGCCCTCAATGCCGCGATCGAAGCAGCGCGCGCCGGCGAACACGGCCGCGGCTTCGCAGTGGTGGCCGATGAAGTCCGGAAACTGGCCGAAAGATCGGCGCATTCGGCAGGTCAGATCGACGAGCTGACCTCGGCCCTGAATCACCGCTCGGAAAGTGTCGAGCGTGTGGTCCGCAAGGGTCAGACCTCGCTCCAGACCAGCCAGGACTACCTCGAAGAGGTCGCCGTCGCGCTGTCGGAAACCAACCAGCTCATGCGGCATCTGAACGACGGGGCGATCGGGATCATCGCCGCCGCAAGCGAGCAGAGCGCCGCGACGGACGGAATCGCGCACGAGGCGGATCGCATGATGCAAGACGGGCAGTCGGACAAGCGCGGAGACGCGGGGCATGCTGCACTGCTGCAGGAAGCGAGGGCACTCTCGGAACAGCTTATGCGCGCGGTCAACGCCTTCGGGGCCTGATAATCTAGCCGTTTCCGGCTATGCTCGCACCGAGAAGCCGCTGCCGACCTGCGGACCCATTGGACGAACATGCGCCGCGCTCCCACCCCAACGCGACACCACCTAGACACACACAACTACACCGCACTCGAACCCGGTGCACGCCTCATCGTACTCGGTGCAGTACATGGCAACGAAACCTGTGGTACCAAGGCGATCAGGCGCACGATGGACGATATTGAATGTGGGCGCGTCGAGCTCGTGCGCGGCAGCGTCACCCTGGTGCCGGTCACCAATCCCCTTGCCTACCATTTCGGCCGGCGCGAAGGCGAACGCAACCTCAACCGCAACCTGCGACCCGCCGACCATCCTGCCGACTTCGAGGACCAGGTCGCGAACTGGCTGTGTCCGCTGCTCGAACGGCACGACGTATTGCTCGACCTGCACTCCTTCCACACACCCGGTGATCCGTTCGTCATGCTTGGGCCGGAAAACAACGTCGGCGCACTCGAGCCGTTTTCGCTCGCGGCCGAGGAAAGGGCATTCGCAAGACACCTCGGTGTGCGTCGCTTCGTTGACGGCTGGCTCGACACCTATGCGCGCGGAGTCTCGCGCCGCATCGTCGCGGGACCGCAGGGAGCCATCGGCGCGGACCCGCGTTACGGGATCGGCACCAGCGAATACATGCGTAGCGTGGGCGGATACGGCGTCACGCTGGAATGCGGCGCCCACGACGACCCGCATGCCCCCGAGGTGGCTTATCACGCCATCCGCAATGCCCTTGCCTTTCTCGGCCTGAGCGCATGCGATGCTCCCCGGCCGGTACAAGGCGCCAGCAGCTTGCGCCTGGTAGACGTCATTGACAAGGCTCACGACGCGGATGCGTTCGACCACGAGTGGGTAAGCTTCGAACCGGTCGGCGCTGGCCAGCGCATCGGCATGCGCCACGACGGCACCCCGGTGCTCGCACCCGAGAACGGCTACATCGTGTTCCCCAATCCGCTCGCACGCGCCGGCGAGGAATGGTTCTATCTCGCGCGCCGCGAAGCAGAGCACTAGCAACGGACCCGGGTCCTCCACGGATCAATACGGCGAACGGAAAAACTGCTATATATATATATTGAAGTCCTGGACGGCTTCCATGCACGAGAACGCATCGATTGTCATCGCGGATGCGGTTCCCGGTCGAGGCCGAACTCTCGCAAGACCCACGATACCGAGCATGCACGCCCGCGAAACGCTGATCGATGCCGAACATGCGGCCTTCATCACCGGTGCGGTGTCCATCGGGGTGGCTGGGCGCAATCGCGAACGGCTTCCCAGCCTCACGCGCGGTGTCGGTTGCCGCGTCGCCGCCGACCGCTCCCGCGTCTACGTCCTGGTGGGTGCCGAGCAGTCACGAGAGGTGCTCGCGGACATCCGTGACAACGGCATGATCGCCGTGGTGTTCTCGCAACCCAGCACACACCGCACTGTCCAGTTCAAGGCGGACGATGCATGCGTCGAGGCATTGGACGATGCCGACCTGCTCATCGTCGAACGCTACCGTCAGGCCTTCGTCGCCCACCTGAGCGCCCTCGGTTACAGCGAACTCGCGGTTCGCACGCTGATCGACTGTCCGGCATACGATCTGGTCGCAATCGGATTCTCACCCTGCGCGGCCTTCACCCAGACGCCCGGCCCACAGGCCGGGATGCCGTTGTCCCGGGTCGTGCCGTGATGCCCCGCCTCGACCTCATCCGCGAATGCCTGGAAGGAACGATCCCCGGCGTGATGGGAACCTGCTCCGCTGATGGCACACCCAATGTGGCGTATCTGTCGCAGAGCGAGTTCGTGGACGAACATCACATCGCGCTCTCCTATCAGTTCTTCAACACCACCCGGCGCAACGTGCTCGAACATCCGCATGCACGCCTGATCGTGACCCATCCGCTGACGGGCGAGCGCTTCCGTCTCGTGATCACCTACCTGCACACCGAGACCTCGGGGCCACTTTTCGAGGGCATGCGTGCGAAGCTTGCCGGGATTGCATCCCACTCCGGCATGAGCGGCATTTTTCGACTCCTCGGCGCCGATATCTACCGTGTCAACGAGATCGAGCGCATCCCCGGTCCAGCGCTCGCACCCCCGCCCCCGCGGCGAAGCCTGCTCGCCGCCTTGCGCAGTTGTTCGGAACGACTCTGTGCCTGCAGCGATCTCGACGCCCTTGTGCACGAGACGCTCACCTGCCTCGAAGCGAAGTTCGACATCCACCACACCATGATTCTCATGCTCGACGGCTCGGGTACGCGTCTGTATACGCTCGCGAGCCGTGGTTACGCCCAGTCTGGCGTCGGATCGGAGATTCCGCTGGGGGACGGCGTCATCGGGGTTGCGGCACGCGAGGCAACACCGATTCGCATCGGCCACATGACGCTCGACGCTGCCTACAGCCGGGCGATTCGAGCCGCGGCCCTCGAGGGCGGTCTGGCCGACGCACTCGAAACGGAGATCCCGCTGCCCGGCCTGCCCGAGTCCCGAAGCCAGCTCGCGGTACCGATCAAGGCCTGTCGCCGCCTGATCGGCGTTCTCTATGTCGAGAGCATGCAGGACCTGCGTTTCGGCTACGACGACGAGGACGTGCTCGTCGCGCTTGCCGGCCAGCTCGGCGCCATGGTGCTGCAACTGCAGCATGCGAACGAACTCACCGATGAACTTGAAACGCCCGCCGCCGTGCCCGGACCGACCAGCGGCGCAGTCGCAGTCGTTCGCCACTACGCCGAGAACGACAGCGTCTTCATCGACGACGACTACCTCATCAAGGGGGTGGCCGGATCGATCCTGTGGACCGTCCTGAACGACTACATCGCGACCGGGCGCAACAGCTTCAGCAACCGGGAGTTGCGCGTCGACCCGCGAATCCGGCTCCCCGACCTGAGCGACAACCTCGAAGCACGGCTGATCCTGTTGCGGCGGCGCCTGGTCGAGCGCAAGACCTGCATCCAGATCGAAAAGGCCGGGCGGGGTCGCCTGCGCCTGCAGGTCCTCCGCCCGCTTCGACTGGTCGACGTCGCGGGTGGCGGACGCGACAGCGACAGACCCACACATGCCCCGACGCCACCCGACGAGCGCATGCCGCTGCCGGCAACCAAACGCTGAGCCCCTGTGGCGATTGCGACCGCACTTTCCTAAGAATCCCCTCAGCAAACCTTAAGAATCGCTTAAGCGACCGATCGCGGTGAGCTTTTGGTTCATCTGTGGCGTACATTGCCGTCCCACGTGCAGGCCCTGTCCGATCACCTGCACCGCCGCCGTGCCCGCTACGGGTGCGATCAAGCTCAGGCAATGGAGACCAGAAATGAAGCAGAAGGACGACGGTGCAAGCGACATCGCGATGCTGGAGGCGATGGCGCTGATCCGAAGGTACGAAGAAACGATCGTGGAACTCAGTGGTGCCGGGCAAGGCCCCGGCACCTGTACCTCGGTCGGACAGGAGGCTTCGGCGGTGGGGGTTGTGCGTGCGCTGGCACCGCAGGATCTCATCCTTACCAACCACCGCAGCGCCGGGCACCTGCTCGCGCGCGGTGCCGATCCGGGCCGCATGCTCGCCGAGGTGCTGGGGCGCAGCACCGGATACTGCAAGGGCAAGAGTGGTCATCTCCACATCTCCGCGAAGGAACTGGGCGTGATCCTGACCTCGACCATCGTCGGCGGCGAGTTGTCGCTCGCCACCGGCGTCGCCCTGTCACGCAAGATGCTCGCCGAGGACGACGGCATTGTCGTGTGCTTCTTCGGCGACGGTGCTGCCTGCGAGGGCATCTTCCACGAATCGTTGAACCTCGCCGCGGTGTGGGATCTGCCGATCCTGTTTGTGTGCGAGAACAACGAGTGGCAGGCCTTCGTACACCGCCGCGAGACCATGCCCTTCGAGCACGTGCGCAATTGGGCCGCATCGCACGGCGTTGCAAGCCGGAGCATCGATGGCAACGACGTGGTCGCCGTACATAAGGCGGCACGCGAAGCGGCGGCTCACGTTCGAACGACCGGCAAGCCCTTCTTCCTCGAGAACCTTACCTACCGGATGCGCGGGCACTTCGAACCCGACGACCAGGCCTACGTCGACGCTGCCGAACTCGCACACTGGCGCGAACGCGATCCGATCGCGCTTTTCGAAGGTCGCTTGCGCGACAGCGGCGTACTCGGTGACGAGGCTGCACGTCAGCTCGCGCACCGGGTGGAGCAACGGATCGGCGACGCGCTCGCGTTCGCCCAGGCCTCCCCCTTTCCTGCCGTCGGCGAACTCTTCACCGACGTCTACGCATCGACGCAAAGGAGCGTGTCATGACCCGGATGACTACAAATGACGCCGTCAGCCAGGCCCTCGCCGAAGAGATGCGCCGCGACCCGCGCGTGTTGATCTTCGGCGAAGGCGTGGCCACCAAGCGCGGCGACCTCGTCGCCGAGTTCGGCGCGGCGCGCGTGCGCAACACGCCGCTCGCCGAAGGGATCATCGCCGGCACGGCCGCCGGCGCCGCGGCCACCGGCCTGCGCCCCATCGTCGACCTCCTGTTCGCACCCTTCCTCTGCTTCGCCATGGACGAGATCGTCAACAGTGCCGGCAAGCTGCGCTACCTCTCGGGCGGCCAGTTCTCCTTCCCCATGGTCATCCTCGCGATGACCGGGGCGGGCTGGGGTGTGGGCGCGCAGCACAACCACAACATCGAGGCGTGGTTCGTACACAGCCCAGGCCTCAAGGTGGTCATGCCGTCGAACGCAGCCGACTTCAAGGGTCTGTTGAAGGCGGCGGTCCGCGACGACAATCCGGTGCTGTTTTTCATGGACCTGGCGCTCGGCTACGAGCACGGTGAAGTTCCGGATGGCGAGCACGTCGTCCCGCTCGGCGCATCCGTGACGGTGCGTCCGGGCACCGACGTGACGCTGATCAGCTACGCCAAGACCGTGCACACCTGCATCGAAGCGGCACAACGCCTTGCCGACAGCGGCATCTCGGCCGAGGTCATCGATCTGCGCTCGCTCAAGCCGCTCGACGAGGCGGCGATCCTGGCCTCGGCACGCAAGACCGGCCGCATCATCGTCGTGCACGAGGCGAGCCGCCTGTGCGGTATCGGAGCGGAAGTTGCCGCCCTGGTCGCCGAGCAGGCCTTCAGCGCACTCAAGGCACCGGTCTTGCGCCTGACCGGACCTGATACGCCCGCGCCCGCATCCTGGCCGCTGGAACAGGCCTTCGTCCCGCAGGCCGAAGCGGTCGTGGCCGCGGCCACCCGTCTCGTACTGGATCAGGTGCGCGTCGCCGAACACGCGTGACGCCATCCCCGAACCCCGTCAAACGCATCACCCGAGAAGAACATGCAAACCACCATTCCGAACCCCACCCAATCCCTTGCCACAACCATCCCGTCCGCCGCAACGCGCTGGCTCAAGCTCGCCGTTGTATACCTCCTGCTGGGTATCAGTATGGGTATCGTCATGGGTGCCACGGAGAATTTCACCTTGCGCCCCGTGCACGCCCACGTCGGACTGCTCGGATGGGCCTCGCTAGGTCTCGCCGGACTGATCTACAGCGTATTCCCGACGGCGGCGACGAGTCGCCTCGGCAGAATCCACTTCTGGCTGCACAACCTCGGTCTGCCGCTCATGATGGCCGCGCTCGCCGCACTGCTGCTCGGATTCGTGGGCGCGATCCCGTTCCTAGTAGCCGCCGAATGCATGCTTGCGGCAGGCTTCATCGCCTTTGCGCTCAATGTCTTTCGCAATCTCGACCGCAGAACATGAACGTTCCGAACGACACCCCTGCCGGCCGTGCCGGCGGGGGTCCAGGTCAGCCGATCAGTTTCATTTCCAGATAGGCCACGGCGATCCATATCAGGCTGCCGAACTGGCTCACCCGCATCGGATTGACCCGAAAGGTCTTGAGAAAGTGCTCGCGCGGCAGGACCTGTGCGCCGATCAGCAAGGCGGCGATCACGCTTGCGACCGTCAGCCCGGCGCTCCATGTCACCAGGTACTGCACGACGTGAAAGCACACGAGTGCGACTCGGATGGCCCATTGCGGCATGCGATTTCTCCGGTCGATGATTCGAAAACCCGGAAGTTTGCCACGAATCCATGGTGCAGCATCCCTGCTCGTGGTTCAACCCAGATCGTTGTCGATTCGATACGCCTGCGCGACGTCCACCAGCCAGTGCTGAAATGCCGACAGCGCAGCCGTCTCCGCCTTGCGTTCGGGGATGATCAGATAATAGGCCTTGTCGCTCAGGTAGGCATGATGGAACGCGGCGACGAGTCTGCCGCTATCGAGTTCCTCATGGATCAGGAAGGGCGGAATCAGCGCGACACCCATGTCACGGATCGCCGCTTCGGCAAGCATCGAGAACAGCTCGTGGCGTGCACCGGTCATGTCGTGCCCGATACGCATTCCCAGCGATTCGAACCACCTTCGCCAGGCGTATGGCCGCGTCGTCTGCTGCAACAGCGGCAACTGCGCGATCTCCACCGGCGACAGCGTTTCGCGTCCCGCCAGCAGGCGCGGACTGCATACCGGGAGAGGGTTCTCGCGCATCAGGAAGTGTGCTTCGGTGCCGGGCCAACCCGCGTCGCCGAAGTACAGTGCGGCATCGAACTCGGTATCGTCGAAGAGGAACGGACGCGTCCGATTGGTCAGATTCACCGTGACGTCCGGATGGTCGGCCAGAAAATCCCCCAGCCGGGGAAGCAGCCAGCGCGTGGCGAAAGTCGGAACCACCGCCAGTTCGATGGTCGCTCCGCGCCCGTGATGCGCCATCACTGAAAGCGTATCGCGTTCCACCGCGTCCAGCCGCGCACTGATCCGCCGACTATAGGAGACGCCCGCGTCGGTCAGCTTGACACCCCGCCGGGTGCGCCGGAACAAGCGTAGTCCGAGATAGTCCTCGAGTCCCGCAATCTGACGGCACACCGCGCTCTGGGTCAGGGAAAGGTCTTCTGCCGCACGTGTGAAGCTTTCGTGTTTCGCCGCAAGCTCGAACACCTGCAGGGCCATCGTGCTGGGGATCGTCCGGCGCATATTGCTGGATCCTTAACTAGTTCCACATAAGCATGATATGCCAGTGCAAACCAGAATGATAAGAATTTCCTATTATGCCAGGAAGCCTTGCATCCAAAGCAATGAGGGGTAGTTTCAGCCGCTGGCATCACTCAATTCGGAATTCCGAATACGCACATATCAGTACGAAATTCTCGTTTGCGCGGGGCTGCTATGATTCGATAGAGTGCAGGCTCGTCAACAAGGGCACCCGTGCACCAACGCGCGCGAGACCCGCCGGATCCACACCGGAATCAAGAGGAGAACGAGATGGCATCGAACCGCGTGACATTCAACTGGGCCGACCCGCTGCATCTGGATGCGCAGCTCAGCGAGACCGAGCGCATGGTGCGCGACACCGCACGCGACTACTCTCAGGAGAAACTGCTGCCGCGCGTGCAGGAAGCTTTCCGCCACGAGCGCACCGACCGCGAGATCTTCAACGAAATGGGTGCCCTGGGGCTGCTGGGCCCGACGATTTCCGAGGAATACGGCGGCGCCGGCCTGAACTACGTCTCCTACGGCCTGATCGCCCGTGAAGTCGAGCGCGTCGACTCCGGCTACCGTTCGATGATGAGCGTGCAGTCCTCGCTCGTCATGGTCCCGATCAACGAGTTTGGCACCGAGGAGCAAAAGCGCAAGTACCTGCCCAGACTCGCCACCGGTGAATGGGTCGGCTGCTTCGGGCTGACCGAACCCAACCACGGCTCGGATCCGGGCAGCATGGTCACCCGGGCACGCAAGGTCGACGGCGGCTACAGCCTGTCGGGCACCAAGATGTGGATCACCAACAGCCCGATCGCCGACGTGTTCGTCGTGTGGGCCAAGGACGACGAAGGCCAGATCCGCGGCTTCGTGCTCGAGAAGGGCTGGAAGGGTCTGTCGGCTCCCGCGATCCACGGCAAGGTCGGCCTGCGCGCATCGATCACGGGCGAAATCGTCATGGACGAAGTGTTCTGTCCCGAAGAAAACGCCTTTCCGACCGTGCGCGGTCTCAAGGGCCCGTTCACCTGCCTCAACTCGGCCCGCTATGGCATCGCCTGGGGCGCGCTCGGTGCGGCCGAGGCCTGCCTGGAGACCGCCCGCCAGTACACCCTCGACCGGAAGCAGTTCGGACGACCACTGGCGGCAAACCAGCTCATCCAGAAGAAGCTCGCCGACATGCTCACCGACATCAGCCTGGGACTGCAGGGCTGTCTGCGCCTGGGACGAATGAAGGACGAGGGCAATGCACCGGTCGAAGTGACCTCGATCATGAAGCGCAATTCCTGCGGCAAGGCGCTGGACATCGCCCGTGTCGCGCGCGACATGCTAGGCGGCAACGGAATCTCCGACGAGTTCTGTGTCGCGCGCCACCTGGTCAATCTGGAAGTGGTCAATACCTATGAGGGCACGCACGACATTCATGCGCTGATTCTCGGGCGCGCCATCACCGACATCGCAGCCTTTGCCAACTGAGCACTCTCACCAGACCATGTCCGGCGCACTATCCCACATTCGCGTTCTCGATCTGTCGAGGATACTGGCCGGGCCCTGGGCCAGCCAGATCCTCGCCGATCTCGGCGCCGACGTCATCAAGGTCGAAAGACCGGGCGTTGGCGACGATACGCGAGCGTGGGGTCCGCCGTTCCTGAAGGATGCACAGGGCGAAGACACTACCGTTGCATCCTACTTCCTGTGCGCAAACCGCAACAAGCGCTCGATCACCGTCGACATGACGCTACCGGAAGGGCAGCAGCTGCTGCGCGATCTTGCCGCCGAATGCGATGTCGTGATCGAAAACTTCAAGAAGGATGGACTCGTCCGTTACGGGCTCGACTATGCATCGTTGAAGGCAGTCAACCCGCGCCTGGTGTACTGTTCGATCACCGGTTTCGGGCAGGACGGACCCTATGCCGCACGCGCCGGATACGACTTTCTGATCCAGGGTCTGGGCGGGCTGATGAGCATCACCGGTCGACCCGACGGCGAAGCCGGCGGGGGGCCGATGAAGGTCGGCGTCGCGCTAACCGACATCCTCACCGGCCTGTATGCGGCCAACGCGGTCCAGGCGGCCCTGGCGTGGCGCGAACGCAGCGGCGAGGGTCAGTACATCGACCTCGCCCTGCTCGACGTGCAGGTCGCCTGCCTCGCGAACCAGGCGATGAATTACCTGACTTCGGGACGCTCACCGCAACGGCTCGGCAACGCGCACCCGAATATCGTGCCCTACCAGGACTTCCCGACCGATGACGGATACATGATCCTGACCGTCGGAAACGACGGCCAGTTCGCGCGATTCTGTGAGATTGCGGGTCATCCGGGACTCGTCGCCGACGTCCGCTTCGCCACCAACAAGGCCCGGGTCCGGCATCGCGACACCCTCATCCCGCTGCTGAACAAGATCACGATCAGGCGCACCACTGCGGAATGGATCGCCGACCTGGAAAAAGTCGGCGTGCCCTGCGGGCCGATCAACACGATTGCCGAAGTCTTCGCCGACGAACACGTTCGGCAACGACAGCTGAAGGTGGAAATGGATCACCCCGTCCTCGGCCGTATTCCCCAGGTTGCTTCACCCATCCGGCTTTCAGAAACGCCGATCGACTATCGCAATGCGCCCCCGACGCTCGGTGAGCACACCGATGCCGTGCTGAGCGAAATCCTCGACTTGTCGACAGACGCCATCGCCCGCCTTCGCCAGCACAAGGTGCTCTGATCAGGCCGCGCGGGCCAGATCTTCGACCGTACCCGTCTCGCCCCCCAACGCTTCAGCCAGCGCCGGCAACAGTCGCCTGATCTCGCCCGTCATCAATGCAAAACCGGCATCGAAAAGCGCACGTGCATCGTCCGCCCCCGACTCGTCGAGCTGCTCCCTTACCACGTCGAGAAAATCCAGACGCTTGATCTCCAGCTTCTCGGTGAGGATGAAGCTCACCCGGTCGTCAAAGGTCAGCCCCAGGCGTGTCGGCAGCTTTCCCGCCTCCAGGTGGGCACGTACTTCGTCGCCTTCCAGACTGTGTCGCACGTAACGTACCGCAGCACGTTCGTCGGTTACCGAACGCAACTCGCAGTCCTGGTCGATACTGAATCCCGCAGGTGCGTCGCCTGCGGCCAGCCACCCGGCCATTGCACTCGCAGGCGAACGCTCGGTGCGAAGCAGTGCGAGCGGCAGACTGTCGAGACTCTGGCGCAAGACCTCAAGTACTTCCTCCGCGCGCGTCTGGCTCGGAACATCGATTCCCAGCCACCCACCAACGGGATCGATCCACACCAGTACCTTGCGGCGCCGCGTAAATGCACGCGGCAACAGTTCCTGCGTCACCTGTTCGCGCAAGTCCTTCATCTGCTTCCGGCCAAGCTTGAAGCCCTGCCGCAATGCCATTTCGTCGGCCCGCTCTTCGGCCTCCTGCTTTACTACCGAAGCGGGCAACAAACGCTGCTCCACGCATAAGGCGATCAACCACTGCCCGCCCACACCATGCACCAGTGCATCGTCACCCGTCGGTGACACCCAGCCACGCGACTCCTGGTCCTGGCTGCCGCAAGGCTGGAAACGCCGACGTCCAAGTTGTTCGCCGATCGCCTCGGAAGTCGCCTTCCAGCCACCCGGAAGGCGATAGATCTGCAGATTTCTGAACCACATTCAACCATTTCCAGAAAATTCAAGGAGACCCGACGGGTCTCCACGATGAAATTGCACCAACTCACTGAGTCCGGCCACACTCGGCAATCATGCGGATCACTCGCACGGTGTCGATGTCCGACTCATGGTACGCGGATTTCACGAACTCGGCGTATACGCCGTCGGTACCCACGCCCCCCTCGGCAAGCGTAGTTCGATAGATGAAGCGCAACACCAACGCGTCCGGCCGAGGTTCCTCGATCCTGATCGTGAGACTCCCACCGGCGTGTTCTTCCGTTCGCTCGGATTCGAATACCACCTCGTCCATCGGCACCAACGTCACACGATCGCGAATCACAACCTGCCCGAAGCACAGGTCACGAACGAGCATGTTCTCACGCCGTTCGACGATCGCGTACGACTCCAGCCCCGGCAGGAACGGTGCCGGATTCTCCGCACGGCAGAGCAACCCGAACCACAGCTCTTCTCGGGAAAGATCAGCGATCAGGGGATTGGCGGGTTCGTTCACGACCACCAGATGTTCGAACTTCAAACCTGCGACTCCATGCTGCCGGCTTGCAGTCTACCGTGCTTCAGCCTTCGTCAACAACACTCGATTCGGTACGGCGGTCGAAGGGTCTTCAGGGTTTAGTAGTTATGTTTACTTAAACAATAAAGAAGAACATAGAGCGCTCGTTTCTGTGGATAAGTCGGCCTGTCCCTTGAACACCGGGACCTTCAGTGATGTAGAACCCGGTAGACAAGCCCGACATTCGCTGTGCGGGATTTGTGGGCGGTTTCTGCCCGCCAGGCAAAGCCGATGGTTGTCCACATCCGGTCCACCGGCTGCCACCAGGCTTATACATGCGATATTGCGCGTTCGCATATCAGGCGCTGTAAGATCGACACATGAACGCAGAGCGCATACTCCAGTCGCAAGGTTTCGGCAGCCGCAAGGAATGCCGCGCATATGTTCGCCGCGGCATCTTTCGTGTGGACGGACAGACCATCGACGATCCGTTCGTGGAACTCGATACGGATGGCCTGGTGTTCGAGTTCGACGGTGAACTCTGGCGTTATCGCGAGAAGGCCTACCTCATGTTGCACAAGCGGGCCGATCACGAGTGCTCCCATCGTCCGCAACACCATCCCTCGATCTTCTCCCTCCTGCCAGCGCCATTGATAAGGCGGGACGTGCAATGCATCGGCAGGCTGGATCAGGACACGACCGGATTGCTGCTGCTGTCGGACGACGGCCAGTTCATTCATTTCTGGAGTTCGGGGAAGAAGCGGATCCCAAAGACCTACGAGGTGACGACCCGACATCCGGTCAGTCGCGAGATGCTGGAGAGCCTGCTCGACGGCGTGCAACTGCATGATGAACCCGCGCCGATTAGTGCCTTTGCCTGCGAACAGACCGGCACCCACACGCTGAAACTCACCGTGACCGAAGGCAAGTATCACCAAGTGAAGCGCATGATCTCGGCGGTCAGCAACCGGGTCGAGGCCTTGCACCGCTGCAGCGTTGGCGGACTTTCCTTGCCTGAGGATCTTCCGGCAGGAAAATGGCGCTGGCTGGAGGAAGCGGATCTTGCCCGCCTTGCCGACTATTCGAGCGAATCCTCAAGCTGAGGCAAGTGTAGTCCCGGCGGGTTTGGTGATCCGCGACGGGCAGGTACGACGGCAATGAAAGCCTTTCCGGGGAGCCTGTGGATAAGACTAAAACTTGCGGGTGAGTTGGCGCCATGATTGACCCCAACGGTGCGGACGGGGCGGGGTCGCGTGCGGATCGGAGATTCCTGTGCCCCTCCGGTATCAGACGCTTGAGCCTGTATCGACGCGAACTCCGGCAATGCCGACGGTAACTGGATGAGATCGATGACGCGACCTGATCCACTGCATCGCAAACGATGGGACATCTTCTGCAGGGTTGTGGATAACCTGGGGGATATCGGGGTGTGCTGGCGTCTGGCACGCACCCTGTCGAAGCATCACGGCGAGTCGGTGCGACTGTGGATCGATGATCCGGGCGTCTTTCTGCACTTGTGCCCACAAGCCGAATCCGATTCGGGCTCATGGCATCTGGACGGCGTCTCGATTCAGGCCTGGACCAATCCCATTCCGGGTGTGGAACCCGCGGACGTCGTCATCGAGGCATTTGCGTGCGATCCCCCGGATTCGTATGTCCAGGCCATGGCGCGAAGCAACCCACGCCCGCTGTGGATCAACCTGGAGTATCTGTCGGCCGAGGCCTGGGTCGAAGACTGCCATCTCAAGTGCTCGCCGCATCCGACGCTGCCCTTGCTCAAACATTTCTTCATCCCGGGTTTTTCGGCAGCGACCGGCGGATTGCTGCGCGAACCCGACCTGCTGGTGGAGCGGGATCGCCATCTGACCCGGCCCGGGTCGCGCCAGTCCTTCATGCATGGTCTCGGGCTGGGAGGCCTGCCTCGAGGTGCCTTGCTGGTGTCCATGTTCGGGTACGAGCAGCCCGCGCTGCCCGCACTGCTGGAAACCTGGACCGAGGGCGAGGAGCCCCTCGTCCTGTTGGTCCCGGAAGGACGGATCCTGCCGGACGTGGCACGTTTTTTTGGTGCCGCCACCCTGCAAGCCGGAATGCGTCGCGAGCGCGGACGATTGATCGTGCAGGTACTGCCTTTTTCCACACAGGAGACGTATGACCGGCTGCTCTGGTCCTGCGATCTCAACTTCGTTCGCGGTGAGGATTCATTCGTCCGCGCGCAGTGGGCTGCACGACCTTTCGTATGGCACATCTATCGCCAGGACAAGGACGCGCACATGCACAAACTCGAAGCGTTCATGGTCCGCCTGTGCCGTGGTCTGGATGCCGAAGCTGCGTTGGCCCTGAACGCTTTCTGGTCGGCATGGAACGGTCGCGGGTCGCCGGCTTCCGCGTGGCCATCCTTCCGCGCGGCTCTGCCTTTGCTCGGGAAACACTGTGCCAAGTGGTGCGAGTCGCTCGCCCATCAGGAAGATCTGGCGTCAGCTCTGGTCAGATTTGCCGGCGACGAGTTAAAATAGCCGATTTTTCAAACTATTGGTCAGCTGGTCTGACACCGGGAAACAGCATGAAAACCGCACAGGAACTCCGCTCCGGCAACGTCATCATGGTCGGCAACGACCCGCTGGTGGTGCAGAAGGCCGATTACAACAAGTCCGGCCGCAATGCTGCGGTCGTCAAGATGAAACTCAAGAACCTGCTCACCGGGGCGGCCTCGGAACTCGTATACAAGGCCGACGACAAGTTCGAGATCGTGATACTCGATCGCAAGGAAGTCACTTATTCCTACTTCTCCGACCCGATGTACGTATTCATGGACGAAGAGTACAACCAGTACGAAGTCGAAGCCGAGAACATGACCGACGCGCTAAAGTATCTTGAGGACGGACTTCCATGCGAGGTCGTGTTCTACAACGGCAAGGCGATCTCGGTCGAACTGCCGAACTCGGTCGTCCGCGAGGTCACGTACACCGAACCTGCGGTCAAGGGTGACACTTCGGGCAAGGTGCTGAAACCGGCCCGGATCGGCACGGGGTTCGAACTCATGGTTCCGGCCTTCGTGGAGATCGGTGACAAGATCGAGATCGATACCCGTACCGACGAGTATCGCAACCGCGTCAAGTAAGCCGGCCAGCGTGCCTCGGCAAGGATGAAGCCCGCCAAGAGCGGGCTTTTTTCACGTTCGTTGTGTTATTTGTGCAACATGGTGTTGCATGAAGGCGAACTCGCCTTGCTTTTTCCTGTCAAGAGGATAGTTTAGAAATATTCCAATCACACTTCGAAAGGGAATAGCAGGATGAAATCGGTCGCGGTCACGCTGGCCGCCTCGCTGAGTTTGCTGATCAGTGGCTGTGCGGGCGAGAAACCCGTCCAGAGCGCGACGGCCACAGTCGTGTCCGAGAGATCGGATGGCGCGCGACAAGCAAGCGAGGATGTTTCATCTGCCCCGGCGATTCTGGCGGCTGCGGAGGGTCGGGCCGAACCCGACAGCACCGCGTCTTCGCCCTCCCAGGCAAGCGAGAACACCGCAACTGCCCCCACTGTACCCGACAATGGTGACGCATCGGCCCGTGACGCGAAGGAGGCTGCGGAGGAGGCTGCCCGCAAGATTTTCGACGCCACGGTAGGTGCTGCGACGCGCATCAAGGAAGTCGGTATCGGAGCAGTCCAGGCGGTGCGCGAGACCGCGACGCGCAAGAACGGCAATCCGGCGGACGTGACCGAGGACGAAAGTCCCGGGATTCTCGCAAACGGTAGCGACAAGGCGGAATCGATCCAGGATTGAGTTTCGCCGTGACTGAGTGGGCGACTGTTCCACCTTGGGTCTCGGCGCCCGCCATCCCCGTAAGAGATCAGGCCGAATCGCTGGTTTTTCGGATGTCGCGGCGTCCTCGACGGATTGCCCGGCAGCTTGTTAAGCTGACTCCGTGGTTCCCGTCTTCGGTTCGGCCCGAGATGAGGTGCGCCCGGACGAAGACCCAACTGCCGGTTCCGAAAAAGATGAAACTTCGCGATATCGAGAGCTGGTCGACGTACTGGAAACAGCTCCGCTCGGTGCTGCTCGATCCCCGTGTGGATGAAGAGGTGCTCGACGCTTCCCTGCGTGAAGCGCGCGCGAAAATGCAGCTTCCGGTCTTGTGGCTACTGGGAAAGACACAGGCAGGCAAGACGTCGATCATCCGGGCGCTGACCGGCAGCGAAGCGGCCGAGATCGGCAACGGGTTTCAGTCCTGCACCCGCAGTTCCCGCTTCTACGATTTTCCGGCCGATGCCCCGGTGGTACGTTTTCTCGATACCCGCGGGCTGGGAGAAACGGCATACGATCCGACCGAGGACATACGCTATTGCGAGTCCCGGGCGCATCTGGTGGTTGCTGTGATGAAGGTCGCCGACACGGATCAGGACACAGTGCTGGAAGTCGTGCGGGCGGTGCGCCGACGCCATCCCGATTGGCCGGTGCTGTTCGTGCATACCGGCCTCCACGAGCTTTACCCTCCCGGATCCGCCCATGTCCTCCCCTGGCCCTATGCCGACGAGCCCCTGCCCGACACGATTCCGGTCGACTTGCGCCGTGCCCTGGCCGTGCGGCGCGATGCCCTGAGGAACTTGCCGGGGTTTGCGCACGTGAGTTCGGTCGCAGTGGACCTCACCCTGCCCGAGGATGGTTTCGAGCCGGCCGACTATGGCGTGGCGGCGCTGTGGCGAGAGATCGAGGCACTTACCGAACTCGGCCTGCAACAGCAGCTCGGTGGTGATACGGGGGTGCGCGATGTTTATGCGCGCACCGCTCATCAGCACATCGTGGGCTATTCCCTGACTGCTGCCGGGTTAGGCGCCTTGCCCGTCGTCGATCTCGTTGCAGTGTCGGCGATACAGGCCAAGCTGCTGCACGGGCTGGCGACACTGTATGGCCAGCGCTGGGATCGACGCAGTGTGACCGAGTTTCTCGGGCTGTTCGGCGCGGGCTTTGCAAGCGGGTATCTGGCACGCATGGCCGGGCGTGCGGTGTTGAAGGTGATCCCGTACCTTGGGCAGACCGTGGGTGCGGTGTGGGGAGCGAGTTCCAGCGGCGCCACGACCTATGCCCTGGGAAAGGCTGCGGTGTACTTCTTCGTCCGGCGACGTGACGGGTTGAACGTAGACCCAGATACCTTGCGCAGAATCTATGCCGAGTCGCTCGAGCGCGGCGCCGAAATTCTGCGGACCCGCTTGCGTGGGGTGAGCGAATGAAGAGCCCGCTCGGCCAGATCGACACGCTGCGAGTATTGGCCCTCGCGCTGTTGCTGCTCCCGGTGGTGGCGGTGTTTGGTCTTGGTCTGGTGTGGTTGTGGCAGAGTGGGCGCATGACATGGTGGCTCGGCGGGGTCGCCGCTTGCGTGGCTGTGGGTTTTGGGCTGCAGCAATGGCTGGTGCGACGCGATCGCAAGCTGCTCGCCGAAGCGGCTACCGAACCCAATGCCGACTGGCCCCCGAGTGCCGATGTGGTGTGGCAACGCGTCCAGGCACTGGCGGACACCTGCGAGCCGACCGACTGGCCGCTGGATGACGGCGGGCGCATGCTCGAACTGGGACGACGCACGCTCGAGACCGTGTCGCAGTGCTATCACCCTGACGTCGATGAACCGCTGCTCGAACTCACCGTGCCGCATGCCCTGCTGATCGTCGAACGCGCGAGTCGTGACTTGCGCCGGGACATTGCCGGACAGATTCCGTTCAGCCACCGCCTCACGATTGGCGACCTGTTTCGCCTGCAACGCTGGAAGGCGGGTGCCGAACGGGCATTCGACATCTATCGTGTGGGCAGGATGATCGTCAATCCGCTCAATGCCCTCATCGGGGAAGCCTGGCGCCATCTGGGCAACCGCAGTTTCGGCCTCGCACGCACCGAACTCCATCGCTGGCTGCTGCGTGCCTACGTGCGCAAGGTGGGCTACTACGCGATCGATCTTTACAGCGGCCACCTCCCGCTCGAGGACGATGCTCGTGCCAGCCGGCGAACCGCGGTGTCCGGGGTCGACCTCGCAGCGGTGGACGATGCTGGCGACACGGATGACGAGCCCTTGCGGATCCTCGTGCTCGGACGCAGCAATGCGGGCAAGTCGAGCCTGATCAACGCCTTGTTCGGACGGCTCACCGCGGCTACGGACGTCATGCCCGACACCACCACTGCATTGGTCCCGTACGCCCTCACCAGGGATGGGCTCACCCGTGCCCTGTTGTTCGATAGCCCGGGCTGCGATGGCGAGCGCTTCGAGCGCAAGGATATGCGCGAAGCAGCGCTGCACTCGGACCTGATCCTGTGGGTCAGTGCCGCGACCCGCCCGGACCGCAAGGGCGAGCGCGAATGCCTGGATGCGCTGCGCGGTTTCCAGTCGTCGCATCCGGAACGCCGTCCGCCGCCGCTGCTGGTCGTCGTCAGTCATATCGACATGCTGCGCCCGCCCGCCGAATGGGCGCCGCCATATGATCTGGCCGAGCCAATGGGCGCCAAGGCGACCAATATCCGTGATGCGGTGCAGGCGGTGGCGGCCGATCTCGGCGTGGCGATCGAACGGGCAATCCCGGTGTGTCTCCGTGAGGAACGCGTCTATAACGTCGAAGACACGCTATGGGCGGCGATCCTGACGCTTCAGGACGAAGCGCTCAGGGTTCGCCTGCTGCGGTGTCTCGATGCCAGAAAGCGCGACGAGAACTGGCGTCTTCTGCGCAAGCAACTCCTCGCAACGGGACGCTTCCTGAGTGAGTTGCCCGAGCGTCTGGGACGGCTCGACAAACACTGAGAGGCGGTGAGGTCGCCGTCAACGCGGTGATTACGAGACCGGGCCAGCCGTGCAACCGGCGAGCCCGGCGTCATGCGGCTCAGTACTCCAGCACGCGCGGCAATTCCTTGGCCTGAGAGATCCACTTCGTCACTTCGGAAAGCGTCGGTGCACGCCGCGTCAGCTTCTTCGCTTCGTTGACCTCGGCCATCTTTGCGGTGAGCGATTGCGCGGAGCGGCGTGCAAGATCCGGTACGGTATCGACGCCGGCAGCCTCGAGCAGTTCGGCGTACTCGGATCCCACACCACTGATCCGATAGAGATCGGCCATGTTCGCGAACTTCAGGATCCGCTGTGGCGAAAGGCCGGTTGCCTCGGCGAGCTTCTTGCGCGCACCGACCGTGGTGGCATTGGCGAGAAGCGAGTCGGTATCCTTCACGCCGGCCTCCCGAAACTGCTTGCCGACGACCTGCCCGATACCCTCGATATCTTCGATCTTGTAGTTCGCCATGGTGATCCCCCAATGTATGGAAATGAATGTATCTTGTGCTCGGGAACGGCGTCCGATCCAATGCCGCTTAACTGACTATAGTCGACCGACATCAAGACTGATGAATAAACCAGATGTGTCGCGTTCGATCCGCGTCCCGGGCGTCGACGCCCTTCGGGAATCTGCGCAAGGGTGTTGCGGCCGACAGGCTGCCAGGTCCGGTCCGTCGCCCGGAGTCGGATTGCCGGGGTGATCCGATCCGACATGCACGAACCCAATCAACGTCATGCGATGCTGTTCGGCATCGCCGCGGTCATCCTGTGGTCCACGGTCGCGACCGCGTTCAAGCTTTCGCTACAATTCATGACCCCCACGCAGTTGCTGGCCTGGGCGAGTGTGGTATCGACCAGCGTACTGGCGGTGTTCGTGACCGTGCAGCGGCGCTGGCCGGAAGTGATGGACACCTTGCGCGACCGGCCGCTCTACTACCTGTCGCTCGGTGCGCTCAACCCGTGCTTCTATTATCTTGTCCTGTTTCGCGCCTACGATCTGCTCCCGGCGCAGCAGGCGCAGGCGCTGAACTATACGTGGGCGCTGACGCTGTCCCTGCTTGCGGTGCCTTTGCTCAGGCAAAAGCTCACGGCCCGCGATGTCGTGGCCCTGCTGATCGGATACTTCGGGGCGGTCGTGATCGCGACCCGCGGCGACCTGTTCGCACTGCAGTTCGACAGCGGTGCGGGGGTGGCGCTGGCGCTGGGCAGCACGGTGCTGTGGGCCCTGTACTGGATCTTCAATGCGCGTGCGAAATCACCCGCCGCGGTGACGCTCTTCCTGTGCTTCGCCCTCGGAACGCCGCTGGTGTGGCTGGTCATGATGTTCGAAGGCGATGTCGTGATGCCGGGCGTACATGGGCTTGCCGGGGCGCTCTACGTGGGTGTGTTCGAGATGGGCGTGACCTTCATGCTGTGGCTCGCCGCGATGCGCCGGGCCGAGCACGTGAGTCGCATCGGCAACCTCATCTTCCTGTCACCCTTTCTGTCGCTGTTCTTCATCAGCGCCTTCCTGGGTGAGGCGATCGTCCCGGCGACATGGATCGGCCTGGCGCTGATCGTCACCGGTGTCGTGATCCAGCAGCATGGTCGTTCTGCTCCCGGATGACTCAAGAGGCGAATGCAAGGCTCGCAAGCGTCACTGCAACAAGGAGGGCGACGAATACCATTGCCGATTCCCGTCGCCAGAAGCGTTCTGCGTGCGTACCGTAGCCGTTGCGATGTGCAGCCCGACGACGGATTCCGTGGCCTGACCGCAAAATTCGTGTCCACACTCGTCGGGCGCCGGCAGGCAGTCGTCGGAGGCTGCGTCCGGCAAGTTGTCCTGCAGCGATGAACCATGCGAGCACGTCGCCCGATGGAATCGGCAAGGGGCGCAGATGTTTCCGGGCGAGCTCCGCAAGTGCGAGGCCGATCAGTACCGGCCAGACCAGGCCGACCAGGTCGGCCATGCTCGCAATCCATTCCGCCTCGATTCCGATCGCCGGGAGCGCGAATACGCTCAGGCTACCGGCGACGAGCAGCATGGCCCAGCCCAGCCAGACGGAACGCGAAGCACGATCGCCCTGATCCTGGCCACGCAGGAGCCACAGGTAGCGAAGTACCAGCGCGGCGGTGCCGATGGCTGCAAGACCCATCAGCCAGGGCAGGTGGTCCCACCATGCGGGGGTTTCCGCGGCGGCCAGCGTCTGTTTGAGGGTCAGTTTGGCGGCGATGCCGCTGCTCATCAGTCCGGCCAGCGACAAGCCCGGCAGTGCGAGAGCGATCCACAGCCAGGGCCTGCCGATATGTCCTCCGGAATGACGTGCGATGCCGACTCCCAGGAACAGCGCACCCTTGGCCAGCCCGTGATGGAGCGCGTAAAGCGCCACCGCCGGAGCCAGAGCGGGCCACAGTGCGGGGGCCTGCAGTCCGGCACCGACGCCGACCGTGATCAGACCCATCTGGCTGATGCTCGAATAGGCCAGCACCGTCTTTGGGGTGCGCTGGTGGACACCGACGAGCGCGCCGCCGAAGGCCGCGATCAGGCCGGCGATCATGATCACCGCACTCCACCACGGGAGGCTCGCGACACCGAGCGGCAGCGTGGTGAGCCAGCCGAGCAGGCCGGCCTTGATCATCGCGCCGGAAAGGACTGCGCTGGCGGGGATCGGCGCGACCGGGTGCGCCAGCGGCAGCCACATGTGCAGCAGCGGAACACCGGCCTTCACGCCGAAGCCGAGGAACAGGCAGGCGATGATCAGGTCGCGCCGCGCCGACGCCGCAATTGCATCCGGCAGCTCGGCGAGCATGGGCAAGATCGGCGCCGCACTGCCGCCTGCGGCGAGCAGCAGGCCGGTGAGGATCAGTGCCTCGCCGACGATCGCCATGACCAGGTAGACGCGCCCGGCACGAAGTGCCTCGGCGCTGTGTGCGTGGATCACCAGGCCATAGGCGGCGAAGGTCATCAGCGCGAAACTGGCGTAGAAGCTCGCGACGTCCAGCGCGAGAATAAGCCCGAAGTTGCCGGACATCGTTGCCAGCCACAGCACGCGGAATGGCTCGCCGCGTGAGTCGCCGGCCATGTAGCCGCGCGCGTAGAATCCCGCCCCGAGCCACAGCATCGCGGTGAAGGCGAGGAACACCCGATTGAGCTCGTTCAGGCCGAGAACCGTACCGAACAGCAACCAGTCCAGCCGCGCAAGTGCACCGGTTTCCCCGCCGAGCGCCAGCAACAACGCGGGCAGTGCGGCCCACGGTGCCCAGCACGCGATGCGGGGCCTGAACCCGGGAACGCACCACAACACGATCATCAGCAGCGGCAGCGCCGGCGCAAGGATGAGGCCGAAGGCGTCGATTACGGTGTTCATGGGAGATACTCCCGCAGCACGACGACCTCGGCCCAGTAGAGCGGGGAGAACGGCATCCCCGCGAAAAGCCCGGCAGCAACGCTGAAGGCGGCGGTCGCGACGGTCGGCAGCAGCAGCCACGGATGGGTGTCGCGATGCATGTGGAAGCGCTCGTCCGGCCACGGCGCGCGCCGCGTGCGGAACCAGATGCGATGCAGGATCGGCAGGAAGTAGGCCGCGTTGAGCACGCTGCTCGCGACGAGCACGCCGATCACCCAGCTCATGCCGGCCTCCAGCGCGCCGATGCCCAGATACCACTTGGTCACGAAACCGGCCAGCGGCGGAATGCCGATCATGCCGAAGGCGCCGATGGTGAAGGCCACGCTGGTCGCCGGCATCCGCTGCCCGGCGCCGTCGAGTTCGTCGATGCGATGCACGCCCAGCGTCTCGGCGTAGTTGCCGGCGCAGAAGAACAGCGTGATCTTCATCAGGCCTTGGTGGAGCAGGTGCACCAGCCCCCCGGCCGTGCCCACCGGGCCGAACAGTGCCGTGCCGAGCACGACGTAGGAGACCTGACTGACGGTCGAGAACGCCAGCCGGCGCTTCAGGTCGGTCTGCGCGAGCGCCCGGATCGAACCGTAGAGAATCGTCGCGCAGGCCACCAGCGCGAGCGGGTCGAGCAGGCCGAGCGACCACGCGAACTCGATTCCGTACACGTCATAGACCACGCGCACGATGCCGAAGGCGCCGGCCTTGACCACCGCTACCGCGTGCAGCAATGCGCTGACTGGCGCCGGGGCGACCATCGCGGTCGGCAGCCACGAGTGCAACGGAACCAATGCCGCCTTGACGCCGAGGCCGGCGATGAGCAGCACGAAAAGTGCGGTCAGCGCGGGGTGAAGCGCCGGGTCGAGTGTGCGCAGGCCGGCGCCGGCGGCGAACTCCACATCGCCGGCCAGCGCATGCAGGCCGGCCACGCCGAGAAGCAGGACGGCGCCCCCGCCCAGCGTATAGGCGAGATAGACTCGACCGGCGCGCAAGGCCTTGTCGGTGCCCCGATGCACGACCAGCGGATACGTGGACAGGGTCAGCAGCTCGTAGAAGAGGAAGAACGTGAACAGGTTGCCCGCCAGTGCGATGCCCACCGTGCTCGCCACGCACAGGCTGAAGAAACCGAAGAATCGGCTGCGGTTGGGGGCGTTCTCCAGATAGCCGATGGCGTAGATCGTGGTGAACAGCCACAGGACCGACGACAGGCCTGCGAACATGATGCCCAGGGTGTCCGCCCGCAGGATGAAGCTCACGCCCTCGACCACCGTGTAGCGGGTCTCGAAATGCACCTCGTCGAGTACGCCGACCGCCATCCACGCCACCAGCCCGAGCTTGATCGCGGCCGCGGCGAGGTTGAAGCCGCTGCGCAGGGCGTGCCGCTCCTCCTTGAGCAGGAAGATGCCGACCGAAGCGGCCAGCGAGGTACCGACCACCATCAGCGGGAGCCATGCGTGCCAGTCCATCAGCCCGGTACTCCGAAGGGCATGCCGATGCGCAGCCACGCCAGCGGCGCGTGTGCGACCAGACCGATCGCGATGGCGCAGAGAGCGAGCGTGAGTGCGCTGATTTCGAGTACGGCGGGGGGCGACTCGAAATGATCGCGTTTCGGGCCCTCGACGAAGGAATGGCGAAAGACCTTGAACACGTAGGCCGCACTCAGCAGGCTGCCCAGTATCAGGACTGCGATCCAGCCCCATTGCCCGCTCGCGAGCGCGCTCTGCAGCAGCAGCCATTTCGCGGTGAAGCCGCCGCTGGGAGGAAGGCCCATCACGCTCACGCCGGCCAGCCCGAAGCCGAGCAGCGACAGGGGGCGAAAGCGGCTGATCCCGCTGAGGTCGACGATGCGTGGGCCGCCCGTCGCCAGGACCAGGTTGCCGGCGGCCAGGAACATGCCGGCCTTGGCCAGCGCATGCGACACGAGCATCAGCATGGTGCCGTCCCACGCGAGTGCGGCCGCATGCGGCGGCGCCCCGGCGGCCAGCGGAAAGAACAGGAACAGATAGCCGATCTGGGCGACGGTCGAGTATGCGACCAGGTGCTTGAGCCGAGTCTGGCGCCACGCCATCCACCCTCCCCAGAACACCGCGCCCGCACCCAGCAGGCCGAGCATCCAGGCCAGGGCGAGCGACGCCGCGTCGGAGCCCAGCGCGAACCACAGGCGCAGCAGGATGAAGAACGAGGCCTTGATCACCAGGGCCGACAACAGGGCGCTCACCGGCGGCAGGGCGCCGCCGTGGGCGGGCGGAAGCCAGGCATGCAGCGGAAACAGGGCGGTCTTGAGCAGCAGTCCCAGGGTCATGAACGCCAGCGCGACCATCGTGGTCGTTCCCGGCGTGGCCAGCGCCTGCAGGTCCGGGAGCGCCAGCGTTCCGTACGCGCCATAGAGAAGTGCGACGCCGAGCAGATACGCGAGCGAGCCGAGCAGCGCGGCGAGCAGATAGCGCATCGCCGCGGCGAGAGCCTCGGCGCTGCCCCTCAGCGCGACGAGGCCCACGGCGGCCAGGCCCAGCAGCTCGAGCCCGACGTAGAGGTTGAAGAGGTCGGCCGACAGCCAGATCGTATTCAGGGCGGCCCACAGGAACCACGCCAGCGGCCAGAAATGACCGTTGGCGGGCAGGCCGCGAAGGCTTGCCGCGGCGTGCACGCAGCACAGGCCCGCGACCACGGCCGTGAGCAGCACCATCATCGTGGCGGGTCCATCGGCGAGCAGTGCGATGCCGAGCGGCGCGGCGTGGTCGGCGAGCGCGTAGGTGCGCGGTCCGAGCACCACCAGATCGCGCAACAGCACGATGGCGGCGAGCAGCTGCAGGGCCATCGCCGGCATGCTGGCCGCCATGCGCCACGCATGCGGCAGCAGGACCGTCACGATCGCCGCGCCAAGCGGCAAGATCACCACCCACGGCAGGATCTGGCCGTCGCTCACACGTCCTCCGGCAGGCTGGCCTGTCCGCTGACGCGGAACCAGCGTCGAAAGATCACCAGCGCGAGCGCCGTCGAGGCCACGGCGACGACGATCCCGGTAAGCACCAAGGCCTGCGGCACGGCATCAGCCCCGCGCCCGTCCTGCGCCAGCCCGACCAGCACGAGGAAGCTTCCGCTGCCCAGGATGTTGAAGGCCAACAGGCGGCGCAGCAGATGGCGGTGGATGATGAAGCCGAACAGCCCCAGGGTGCACAGCAGCACGCCCACCCACGGGTAGATCGCCGCCACGCTCATCGGTCATCCCCCGTCTGCGCCCGCCGCATCCCCGGGTCGTCCGGATAGGGCGGGGTGAGCCGGAACAGGCTGAGCAATGCCAGTCCGATCGAGATGGTCAGGGCGATTTCGACGAGCAGGATCAGCGCACCTGCCGTCGATTCCGGCCACGCGAGAAATGGGCGACCGCCGAGGAGCACGAGCGTCCCGGCCGTCAGGAACACCGCGCCACCGAGTGCGAGTCCGGCGCGCAGCAGCCACGGTCGTTCGAAACCGGGCAAGGACACGCCGGCCAGGCGCAGCAGGACCCCCGCGGCGGCGAGGACCGCCCCGGCCTGGAAGGCGCCGCCGGGGCGGTGGGCGCCGGCCCATAGCAGGTAGCCGGCGACGAGCAGCATCAGCGGCAACAGCCAGCTCATGACCCCGCGCAGCAAGGGGTTCTCCAGGCCCATGCGGTCGGGGCTGTCGGGCTGGGCCTCGCGCAGCGCGAGGGCGACCATTACCGCGACGAGAAGGACCATGACCTCGAGCAGGGTATCGAAGCTGCGCCAGTCGAGCAGGACCGCCGTCACCGCATGATCCACGCCGCTCGCCGGCAGCGCCACGGCCACCTGCCGGGGGAGGTCGACCTGCGGCTCGGGACGGTCGATGAGCGCCCACGCGAGCGCGAGTCCCGCGAGCAGGCACAATAACGCGGCTGCGAGCTTGCGCGTCACGGCGAGTCCTCCTCCGTCCTGGTGAAGCGGCGCCGCAGGTAACCCAGCGTGTCGAGCAGCAGCACGCCCGTCAGCCCGGCCCCGATCGCCGCTTCCGCGAGGGCGATGTCGGGGGCGTCTAGGCGCACCCATGCGAGGGCCATCAACAGGCCGAACACGATGAACATGACCACCGCACGAAACAGCGAGCCCGAGATCAGCGCCATCGCGGCGGTCACGACCAGGCTTGCACCGAGCATCAGATCGAGCCAGGGCATCAGTCGTCTCCCGCCTCGGGGCGTCCAGACCACGGCTCGACCCCGTGCCGTCTGGCCGCCCGGGCGACGAGATAACCGGCGGTCGCGCTTGCGACCAGCGCGAGCAGCCAGATCAGCAGCAACTTGGCCGCCCCCGCCAGGGATCCTGCGCCCGGCAGCAGGCCGATGACGATCAGGCCCAGCCCCAGGTTGTCCGCCTTGGTCACGGCATGCACGCGCGTGTAAATGTCGGGCAGGCGCAGCAGGCCGAGGGTCCCGACCACGAAGAAGGCCACGCCGCCGACGAGGAGCACTGCCTGCAAAAACTCAAGGAGCGTCATCGTCGTCCTCCCGCTCCGGCAAGGCGTCACCCCCGCCGCGCCATGCCCGCGCGACGAAGGCCAGCACCGCGAGCACCGCGAGCAGCGCCAGCACGAGCGCGACGTCGCGCAGCGCGGACCGCTGCTGCGCCTGCGCGAGCACGAGCAGCAGCGCCACCCCGGTCGTGCCGAAGAGCTGCGCCGCGAGCATCCGGTCGGCAAGGCCTGGCCCGCGCCAGATTCGCACCAGGCCCAGCGCGAGCGAGGCGAGCAGCACCACCGCGACGGTCTCGAGTACGCCGTTCATCGTGCCTCCGTGCCGCCCGCAGGCTCGTATCCGAACAGGCGCGCCAGCCGCCGCTGGGCGGCGTCAACGCTCGCCGCGACGTCGACACCCTCGTCCAGGCAGTGCAGTTCCAGCGTGCGTCCGTCCAGTTGCACGCTCAGGGTCCCGGGCAGCAGGCTCAGCGTGAGCATCAGCCACCAGGTCGGCGCACCTTCGGGCAGTGCCAGAGGCAGCCGCAGCACGGCCGGGCGCAGTGGCAGGGCGGGATGGAGGATGCGCCGCGCGACGTCCCAACCGGCGAGCATGGACTGGACGAGAAACCAGCCGACGAAGGGCGCGAGATGAAGCAGGCGCAGGCGATGTCGGCCCGGCGGCGTCAGCCACAGACTCGCGGTTGCGACCAGCGCGGCCAGCGGCACTCCGAAGCCCCATCCGCCGGTTCCCTCGGTGACGGCCCACCACAGCGCGGCGAGCAGCACGAAGCGCCTCGCCCAGGCGCCCGCCCGGCGCCCGCGGTCGGATGGCCTGCGGACGGAATCGGGATCACCGTACATCGTCGAACTCGGACCAGAGGCTCATGCCTCCGCATTATCCCGGACTGCCACCCGCCCGCAACTGCATGCCGCCGAGCTGCCACGGCGGCGGGCCGGAACGAAGGGTACGGGTGGCCGGCCGTTACCCCGGCTGCTATGTGCGCACCACCGGGTCGGGCGATTATTCCGACCGTACGCCGGCGGGTGATGCGCACCTTCACACCTGCGGCGCCCGAAGGCGCGACCCACGCAGGCACCCGTTAATCGTCATTGTGCGCCTTCCGCGGACGCGTGGCACAAGCGGGCCGCCGCTGGGCATCGCCCATGTCGACAGTGCGCAAGAAACGGATTGATCGATCTCGCAGGACTGCGATACTCGGCTTCCCTCCGATCCGGCCCAGCCACCATGAGCGCATCGAGTCTCGCCCGCCTGCTCGTCCTGATCCTCGGCGTCGCCGGGGTGGCACTGCTGGCCGGCGTGTCCAGCCCGCGCTGAACGAGTCCGGCCGATCGTGGACTCAATGCTCGTAGCAGTC
>DAOMNN010000031.1:0-36599 GCA_035443825.1 Rhodocyclaceae bacterium | reverse complement strand
GTAGAAGAATCCGGCAACAAAGTTGAACCACAATACCAGCGGCACGACATTGCCGAAATCGAATCGCCCAGCCGACCCGCCGAAAAGCGCTTGTCCGCCGCTCACAATCGTCATGGCTCCGAAGATCACCGCGATGGCCGCGAGGATTTTCGTGCCGAGCTGCATCCCGTTCATGTTCGTTTTGCCCCTTGGCTGGTTCACTGCAGGTCCCTCCCCTCGCCGGCCTCTTCCTCGGTCCGCCCGTCGCGGATGTGATAGATGCGGCGAAAGGTCGGGATGATCTTTTCGTCATGGGTAACGACGATAACGGCGGTGTCGAACTGCCGCGCCATGTCGTTGAGAATTCGCATCACGGCCAGCGCGCGTTCGCTGTCAAGCGGTGCCGTCGGTTCGTCGGCGAGAATCACCGGCGGACGATTTGCCAGCGAACGCGCGATCGCCACGCGTTGCTGCTCGCCGCCGGACAATTGCGAGGGCATCGCCCGGGCCCGGTGGGCGACGTCGAGTGCCTCGAGAAGCTGCAGCGCGCGCTTGCGTGCCTCGCCATTGGGGTGGCCTGCCAGCATCGGTAGCAGGGCAACGTTGTCGGTCACGTCGAGAAACGGAATCAGGTAGGGCGCCTGAAACACGAACCCGATGCTGTCCCTACGCAGGGCACGCAGGTCGCCGATTTTCCAGCCTTCGTCGTAGATGGTGGTGTCACCCACGATCATCCGCCCTCCACTCGGCTCGATCACCGCGCCCAGACACTTGAGAAGCGTACTCTTGCCGGACCCGGACGGACCGACCAGTCCGACGACTTCCCCCGGAGCCACCACCATGTCGACGCCCCTGAGCGCATCGACCGCGGTGTCCCCCGTGCCGTAGCGCTTGCGCAGGCCTTCGATGCGAATACCCCCCCGCCCTGCGGACTCAGCCACCGATCGCCTCCGCAGGATCGACCCTCAGCGCTGCATAGATGGCGAGTACGCTCGCCAGCACGCAGATCACGATCACCGCCACCAGCGCGCGACCGGCATCGCCAGGTTCGAGCAGGACATGCCTGGGAAAGATGGGCGCCCAGACGGTGGCGGAGATCTTGCCCACGAGAAAGCCGATCAGGCCCAGCCCGACGGCCTGCTGCATGATCATTCCGGCGATCGTGCGATTGCGCGTGCCGATGAGCTTCAGTACGGCAATCTCGCGGATCTTGCCGATCGTGAGCGTATAGATGATGAAGGCAACGATCGCTGCACTGACGATGGCCAGGATCACCAGGAACATGCCGATCTGTCGCGCGGAGGTCGCGATCAGCTTGCCGACCAGGATCTCCTCCATCTGGGCCCGGGTGTAGACCTGCAGGCGCAACCAGCGGCGAATCGGTTCGGCGACCTCTTCGGCCGCGAATCCGGGTGCAACCCTCACCAGCACCGCATTGACATGGGGATTGACGGTCTGCGACGCGATCACCGCATCAAGCAGGCCGGGAACCCCGGGCCGGTCAAAGGCCGGATTGGCTGCGGTGCGCCGACGTTGCTGTACGATCGCGTCGTTATCCTTCAGGAACAGGGCTTCCTGCGCATCCTTAAGCGGAATGAACACCATCGGGTCGCCACCGGACGACACCATGCGCCGCGTCAACCCGACGACCGTGTAACGATTGCGCCGGATATCGATGCGCTCGCCGAGCGCGAAACCGGCGGCGACATCGGCCACGGCCTCGAAATGACCGCGAGTGATGTGACGCCCGTCGACGAGTCGCATCGGTTGCCCCGGTTCGCCCGGGCCACCCGGCACCACGCCGACGATCATTGCGCGCACGTCGCGCCCGGCGTGCCCGATCTGGGTGGTCAGGTAGGTCACGTTCGCCGCACGCTCGACGCCGGCCATGCCGACGATGCCGCGCCAGGTTTCGTCGTGAATGCTGGATGATTCCGCGTAAGGCCCCAGGGTCCCCTGCTGCACCACCCACAAATCGGCACCGCTGTTGTCGAGCAGCACCCGCGCATCGTCGACCATGCCCCGGTACACGCCAGCCATGGTCAGGGTGACCCCGATGAGCAGACCGAGCCCGGCGCCGGTGAGAATGAACTTGCCCCACCCGTGAAGGATGTCGCGACCTGCCAGACTGATCATGAAGCGAGACCCGGCAAGCGCTCGACAACCCGGACCCGCGAACGCTCATCAAGTGCCTGCTGACTGTAGACGACGACCCGATCATCCGCTTCGACGCCACTGACGATCTGTACATTGCCGTCCAGATCGGAAGCTCCGGTTACGACCGGAACGAACCTCAGTCCGTCACCCTCGATTACCCACACGCCCGAATTGCCTTTTTCCCGGCGTATGGCCGCATTGGGCAGGGTGGGACTCGGCGCGAGCGCCGGCAGGTCGACGGTCACTTCCGCGAGCTCGCCGACCGGAGGCATGACCGCCAGGGGCACCTCGAATATCACCTTCGCCAGTTGTTCCTCGGTCACCGCATCGGCCAATGGCTCCACCCGCAGGACCGACCCCGCGATCGAATCCTCGGGGCGGGAGCGCAGCACCACGCGTGCGCTCAGACCCGCACGCAGACCTTCGGCGCGTGCCTGATCGACCCGCATGTTGATCCACAATGTCGCGGGGTCGATCAGATCGGCTGCACCCTGACCCGCCAGCAGGGTCGTGCCCGGTTCGGCCAGGCGTGCGGCTACGAGCCCGTCGACGGGGGCGACCAACTGCAGGTTTCCCAACTGGCGCCGAAGTCCTTCGAGATCCGCCCGCAGGCGCGAGTGTTCCTCGCGTAGCGCGTCGAGATTGGCTTGCGCCGCGGCAACCCCGGCCACGGCCACCCGATTCTCGCGCACCTTGCCGTCGAGTGCCTCATCACTGACGAAACTCGCTTGCAGCAGTTGGCTGTATCGGCGGACCTGTGCCTGAGCGTGCGCCTGGCGCGCCAGCATGTCTTCCACTTGCGCAACGGCCGAAAGAACGTTCGCCTCGGCCCGACGCACGGCGGCTTGCTGGGCCAGGATGCGATCCTCGAGATCGACCGGATCCATCTCGCCGATGACCTGTCCCGCGACGACGTGGTCCCCGACCTCAACATCCAGACGCAGCAAGCGTCCGGACATCGTCGGTCCGATTCTCCAGGAATGACGGGCCTCGACCGTGCCGATGCCGAACAGGCCCGGCACGATGGAACGATTCTCGACGGTCGTCACGGTTACGGGAACCGGCGCGAACGGACCCGTGCGCAGGGCGACATAAGCGAAAGCCCCGAGCAGGGAAGCCAGCACCAGCAACAGTACCAGTCGGCTCGCGAATTCAGGCGGAGTTTTCACCGCGTGCTCCCGATGCCGCGGCGATAGATGGCGAAGGCCCCGGGCGCATCCGCCCGAATGCGTCCCACGTCACCCGCGAGCAGGGACTGCATGACCAGCCCCTGTATCGTGCCGATGAAAAGGGTGGCCGCGACCACAGGCTCGATCTGCGGTGCGATCTCGCCGCACGCCTGCCCCTTCTCGATCACGTTGCGCAGGCGCTCACCATAACGACCGATCAAGGTGCGCACCATCCGCTTGGCAGGCGTATCGTCGGCGCGCTGCAGTTCGCCGAACATCATGCGCGGTACGCCGGGATGCCTTGCGACGAACTCCACGTGCGCCATGAACATCGCTTCCAGCGCACCTAGTGGCGAGTCGACGCCACGTGCTGCCGCTTCGACGCGCCCCAGCAGGCGCTCCGCAACCCACTCCATGACCGCCTGCCAGATCGCTTCCTTGTTCGGGAAGTGCCTGAACAGGGCACCCTGAGTGAGGTTCATGTGTTTGGCAATGGCTGCTGTTGTGATCTGGCCAGGATCATTCTCTCCTGCAAGTTCGACAACTGCCTCGACAGTAACGGCCTTGCGCTCCTCTGCCGGAAGATGTCTCGTTCGGCTCGACACGGGCATCCCACATAAGTAAGTAATTGGTTACTATCTTATGCGGTCCATATCAAGGCGTCAATGCCGCGACTCTCGATTCACGCCGTCTATCGTGTTGAACTGCAGCTCGTTCCGAGCGCTACTTGCGCACACGACCCTTCTTTCTGAGCGGGGGCAGAGCATCCAGCAGGACGGCAATGGCCTCGGTACCCTGCCGTTCAAGCAAGACCAGGCCGGCCCGCACGAGGCTGGATCGGCGGCATTTGCGCCCGCTTGCGGCCACCGAGGCCTTGAGGGCCTCCAACCGATCGACGTCGCTGGAGGCGATCGAGAAGCTGCGCCGAACCCGCTTTTCCGGTTTTGCGGGAGATTTCGCCTTCGCAGGTACATTCGCAGGACGATCGGCTGGTGCGATGGCCTTGCTGCGGGACTTCGGTGGCATCGCCGGCGTTGCCACCTTACGCCGAGTCGTTGGTGCAGCCCGCTTCGCGACCGACTCCCGCGCCGTCGCCGGTGTCGCCACGTTCTTGCCGCGGCCTGCTGTCGCAGTCGTTGCAGCGCTCGCCTTCGATCCACCCTTTGGCGTCCCCGCCTTCGCGACTGCGGGAAGGCGTCGCGACAATGCCGCGTCTTCCTTCTCCAGGCTTGCGCGAAGTGCCGACTGCATTCTCCGATTCGTGGTCATTTCGTTTTCCTCATCAAGTTGAGCACCGCATCGACCGTCCGTCTTACCTCGATCTGTGCCGCTTCGGCGGCCCTGCCGAGTTCGAAGACCGAAGCACCGATGACGGCGCTTTGTGCGAAGGCATTGCGTTGCGAGAACCCGGCACGCAGGATCGGCAGGGTGAACTCGCGCATCACTTCCAGCACCGACGCGGACAGCGCCGTGCGCTGTACCCGGTTCGCCATCAATGCCGCGCGCAACTGCGGACGATCCCGCATCTGCTGCAGGATCAGACGCTCGACCGCACGCGCGGACCACAGGTCCGGCGGGCTGGGAACCACCGGGACCAGCACGAGGTGGGCTAGCCCGAGCGCCGCAAGTGAATGCCGGTGTTCGATGGAGGGCGGACAATCGAGAATCACGCAGGTCGCTCCCCGCGCGAGATCGCGGACGTGCGCGGCGATCGTGGCTGCATCTCCACTTACCGAACGCACCTCCGCCGGGAATGGCGCCGCAGCGGAGGCCGTCTCGGACCAGCGCAGCGCGCTTTCCTGCGGATCGAGGTCCGCGATGGCCACCTTGCCGCCGCGTGCAGCAAGCCCCGCCGCGAGTTGCATCGCGACCGTCGTCTTGCCCGCCCCCCCCTTCTGCGACATCAGTGCGATCACACGCCCGTCCGCCTTCATCACCCCACCTGCATCTCGAGTCTCCGCCCATGTTAGCGTTTGTGCCGCACCGCGCAAGCTGATCGTTCCGGCCACGACTCACGCGCTCTATCATCACGGCTCATGACCGCGCGCAATTTCGATATGCCCTCGCGCGCGTCTATACTCGCGCACACACTCAACCAAGGAGCGAACATGAAGCTCGAAACCCTCGCCGTCCATGCCGGATACAGCCCCGAACCCACCACCAAGGCGGTCGCCGTACCGATCTATCAGACGACGTCGTACGCCTTCGACGACACCCAGCACGGTGCGGATCTGTTCGACCTGAAGGTGCAGGGCAACATCTACACGCGCATCATGAATCCGACCCAGGATGTACTGGAAAAGCGTGTCGCGGCCATGGAAGGCGGTGTCGCGGCCCTCGCGATGGCCTCGGGAATGGCCGCGATCACCGCGGCGATCCAGACCATTTCCGAAGCAGGCGACAACATCGTCACCTCGAGCACCCTCTACGGCGGCACCTACAATCTCTTCGCCCATACCCTGCCGCAGTATGGTATCGAAGTCCGCTTTGCCGATTATCGCGATCCGGATGCTTTCGAGGGACTCATCGACGAACGCACCAAGGCCATCTTCTGCGAATCGGTGGGCAATCCGTTGGGGAATATCAACGACTTCGAGAAGCTCGCCGATATCGCCCATCGTCATGGCATACCGCTGATCGTCGACAACACCGTTCCCTCGCCCTATCTGTGCCGGCCGTTCGAGCACGGCGCGGACATCGTCGTACACGCGCTGACCAAGTATCTGGGCGGACACGGCAATTCGATCGGCGGGGTGATCGTGGATTCGGGCAAATTCCCCTGGGCCGAGCACAAGCAGAAGTTCCGCCGCCTGAACGAACCGGACGTTTCTTACCACGGGGTGGTCTATACGGAGGCGCTCGGTCCGGCGGCCTACATCGGCCGCGCCCGCGTCGTGCCCCTGCGCAGCATGGGTGCGGCGATCTCACCGTTCAACGCCTTCCTGATCCTGCAGGGCATAGAGACGCTCGCCCTGCGCATGGATCGCATCTGCGAGAACAGTGTCAAGATCGCACGCTTCCTGAAGGAGCACGCGAAAGTGAGCTGGGTGAACTATGCGGGACTCGAGGACCACCAGGACTACCCGCTGGCGCAGAAGTACATGGGCGGTCGCGCATCGGGTATTCTCAACTTCGGCGTCAAAGGCGGACGCGATGCGGGCGCCCGCTTCCAGGACGCACTGCAGCTCGTTACCCGCTTGGTCAACATCGGCGATTGCAAGACACTCGCCTGTCACCCCGCGTCGACCACGCACCGTCAGCTCGGCCTTGACGAGATGGCAAAGGCCGGCGTCTCCGATGACATGATCCGCTTGTCCATCGGAATCGAGCACGTCGACGACCTGATCGCGGACCTCGATCAGGCACTTTCCGCAGCCTGACCGTGTCTCACCCGTTCCGCCGACACCGCACGCATCCGGGTGTCGGCAGGTCGGGGCGATCTTCGATCCGATCGCACATCGCGAACCGTCACCGCTGGGGTCCGGCACGAAAATTCACGTAAATCCGGCCGTAAAGATCCTGCCATTTTCCCCGGAGGTGCCGATCAGCGCGGCGAATCCGGGCCGAAGTGCTCGGCCAGGTAATCGAGCACCTTCGCCCGCACCTCCGCCGGCATTTCCCACATGCCCTTCTCCTCCACCATCCAGGTCAATACTTCATCCCAGGTCCGGCGTGCCAGGCGCTGCTGACGAATGATCATCGTCGAATGACAGCTGATGCAGTTGGAGTAGGTCTCGATCCGGCCGTCCCCTTCGGGCAGCCCCCCGAACTCCTCCGCATGCGCATCCTCGCTCAGGACTGCAAGGCAGAGCAGTGCGCCCAGCAGTCCCAATCCGATCCGATGCGGAGTTCGCCACCGCACCCTCGCCCGACCAATCGCTGCGTCGCACTCGGCCATCATGCAGCGGTCACGGCGATGCGATGCTGCGCATTATTGCCATAACCGCGCGGATTCCACCCGGGCACCACCGCAGGTTGCATCACGCCGGCATCGTCGGTTGCACGAGCCCAGATCTCGTAATACCCCTTGGCAGGCAGGGAGACCTGCGCGCTCCAGCGCTGCCAGGCATAGCGGTTGACCGGTGCATTCAGCTTTGCCTCCGTCCACGTTGCGCCAAAATCGATCGATACATGCAGGGCGCGAACGGCACGGTCCCCCGCCCACGCGTGACCGCGGAGCTCGAAGGGCTGACCGACCCCAACGCTCGCATTCGTTTCGGGAGCCGTGATCACCGACTTCACCGGCAAGGACTCCATCACACCCATGTCCTCGGCCGGAACCTCGGCACCCGGTGCAACCGGATTGCGCGGCATGCGATACGACATGCCCGTCATGCCCGGGCCGTCATGTTCACGATCGCGAACCCACACACGCGTGAGCCATTTCTGTGAACACGACCCCGGCCAACCCGGCGCGAGCACGCGCACCGGACCGCCGTGAATCAGCGGTAGCGGCTCGCCGTTCATGCCCCACACGATCAGCGTATGCGGATCCATCGCCTTGGCGATCGGCACGCCGCGACTGATTGCCGGACGCCCGGCCTCGCCGGACAGGTGCGGATCGGCACCGTAATGCCCGGTGTATACCGCGCCCGGTTTGACGCCCGCACGAGCCAGCACATCGGCCATGCGGCATCCAGTCCACTCGCCGTTTCCGACCGCCCCGATAACCCACTGATTTCCCCGTGGGGACGGGTTGAAACCGGCACGTCCATTGCCGCCGCACTCGAGTTGCAGTTGCAGCGTGACCTGCTCGAACTCGGACTTGAGCTGTGCGAGCGACAGTTCGAGCGGCTTCTCCACCTCGCCGTCCACGGTGATTCGCCATGCATCGGGATCGGCAGCCTCGCCGGGCACGCCACCGTTGTTCCGCACGAAGAAGTTCGCAATCGGCGTGACGTCCGGATCGAGCAGATGCGGCGGGGTTTCTAGATTAACCGGCCGATCGTTGCGCACGATGAGACCCTGTTTGCCGAAGAGCGTGAACTCCGCGTGCGTATCCGCAAGTGCGGCGGGGATCAGACCGGACGGCATGTTGCGCGCAAACGGGATGGTTGCCCCGACCGCTGCCGCCATCGCAGCAAGGCCCGCACCCTTCAGAAAGCCGCGCCGGTCCGCCTCGGGTACCCGGCCGAACACCAGCCAGTCGGCATGTTCCGGATCCTTGTCATACAGTTCGCGCAATCCGCGTTCGACTTTTCTCTCTGTCATGCTGCCATCCTCCGTCGGGAAGATCGCGACCATGTCTGCTTATCGTTCGACCCATTGCATGGCGTCGCGACCGTATCAAGGGCCGGCCCCCTCGCTCAATGCCAGCAACCGCTGGATGCATCCCCATGCAAGACGCCTGATTGCACTGAGTCCACGGACCGTACTTAGTACATGGGCAATATCAAGCCTAGGTGATGAGAGCGCACACTTCCAGAAAAACCATGGGGTTAGACCGCACAGGCTCAGGCACTCCGGGGATCACCCCGGCAGGCCGCCTGGCACTGTCGGCTATCTGCGTGCGGAAGGGTGTTTGCCACCGCCGCGCCGACGGCTTGCGAAAACGACGACCGCGGTGACTCCCATCGCGGCGACTACGAGCCCCGTCGCGATCAGCGGATCATTCAGCAATTCCGGCGCGAAGAGCAGCACGGTGCCGAGGCCCAGCATCATCATGCCGGCCAGCAGTTTCAAGGCCCTGCCCTCGTGTTCCTGCAACTTGCGACTGCCGAGGGTGTAGGCGAACAAGGTCACGATGACTGCCATCGGCAGTACGTAGACGAGGTTGTAGAGCGCGAGGTAGCCGTAGTAGCCGTAGACATCGACTTCGCTGATGGTCAGGATGCGCGTGTAGACCATAGGGAAACCCATGGTGCACAGGATCTCGTAGAGATTCACCGTGATCGCCAGCGCGACCGTCGCACCGAGCAGCACCGGAAGGCTCGTCGTGCTCGTCAGCCCGCGCATGCGCTGGAAAAGTCCGGGTTTCGCCGCATCCGGAATGCTCAGGGTGGGGCCGGTTCGAAACCAGAAGTAATCCTTGATGTTGATCAGCGCCAGGATGACGGCCACCCCGCCGGCGATGCGCGTGATCAGGGGAATTTCGCCGAAGAGCAGGAACACGTTGAGCCATGCCGCCATGAAGGCGAAATAGATGATCCCGGAGATGGTGACGAAGATGCCGCCGATCAACAGAATGCGTCGTCGGCTTCGGGTATGCACCACGATGCTGAGCAGAAACAGAAGCACGAAGAAAGCGCATGGGTTGAACGCGTCAAGTCCGGCGATCACGACCGTCAGCAGCGGCAGCGACCACTCGCCCGGAACCACTGCGCCAATGAGCGGCAAGCGAATACTCCCGCTTGAGATGCCCTGTGTGACGTGGGGTGGCAGCGCGCCCGCCCCCGGCATGATTTCTGCAAGCCCCTCCGCCACCATCCACTCGTGACACCGGTCCAGCCTGCGGACGATCTCGGCGCCGATGCCTGCCTCGTTGTCATAGCCGGTCAGAAACGTGTCGCAAAAGATGAATCCCGGCACCGAACGTGCCTCCTCCCCGAAACGCGCAGCCAGTGACTGGTAGATTTCACCTGCCTCGTAGCTCGTCGAGACATCGAGCGCATACGCACGCAGCCAGGGACGCCGTTCGGCAAGATCGATGACAAAAGGTATCGCGTCGCGGCAATGCGGACACGTCTGGGACCAGAAAAAGAAGAACTCCACCACGGGACTGTCGGCGGGGGTTGTCGCAGGCGCCGACTCTTGCCCATTCGCCGTTGCGGCGAGAAGGAACAAGAAAATGAATGCGAGCAGCACCTTCCGGATCATCAGCCCAGTATACGGGCAACGGGGTGCTCAGCAGCGTGAAGAAAAGCAGTGAGATCGTCTACGGACATCCCGGCGATGGCGCAGGGTTCTTCGGCTTCATGCCTAACTTCGAGTCGCCACGATCTGCTCGGCGACTGCGTCCATGAATCGAGCCAGAGCGATGTCCTTTGCCGTCAGGCCGCCTGCGTCGTGGGTTGCGAGGCTCACGTCGATGCGGTTGTATACGTTGAACCACTCGGGATGATGGTCCTCCTTCTCGGCCATCAACGCGACCCGCGTCATGAACCCGAAGGCTGCGTTGAAGTCAGCGAACCGGTATGTTCGCGTAATCGCTTCCCTGCCCTCCACAAGCGCCCATCCCGGGAGCTCGTTCAGCGCTGTGCGGCGCTCCGCTTCACCAAGTCGTTGCATCACGTCGACCTCCTTACGTCTGTCCGGAAAGTGTAGGACTCGATCCACACCGCGGGGTTCTTGCTCATCCGAAAGCGGACTCGAGCCTCACGAATCACGATCTGCCGGGCGATTGCGCGCCGCTGTCCTCGCGCGTAAGCTCCATCGCTTCGTTCTCGCAGATTGCGGCCCAGATGCCCGACAAATTCGACGTCATCGTGATCGGTGCCGGGGCAGCAGGCATGATGTGCGCAGCCCAGGCCGGACAACGGGGGCGGACAGTGCTGCTGATGGACCACGCCACCAAGCTCGCCGAAAAGATCCGCATTTCGGGCGGTGGCCGCTGCAATTTCACCAACCGCCGCGTCGGTCCGGAGAATTTTCTTTGCAGCAACCCTCACTTCGTCCGTTCGGCGCTGGCCCGCTATGCGCCAGCGGACTTCATCGCACTGGTCGAACGCTACGGCATCGCCTATCACGAACGCGACCACGGTCAGCTTTTCTGCGACGACTCCGCGCGCGACATCATCGAGATGCTGCGCTCCGAGTGCGAGATCGGTGCAGTCCGATGGGCAATGCCTGCACGGATCGACGCAATTCACCCAATATCCGGAGCCCAGGCGCGTTTCACGATCGACACGGGAAGCAGTTCTTTTGTCTGCGACAGTCTGGTGATCGCTACCGGAGGACTGTCGATTCCGCGCATCGGAGCGACACCATTCGGCTATCGCGTGGCAAACCAGTTCGGTATCCCGGTCGTCCCGCCGCGTCCGGCTCTGGTCCCACTCACGCTCTCTCCCGCCACCCTGTCGCGTTTCCAGCCCCTGGCCGGTGCGTCGCTCGAAGTCGAAGTCAGCTGCAATGGCGGACGCTTTCGCGAGGCCATGCTGATTACGCATCGCGGACTCTCCGGACCGGCAATCCTGCAGATCTCGAGCTATTGGCAGGCCCAGTCGCGGCATGAAAGCGAATGGCAGCCCATCAGCATCAACCTGTTGCCAGCCGTAGATGCCATATCCTGGCTCCAGGCCCATGCCAGCGCCCGCATCACGCTTCCGAATCTGCTCTCCGAGCGTTTGCCGCGTCGCTTCGCGCAGGCCTGGTGCGACCTGCATGGCTGGTCACAGCCCCTCAATCAGATCAGCCAAACTACATTGAAGACGATCGGGGCAGCCCTTGCAGACTGGCAGATCACGCCTTCCGGCACCCAGGGCTACGCAAAGGCAGAGGTGACCCTTGGCGGCGTGGATACTCGCGCATTGTCATCGCGCACCATGCAGGCCAGCGCCCACCAGGGCCTGTACTTCGTCGGAGAAGTAATCGACGTCACGGGACACCTTGGGGGTCACAACTTCCAGTGGGCCTGGTCGTCCGGTCACGCCGCGGGTCAGTTCGTCTGAGCGACGCTCACGCGCCCCCGCCGCATCAGCGGCACCAGGCTCGCGGCCTGAAGCACGATCAATGCGGCATAGGCGGCCACTAGCGAATTCGGCAGCGTCCAACCGACATCCTGTAGCGCGTCGAGAACGACGCCCAGTCCCCACTGAACACCGAATGCGCCGAAGAAGGCCATCAGGTTGATCGCGGTACTGACCCGCCCGAACGCTTCCCGCGGGAAGTTCGACGCCGTAGCGATATAGGCTTGGGCATTCACCGACGACAGCACCCCGAGCGCGAACCACAGCACTGCCACGGGACCGATATCGGTCAGAATCAGCACCTGAACCCCGAGCATTGCCGAAAATCCGACCTGCATCATCCGCAGGGGTGTCACACCCCGCCTTGCAAGCCGCGTGCCGAGAAGGCCGATCGAGACCTGCCCGGCAAGCATCCCGAGATTGAGGATCATGAGATGGCCGGCAGCGCGTGTGAGCGACATGCCGTTGTTGTTCATCAGCCAGGGGACGGCCCAAAGACTCTGGAGGGCCATGAAGCCCCCGGTGAAGAACATTGCCGATCCTGCCATGCGAAGGAAGGCCGGTGACGAGAAGATATGCGCGACCGAACGCATCGCCCCTCCGATCGATTCGGTCGAGCGATGCTCAGCCTCTTCCGGTACGGAAATGAAGATGAATGCCGAAATGGCGGCTGCGATGAGCGCAATGATCCAGAAGATGCCGCGCCACCCGACGAACGGCAGCAGCGCCTCCACCGGGGCGCTCGCAGTCAATGCACCGAGAGCACCGGCAGCCATGATATAGCCGGTCATGGAGCTTTGGCGCTCGGGCGGATACCACATCGCAAAACCCTTCAGCCCCGCCATGAGGCATGCGGATACCCCGAGTCCGATCAACCCGCGCGCGAGGCCGAGGTGCGCCAGCGAATCGCCCATCGCGAACGTTGCGGCGCCAAGCGCGGCAAGAAGGAGCAGCGCGCCTTCGACCCGTCTCGGACCGAAACGGTCGAGCGCGATCCCCAGCGGAATCTGCGCGAGCCCGAACGTCAGGAAGTACGCGCTCGTGAGCAGCCCCAGATCGGCCGCGGATAGCGAGAGATCATGTGTCAGGTCCGGTGAGATGACCGCATTGACCGTGCGCAGCAAATAGGAAAGATAGTATCCGAGGGCGAACGGTAGAAAAATCGTCACCCAGGCGTTCGGTCGATAGCGCTTCGTCATACGCAGGGGGCCGTCATGTGCAAGGGGATTTCTGCCGAACGACCCGCGACATATTCGGATACAAAACGTCTGCACGCACGGCGACGCGTGCAAGAAACCGCTGAACTATCAAGCATCTTTGACTGTAATCAACAAATGCGAAGGAAAATACGCGCCCGCCAGGCAGGTCGCAATCAGAGACTTCTGCATGAGGAATTCTACTGTTTGATGGACATCAAGGCGCCGCTCCGCCCCGGTCGGACAATGGCCGGACGAACTGGAGAGATAACCATGGCAAGCATAACCGACTTGATGAGTCACGATCACCGCGAATGCGACGAGTTGTACGCACGCGCCGAAAACGCCGCTTCCAAGGGTGACTGGAACACGGCAAGAACCGAGCTGCAGGCGTTCATCGAGGCCGTCGAGGCGCACTTCGCCGCTGAAGAGAACATCATTTTCCCGCGCTTCGAAGCGGCCTCTGGCATGACCGGTGGCCCGACCCAGATGATGCGCCATGAACACGTCGAAATGCGCAAGAGCTTTGACAGCATGACCGACGCATTGGATCGACAGGATCGCGACGACTTCGCAGGCGAGGGCGAAACCCTGCTGATCATGATGCAGCAGCACAACATGAAGGAGGAGAACATCCTCTATCCGATGTGCGATACCCATCTCGGACGCGAAATGAGCACGCTCGGCCCCGAAATCACGAGGCAGCTCAAAGCATCGGGATCATGACCAGGATCGTCGACGCCCGCGGACTCGAACCGCCCCGCCCGTTCGAACTGGTCATGGAAGCTCTGGCGGACCTGCCGGCCGGCGAGAGCCTGACGCTGGTCCTCGACAGGATGCCCTGGCCGCTGTTCCGCGTGCTCGACCGCGAGCATTACAAGTACGATCAACGCATACGCGACGACGGCGCAGTCGAGATCGGAATCACCGCACCATGACACCTGGCGGCAGCTCGCTCAGCTACGATGCGGCCCCGTCCTTCGCAACACCGCTGCGCTTCTTTCTGACCGCGCCAGTGTTCGGGATCGCGGCGGGCATCCTGCTCGTGCTGATGCCCGGGCTTCTCGATTCCCGATGGACCCCCGGTGCCCTGGCGATAACTCATCTGATCACCGTCGGCTTCATGCTGATGATCATGGTGGGCGCGATGTTCCAGATTCTTCCGGTGGTAATCGGCGCTTCGCTACCACGCGCCGATCTGCTCGCCTCGATCGTCCACGTCTGCCTTGCCGCCGGCACGATCACCCTGAGCTGGGGCCTGGGCAGCATGAACCCCGACATCCTGCTCGCCGCAGTCGTCCTGCTTGGCTCCGGATCGGCCCTGTTCCTTGCTGCTGCATCCCACGCACTCTGGCGAGTACCGATCTCGCAGGCGAGCCAAAGGGACATGCGACTGGCCCTGATCTCGCTCGCGATCGCCATCATGCTCGGGCTCGCGTTGGCGATGGTACTCGCCCGGGGCGTGCCCTTGCCGCTCCTGTCCATGCTCAAACTTCATGTCGGCTGGGCATGGCTCGGCGGGGCTGGAATCCTGCTCGCGGCAACGAGTTGGGTCGTGGTACCCATGTTCCAGATCACCCCTGCCTACCCCACACCCATAACCCGCTACTGGGGCCTGACGACTTGTGCGGCACTGATCGCCTGGAGCGCGGGCGTCCTCCTGGGCGTGTCCGTGCTCGAGAGTATGCTGGTGCTTGTACTCATCGTCCTGGCAGCGGTCTTCGTCGTCACGACGCTGCGGCTCCAGCTGCGGTCGCGCCGTTCGACCCCCGACGCCACGTTCAGAATGTTCCAGTTCGGCATGCTCAACGTCAGCGCCGGCATCGCGTGCGTGCTGGCCGCGCAGTACTGGGACAGTCCCGTCCTGCCGGTGCTGGCCGGAGTGCTCGTCCTGTACGGTGGATTCGTGAGCATCATCGAAGGCATGCTCTACAAGATCGTCCCGTTTCTGGCATGGCTGCACCTCATCCAGGACGGCATCAAGGCGCCCAACATGCGCAAGCTGCAGCCGGACGGGCCGGTATGGTGGCAGACGCGCAGTCACATGATTGCCGTAGGGGCACTTGTCGTCGCCATCGTGGCAGGCCATGAAACCCTGATCAGGATGTGCGGCCTTCTCGTCGCCTTCGAGTTCGCCTGGCTGGTCACAAATCTGCTGAGGGTCGTGCGTGCCTACCGGGCAGCCAGACCCGCCTGACGAGCCACCCGTGTTCCCGGTCAGGCGACGCAGTCGCGTTTCAGAGACGGAGGCTGGCCGCGAACTAGTTCTTTCGGCCTACTCCCTAGGTCATCCGGCGAATTGTCAATTCCCCGACACGCCGCTAGCATACTGACAGTCAAGCAGGGAAATTCTAATTTCAGGACATTGGCGGGAACCATGTGATGGGTGGTATCGACTTCGATCTGCAGACCGCGATGCCCCCGAGAGCGCTTCGCGAGGCCTTGGACGCATTGCCCGAGAGCCACCGGACGCTAGCCGATATGCCGATCCTGCAGGACATCCGTCTCGACACGATCGCGCTGCTCGCGAGTGGCGCCAGGCAGTTCGAACTCGGCCGCAGCGAATCCGTGTTTCACCGAGGCTCCAGCCCGACTGGGCTGTACTTTGTCATTTCGGGCGGCGTCAAGCTCATGACCCTGGGCCCCGACAATCGTGCGCGCGTGGTCGAGCTCTTTCAGCCCTACGGCATGTTCGGCGAAATCGGGGTCTTCACTGGCGCCTCCTACCGGACCTGGACTCAGACCATCGCGCCCTCGGTCCTCCTCGAAGTGAGCCGGGAGTGCGTCCTGGCAGCGGTCGATTCCGACCACAAGCTGGCGGTCAGGATGCTCACCGCGGTCACTGCGCGTACGCAACGGCTGATCGATGGCATCAGCTGCACTTCCCCGAGCACGGCTGCTGTTCGTGTCGCAGCGTATATCCTTGAGCTCGCCGATCGTTCCAACGCCCCTGACGGCCCGATCGTACTGCCCGCATCCAAAGGCACCATCGCTTCCCTGCTGAATCTTTCGCAGGAAAGCCTCTCGCGCGTCCTGCGCCGCATGAAGGACGCCGGTTTGTTGATGGTGAGCGGACGCAGGATTCATATCCACGACCGGCAAGGCCTTTCCCGGATCCTGTGCGGCGACGTCCTCGCGCAGGACGTAGCCTGACCCTGCCACTCTCGCAGGCTGGCGATTGCGCGGGCCTGCTGCTTGACCCGCGTCAAGGATTCGCGTCGCACATGCCCTCTACAGTCCTGTATGTTCCCGACGTTACGGTGGGCGACTGCGGGCGATCATCCGATCGCCGCCTGCATCCTTTGAAGCGATGACCAGGGATCGAGCGACCCCACCCCCCGCCAAGTCCATGCCCGGTGTGCGGAAGCTGTCCACCAGGATCATCGGGATTCTCCTGGCCTTCTTCGTCGTCGCTCTGACTGCGATCGGAATGACCCTGTCCATTTCGTGGAAGCTCGAAGGCGGTGCGGCTGCAATCAACGACACGGGCGGCCTTCGGATTCGTACCTATCGCATCGCTCATCAGCTCGCCCGAGCCGATACCGAAATGCGTGACCCCGCAGCCTTTTCGGCCATGCTCAAGGAAGAACTCGAGGGCATCGAAACCATCCTGCGCAGCCTCGCGGAGGGTGACCCGAAGCGACCGCTCTTCGTCCCGCAGGACCGGGGTATTCCCGAAGACGTCGTACGCTTCACCGATTTCTGGACGAGCCGCATACGGCCGGTCCTGTTCGTGCTGATCACCGATCCAAACCCCGGAATCCTGCGACGAACCATGCGCGACATGGACCGCAACGTGCGCACCTTCGTCGATAGCGTCAATGCCGTGGTGTTCAAGATGGAGCAGAGTCATGTGCGAAAACTCAACATCCTGCGTGCATCCCAGGGCCTTCTGATAGTCCTGGCACTTATCGGAACGGCCATCCTGATCCGTTTCTTCTATTCGCTCGTCGTTCGCCCGGTGAACGAACTGAGCAAGGGCATACGGCGAATGGAGCTGGAGGACTTCACGGTGCGGGTGCCGATCATGACGCGGGACGAGTTCGGGCAACTCTCCGAAGGCTTCAACAAGATGGCCGCTCATCTGCAGGATCTGTATGCAACGCTGGAAGAACGCGTTGCGGACAAGACCCAGAGTCTCACCGCCAAGAACCGCGAACTCGAGATCCTGTACGCGACCAGTGGTTTTCTGCATGAACCCCACGACATCGACCGTCTGTGCCGAGGCTTTCTGGAGCATGTACAGACCACACTCGGTGCCACGGCCAGTTCGGTGCGCCTGCTCGATCCCGAATCGGAGAACCTGTATCTCACCGTATCGGATGGCCTGGACGAGACGTTTCTGGACCGTGAAGCCGTCCTGGCCTGTGGATCCTGCCTGTGCACCGAGGCGGCAAGCCGCAATCTCACCGTCCTGGTCGACGTTGCGAGGCCGGACGCCCCGATGAAAATGGACACCTGTCGTCTCGCCGGCTTCAAGGCCGTGTCGGTGGCCACGATCACCGCCAACAAACGGCCGATCGGCGTGTTCAATCTCTATTTCACCGACCCGCGGCCACTGGACGCGTCCGACGAACAACTGCTCGGCACCCTCGGGCAACTGCTGGGCACCGCGATCGAAAGTCTCCGGCTACAGGCACATACCCGTGAGCTTGCAGTGTTCGAGGAACGTAACCTGATCGCCCGTGAGCTGCACGACTCCATCGCGCAGGCCCTTGCCTTTCTCAATCTTCAGGTGCAGCTTCTCGAACAGGCACTCGAAACAGGCGATACTGAAGAAATGAACGGGATCGTGACGATGATTCGCCAGGGCGTGCAGGAGAGCTACGACGATGTGCGCGAACTGATGGTGCACTTCCGCACCCGTGTGGCGCAACAGGACCTTGATGCTGCAATCGAGGCTGCGCTCGGACGACTCGCGCAACAGACCGGGATTTCGACGCACTTCGACGTACAGGGCGACGGCGCCCCGCTCGAGGCCGAAACCGAGACCCAGATGCTCTACATCGTTCTCGAGGCGCTTTCCAACGTGCGCAAGCACGCCAAGGCGCACTCCGTGACGGTGCGGCTGCGTCGCAGCATGGAGGGCCTGACGGTGACCATTCGGGATGACGGCATCGGCTTCGATGACACCAATGCATCCCCCGACGAACAACAACTTCACATCGGCCTGGAGATCATGCGCGAGCGGGCGATGCGCATCGGAGGTCGATTTGCCGTGCGCTCGTCACGCGGCCGTGGCAGCGAGATCCGCCTTGAAATTCCCAGAACGCACGAGGAGACAAACTGATGTCAGATCCGATACGCGTGTTGCTCGTTGACGACCATGCCCTGTTCCGCAGTGGAATCAGATCCCTGCTGCAACGCAATCCGGAGTTCGAAGTCGTGGGAGAGGCCGGAGATGGCATGGAAGGCGTGAAGCGCGCGGGCCAGTTGCGTCCCGATGTCGTATTGCTCGACCTTCACATGCCGGGGCTCTCAGGGCGCGAGACCGCGCGGATGATCACAAAGGAAGTGCCAGAATCGCACGTACTGATGCTGACAGTCTCCGAGGACGCAGACGATCTGCTCGAAACGCTTCGTGCGGGTGCGTCAGGCTACCTGCTCAAGAACATCGCTGCCGACACCCTGATCGCTGCGATCCGCACGGCGGCTCATGGTGAGTCCGTCGTCTCGCCGGAGATGATGGCCAAGTTGCTCAAGAGCGTCGGCGCCGACCCCGGACGCGGAACCCTGACAGACGCCAAAACCGCCCATCGTGACAAACTCACCCCGCGCGAGCGCGAGATTCTCGCCTTCATCGCCCGTGGCCAGAGCAACAAGGAAATCGCGCGCGAACTGGCGGTGGCTGAAAGCACCGTGAAGATCCATGTCCAGAACATGTTGCGCAAGCTCAATCTATCCAGCCGCGTCCAGGCTGCCGTCTATGCGGTCGAGCATGGGATCGGCCAGTCCCCGGAGAGTTGACCTCTGACAACTGACGGTACCGCCATTCTCCGAAATTCGATCAGCCCTGCCCGTCAGCCCGCGGACGAATGAGCCACGGGCCGAAACGATACACGAACAGGGCCAGAGCAGCAGCGAAGCAGACGCCGCTCGCTGCCAGCACCCAAGGTGCGCCCGCGAACGGAAGTGTCGACACGAGACGCAGTCCGGTTGCGGCGAGAACCAGCCAGAACGCGGTCGTCATCGGCTGCGGCAGTTCGAGTGACCGCCCCGTGTGCCCGAGTGCGGTGCGGCTCATCATTCCCAGAGTGAGCAATCCGACACCACCGACTGCGATGCTGTGTATGGCGGCGCTGGTCAGCAGCGGCCATAGCGCAAGTGCGAAGGGATAGAGCCCGACACCCATGGCGGTGCACGCATAGCCCGCGAACAGAACCCACAGCAGCGGATTCCGAGCCACCCGCGGATGCCACCAGCGCACCAGTTGCACGAGGTTGGTAGCCGCACCAACGAAACCCAGAACGACGCTCGGTAACAACGGGGCGTCGATCGCGATCAGCAAGGCCATCGCCAGGGGCGCGCCGATCGCGACGAAGCTTACGGCACGCCCGTTGACGACCTGGGGAATGTGCAATGCGCGACTGGTAAAGAAGGCAATGACCCGCATGCCCATGAAGAAGATCACGGTCGATACGATGAGCAGACCCACGTGCAACATGTGCCGCGGATTGAGTGCGACATGTCCGGCTACCGCCAGATGGAACACGAGATTCGCCGTGGCGAACGCGAGCAGCAGAATCGGGACGATATAGTTGCGCACATTGCGCGTCCTAAGCACCGGAATGGCCAGCAGGACGGCCGCCGAAACGAAGAACAGCACGGAAAGCACGCCACCCCACAAGGCTGAATCCTGAGCCGCGAGCAGGGCGATGCGAGCGAGAAGCCAAACCACGACCAGGCCTGCGAGGCTCGCACCACGCACCGGCGGCTGCCCCGTCCAGGTGGCGACTGCAGTGAGCAAGAAGCCTACGATGATCGCTCCCGCATAGCCCCAGATCATCTCGTGCCCGTGCCACAGGAAGCCCGGCAGGGCTCGCGTCCCGCCGATGCCGAAAGACCAGACAAGTACGAACAGCCCCGCCTGGACTGCAGCAAGGAGGTAGAACGGCCTGAAAGCCATGGCGAAGAACGCCCGCCAACTCGGGCGCTGATCCACGGCTCCCGCGAGCGGTTCGTCAATCCGGAACAATGCCGCCATCGTCATCTTCCGCCAAGGTTCACGCTGTGCATCGCAGCCCTGCCGCGCATCCACACCGGTGCGTCCGCGCTGAAGCCGGGGTCACGTTCACGCAGGGCTTCGCTGCCCGTCCAGTAGGCTTCCAGGAAGGGAAACATCTCGCGCTCTTCGAAGCGGACGTGCGCTTCGAGGACCTTGCCGAGCCGTTCCAGGGCCCGCCCGCCGACGGCCTCGCCCAGAAGGGCCCTGAGCTCGACATGCTCGGAACAGAGACGTTCAGCCAGATCCGCCCGGCCACAGAGCCACAGCACGGGCAGGAGCCTTACCTCCTCTTCTTCGAAATGAAACTCCAGATCGATACGAAGTGCCTGCACCGTCTGTGACAGTACATCGCGCTCGCGCCGGGACGAAGGCGCACGCTTCAACTGGCGCGCCAGTTTCAACGCAGCGTGGTGTTCCCGCGAGAGTTCCACGAGTCGTTCGTCCCTCTTCACGGTCTTTCCTCAGCCCGCAACCAGGAAATCGATGACGACGCCGTCCGGACCGCGCGATACGTACTCGAAACGGACCGCATCACCGTAGCGCGCACCGACCTGCTGGAGCAGCGGAAGCGGGTCGTGGTCGTTGTGAAAGCGCATCGTTTCCCCCGGGCCCAAGGCCTCGAGCGCGCCGAAGATGGCTGCGTGGCGGAAGCGCTTTGCGATCCCGGTCGCATCGAAGGCGTAGGGGGGATTGCCGGCAAGAGGAAGGTGGCAGGCGTGCATGAGTACATCTCCACAAGAAGGTCGATAATGGGTAGAGCACAGGACTTGAAGATGAAGATAGTATGATTCTTTCTAAGAGTCAACCGTCGTGCATCTTTACTCCGATCGCTCTATAATGAATCCACCGGTCACCGCGAACGCATACTGGAGCCTCGTGAGATGCACATCACCCAACATACCGACTATGCCCTGCGTGTCCTGATCTATCTGGGCGAAAATCCCGATCGTCTGGCTACGATCGCGGAGATCTCGGAGCGCTTCGACATCTCGCGCAGCCATCTCATGAAGGTCGTGAATCAACTCGTGCGGGAAGGCTTCGTCGAGGGACTGCGTGGCAAGGGTGGCGGTCTGAGGCTCGGTCGCGACGCGCGGTCGATCGGCATCGGCGACGTCGTACGACAAATGGAACGCGGACTGGACCTGGTCGAATGTTTCGGAAAGGACAGCAAATGCCTGCTCGATCCGGGGTGCAAGCTCAAGCTTGCCCTTGCCAACGCACTCAAGTCCTTCCTCGCGAGCCTCGACCAGGTATCCCTCGCCGATCTCATCGGCAGCCCCAATACGCAACGTCTTCACGTGATTCGACGCGTCGCCTGAGAGCGTTCAATAAAGGATCCTGCAGCGAATCGTCCCGTCGATCCCGCTTAGTTCATCGAAAGCCACCTGACTCGCCGCAGCATCCACGTCGATGACGACGTAGCCAACATGCTCCGTAGTCTGCAGGTATTGAGCGGCGATATTGATTCCGGCACGCGAGAAGCGCTCGTTGATGCGCGCGAGTATCCCCGGAACATTCCTGTGAATGTGCAATACGCGGCATTTTCCAGTGTGTTCCGGCAGGGACACCTCGGGGAAATTCACCGCCGAGATGGTCGAACCATTGTTACTGTAACGGATCAGCTTTGCCGAGACTTCACGTCCGATATTCGCCTGTGCTTCGGCCGTCGAGCCTCCGATATGCGGGGTCAGGATCACGTTCTCGAAGCGCGTTAGCGGAGAAACGAACGGATCGTCGGTTCCCTTGGGTTCGACCGGGAAAACGTCGATCGCCGCACCGAGCAGATGACCGGAGTCGAGCGCATCGACCAGCGCATCGATGTCGACGACCGTGCCACGTGAAGCATTGATCAGGTGACTGCCCTGCTTCATTGCGTCCAGTTCGTGCCTTCTGATCATGTTACGGGTCGCGGGCGTGTCCGGAACATGGAGCGTCACGACGTCAGCCGCAGACAAGAGGGCCTCCAGCGACGCCACCTGCCGTGCGTTGCCGAGCGGCAACTTCGGCTCGATGTCATGAAACACGACGCCCATGCCGAGTTGCTCGGCCAGCACGCCGATCTGCGTGCCGATATGCCCGTATCCGACGATGCCCAGCGTCTTGCCGCGCACTTCCCAGGAGTTGGCCGCACTCTTGATCCAGCCGCCGCGATGCTGCACGGCGCTCTTCTGCGGAATGCCGCGCAGCAGCATGATGATCTCGGCCAGTACCAGTTCGGCGACACTGCGGGTATTGGAGAACGGCGCGTTGAATACCGGAATGCCACGCCGGGCTGCACCTTCCAGGTCGACCTGATTGGTGCCGATGCAGAAGCAGCCGATGGCGGTCAGCTTCGGCGCCCGGGCAAGCACCTCGTCAGTCAGATGCGTGCGTGAGCGGATACCCACGAAATGCGCGTCCGCGAGCGCTGCGACCAACTCATCACCTGCGAGCGCGCCCTTTCGCGCGTCGAGTTGGGTGTAACCGTCTGCCACAAGCGAATCCACCGCCGTCTGGTGGATTCCTTCGAGCAGCAGAAACCGGAGTTTGTCCCTGGAAACGGAGAATCTGGGCTGCGTCATCGCTTGTGGCACTCCTTGGTGACGTCCTCGCAACGGACGTCAATCAGGTCACGGGCAGGATCCGGAACACTTCCGCATCCCCTGCATGGTCGACGACGATCCGGGCCACGCGTTCCTGCCACAGTACACCGAACCGCCTCTGCTCGTCGGCGCTCGCCTGACCGTGCACGCAGCGCGGCAGCAGCACGGCCATTTCCGGGTCGGCCGGGACGCGGCCCGGCTCCGATTCCGCGTCGACCGCGACCCCGGTGTCAAGCCGCGTGAAGCGCATCGCAAGCGGCATCTCGGCGGCAAACTGCATGCGATTGCGCCGTACGAAACGGCCGGCCAAGCCCTTGAAGCCTCCGGAAGCCGCGGCGCCCGTCAACAAGGTCACAACGCTCGCGACGACGCCGGTCACGCCCTCTTCGAGGGGGTCACGGAATGACACCGCAACCCCGCCCCGCTCCGGCAGGCAGTCGGGATAAAGTGCAGCAAGTGCCCGGCAGGTGAGCACATAGGCTGATCCCACCGTGGGGCATGAGTGACCCGCAAGTTTGACCGCATCCTCATATCCGTACTCCAGAACACCGTCGCCGGCGGCACCGAGGAAATCCGCAAGCGGATCACGGACCCGCAGGCGTTGAACATCGGCATAGAAATCAGGCAGCTGCATATCGTAGGTCTCCGTCATAACCATGAAAGACTTCGTTGCGAAACTCGAACCTCACGAACGCCGGTGCTTCGTCGGTGCGCCCGACTTTCCCCGGAATGCGCTGACGATCATCGTCGCGATGAACAACACCAATGCCAGCGCGTTGACCGATGCTCCTTGCTGGCGGAGCACGAACGAATCGGCGAGCGTGCCACCGAAACGCAGCGCGAGCGAAGCATGAAGGACTACGAGCGGGACGTAGAAAATCGGATGGTACGGAATGCGTACCCGAAGTACAGCCGGGAAGATGATGGGCGCATGGCCGAACACCATCGCAAACACGAAACCCAGCGCGACCGCGTGCACCGACGCATCCCGTAACCCATGGCCCGGAGTCAGTGCGCCGCCCAGTCCCAGCGCGGCGCCCAGTGCGAGCCAGACATAACCCGTAAGCAGGCAGATCGCGATAAAGCGCGTCAACCCCGTCTGTCGCGCATTGTGACGCGCGATGTCGAAGACGAGGAGCCAGGCCGCGAGGGCAAACAGGCCAGCCGCAAAGACCCGAAGGCCAGCGGATTCGTGCCACAGACTCACTGCCGCGCCCAGCACGATCGACGCCGACACGATCACGAACGCAGGCGCGGCCATGCTCCTGCGCGGGAGGAAGCGGGTCAGTTCGAGGCGTTCCCCGGCGATCGTCAGCACGATGAAGGACAACCACATCGGCACTGCGGTGTGGATGCTTCCGCTCGCCATCCAGGCCAGATTGCCAACCATCAGGCAAGCCGCCGCAATTGCGAGCATCACCGTAAACAGGGCCGCCTGCCGCTGCACGATCCGCACGCTTGCCACGAGCAGCATTGCCGACGAAGCCACGAAAAGCGATTGGGCCGGCGCGAGCGGTCCGCCGAGCAGCAGAACAAGTCCGCCACCTCCGGCCGCCAGGGGAGCAAGGTAGGCCCAGCTTCGTCCCAGCGCGACGGCGCGTTCCAGACTGATCACGGTTGCGAAGAACGCGGCAATCATCAGCGCGGCATGCGCGCCCGCCTGGGCGCTCGCGGCCGGCGGAACGGCGACGGCGAGGCGGGCGAGTCCTCCGAGGACGCCGAACAACAGCGAGAGCATGCCAAGCACCAACAGCGGCACGCGGGCGACAGGCGGGACGTCAGCAAGCATGATCAGCCGACAGTTCGTTCCGGGGGGCTCGGGGCACGGGCACGATCACCATCCGAAATGCCGCCTTGCTTCGGGTTTCATCATCTCCGGGGTCCAAGGCGGATCCCACACCAGTTCCACCGCCACGCGGTAGTGCTTGGGCAGCACGACGTCGAGCACCGCATCGATGTCACCGATGATCATGTCGGCCATCGGGCATGCGGGCGAGGTCATGGTCATCCGGATCCTGACCTGCTCCTGGGTGATGTCGATGTCGTACACCAGACCCAGATCGATGATGTTGACGCCGATCTCCGGATCGATGACCTGGCGCAGTGCCTCGCGGAGCGAATCGGCGTCAGGAACGGGGAAAGTGTCCACACTCACGGCTGCACGGCCTTATAAGATTCTATTTTGATTCAGCTTACGCCTGCTTGCACGTGCGGTCAATGCGCGGGGGCTTCGCCTTCATCACCCGCCGCACCGGCTTTCCGCAGTGTCTGCCGTTGGCGGAACAGGGCACCAAGAACGTGCGACATCACTTTACGCTCGACCGCTTCGATCTCGCCGGTCGGAACGAAGGCCGTCACCGCGATACGCACACGCCCTTCGGGAGAAGTCGTCAGTCGGGTGCGCGCATCGACGGGCGGCATGCTCACACCGGCTCGCTTGACGATCAGGGCCTGATAGCGTCGCGACACATCCCTGCTGTCGGCAATCGCGCGGTTCATCGCCTCTTCCATGAGCGCGGCAGTCTGCTCGGGGTCGTCCTCCTTCTCCAGGGTGATCTCGATGCTGTGGTAGATGAATCTCTTGTAGAAATTCTCGTTGGTCACCGGCGTCGTCAGGAACAGGCTGTTCGGCAGCGTAATCGTCCGCCCGGTGAAATGATGCCCTCGTGCAGCAGACTCGACTTCCTGCAAAGTCACCGACAGGATCGACTGGTCGACGACTTCGCCACGCAGATCACCGATCCGGACCCAGTCGCCCACACTGAAGGATCCGGACGAGGTGCGCCACAATCCTCCGGTCACGCACAGGATCAGTTCCTTGGTCGCGATCACGACTGCAACCAGAAATGCCGTGACTGACAGCGCGAAGGTGCGAAGCGCCGGGGCCCAGATCATCGTCAGGCCGATCGCGAGGGTCAGAACGAGTGCGTTGCGCGTGTATGAAATCAGCCGCCGCCGCTCGTCGCTGACGAAATCGTCCCTTCCCCGCAGGATCCGTTCGACCAGCTTGCGCAGCAAGACAAACGCTCCAACGAGGATGATCGTCGCAATGGCCTGATTGGCAGAGAACCATGAAGCAAGTTCATCCATATGCCTAACTTAACCGATCGGGCACCCGCAGTCATCACCCGGTGCAGCTTCCCGACGGCAGTGGCGTTCCTTCCTGACTCCAATCCAGAGGCACTCCGAACGCCCGCATCGTGCGCCGCGAGACCCCCCTGCCCACACGCCGATATGCGAGCCCACGTGCGGCCTGAGATCCTTCTCCGTGTTGCTTGCATCGGCACCCCGCGGTTCGCACATCCCCGCATGTCTCCGGGTGCCCCGGGAACAATGCCAGCCTCGGTCGTGCTTGGTTGCGGGCAGTTTCAGAAAAGGACGGGCGCCGAAGCGCCCGTCCCGTTCCGACCGAGAGGAGAGACGGTCAGAACGAGTGATTGATGCCTGCGAGAAGGTTGCGGCTGGTATCGCCCGGAGCAGTGTTGGCTGCACTGACAAAGGCCGGTGATCGCACCGTCTGGCCGCTATCGTTGCTGATATGACCGTAACCGGCATAGAGGAGCGTGCGCTTCGAGAGCGAATGCGAGTAGGCGATCGCCCATGACTTGGCGTCGCCATCGCTCGCGTCGGCATTCAGGCGGCCATAGCCGAGCGACACCTTGCCGGCGGTACCGACGGGCACGGTTGCGCCCACATGCCAGACCTTGTCGGAGTGCTCCAGCACGGTCGCGTTCTTGATGTGTTGATACGAACCGGAAAGCTTGACCGGGCCGAAATCGTAGGAGCCACCCAGATAGATCTCGCGCTTGTCCTTGCTGCCCGCCGGCTCCTTTTCGTGTCCCAGGTTCAGGCTGACGGCAAGCGGTCCGTTCGCATAATCAACGCCCAGACCCGCAACATCGCCCTTGCGCCGGTTGCTGACCTCATTCGCCTCGTTGAAGCCGTAGATCGCATTGATCGTAAAGCCACCGAAATTCGGCGACTTGTAGTTGACCGCATTGTTGATGCGCGCGGCCCCGCCGGCCACCATCCTGGATCCGGCCTTGGCGGCAAGCACGAACTGAGGGCTGATCGGAACAGGCGTGATGGCGTCATACCTGAACACGTAATAGCCCGGATGGTATTGACGGCCGAGACCGACGAAGCCGAAACCGCCTTGCAGGCCGACGAACTGCTGGCGCGACAGGTTGGGGGCGGCCCCGAGGCCCGCGTTCTCGTCGAGATTGATTCCGTACTCGAGCGTAAACACCGCCTTCAGCCCATTTCCGAGGTCCTCCACCCCGCGAAAGCCCAGGCGCGAGCCCGTCCAGCCGCTGCTCTGCACGCCGGTGAACTTGGCGCTTCCCGTTTTCCCGTGTGCGAGGAAGGTGTCGACGACTCCATAAACCGTGACGCTCGACTGTGCCAGGACGGGCGTGGCGGCCAGTCCAGCCACGACCAGGCTCACTGCAACCGCAATTTGACGTTTCTGCATTGATCTTCTCCTTTGGTTTTCCCTTGCTTGCTTCTACAAAGCATTGCCCTGCAATGCGGCAATGCGCGAACAACATGGTGGATAAGTCACGGATCGTGCCCGAGCGGTCGCGATCGGGCACGGCCGCGGTGACCCCGGGAAGACTCCCGTTGCCTCATGCGGACGGACTGCGTGATCGCGCCAACCGCTGATGCTCCGGCGTACGCCGTGGTTGCGTTCATCCGAAGAGTCGCACCAGGAAGAGGCTGATCGACGGGACGAACACGAGCAGCAGCACACGCAACACGTCCGAACACAGAAACGGCACCACCCCGCGGAAGGCGACACCCATCGGCACATCGCGCGCAAGGCTGGTAATGATGTACATGTTCATCCCGACGGGCGGTGTGATGAGGCCGATCTCGACCACCGACAGCGCCAGGATGCCGAACCAGATCGCCTTCTCGGTGTCCCCCAGGCCGAAGAAGTCCAGTCCCATGATCACCGGGAAGAAGATCGGCACCATGAGCAGGATCATCGACAGGCTGTCCATGATGCAGCCGAGCAACAGCAGGATCGCGATGATTCCGAACAGGACGCCCAGCGGCGGCAGGCCGGAGTCGTTGACCCAGGCCACCAGCTCCGCCGGCATCTGGGTGAGCGCCAGGAATACGTTGAACACGTCGGCCCCCAGAAGGATCAGGAAGATCATGCCGCTCGCCTGGGCGGTTCCGTAGATGCACGAGACCCACCCGTCGCCCTTGAGTTCTCCGGAACGCAGTGCGACGAGTCCGGTCGCGATGACGCCGATCGCGGCCGCCTCGGTGGGGGTGAAGATGCCGCCGTAGATCCCGCCGATAACCACCACGAAGATGGTGATCACCTGCCACACGCGCCCAAGCGCACGCAAGCGCTCGCGCCAGCCCAGACGTTCGCCGGGCGGCCCGGAATCGGGGCGCAAGCGCACGTAAACCATGATCGCAAGCATGTAGCCGAGGGCCGCGAGGATGCCGGGCACGAAGGCAGCGAGGAACAGGGTGGCGATGTTTTGCTCGGTCAGGATCGCGTAGATCACGAGCACGACCGACGGTGGAATCAGGATGCCGAGGGTGCCGCCGGCTGCCAGCGCCCCTGTCGCCAGCCCCGGAGCATAGCCGTGGCGGCGTAGTTCCGGTAGGGCCACCTGGCCCATCGTCGCAGCCGTCGCGAGCGAAGAGCCGCAGATCGTGCCGAAGCCCGCACAGGCCGCGACCGATCCCATGGCGATCCCGCCCCGCCAGTGCCCGATGAACGCGTTGGCTGCCTCGAACAGACTCTTCGAGAGCCCGCCACGCAGCGCAAACTGCCCCATCAGCAGGAAGAGCGGCACTACCGACAGGTCATACACCGAATACCGCCCGAATGCCGCAGTCTTCAGATACGCGAGCAGCGGCGACCAACCGATCAGCGCGACGTATCCGCCGATGCCGGTAACCAGCATGGCCACGCCGACATGGATGCGCAATGCCAACAGTCCGATCAGGATGCTGAATGACAGCAGGCCTAGTTGAATCCCGCTCACCCGCGCACCTGCTGGACGTTGACGAACGTCGTGTACAGTGCGGCCGCCCCGAGCAGGAAGAATGACGGTACCATGGGCACGAACGCATACCAGGTGGGAATGCGCAGCAACATCGAGCTGTCGCCGGTTCCGCGGATCTCCACCAATCCCACGGAGAGGCGCCACGCAATCAGAAACGCCACGGCAGCCAGCACGATGGCCGCCAACGCGTCGAGAAACGCACGCGCCCGCCGATCGAGTCCGGCGGTAAAGAAGTCGACGATCACGTGCCCACGAATCATCTGGCAGTAGGGCAAGAACATCGACACCGAGATCGCACACCCCAGTTGCACCAGTTCGAAATCTCCGAGGACCGGTTTTCCCAAGGTGGCACGGCCGATCACGCTGACCACGGACATGAGCGCCATCGACACAAGTACGAGTCCGCCACCCATTGCGAATCCGCGACAGGCATAGTCGAGCAGCTTGCCGAGAGGTCCTCCCGGTCGCACGAACTCGGAGCCGATTCGATCACCCATGGTGTTTCGCCTGCGCTAGTCGATGGTCACGTTACGATCTGGCATTCCACGCTATGCAGCGAGTGCGCCCATCTTCGGACGCACTCGCTGCATGAACTGCTCAGTGGCTGTGCTTCGAGATCAACGCACGCGCCGCCTCGAGCAAGGCCGGCCCATCCGCCCCCTTGGCGTTGGCATCCTTGATCCACGTGTCAACGACCTGGGCACTGGCCTCTCGCCACGTTTCCAGTTCGGAGGCAGGGATCGTGTTGATGGGATTTCCCTGGTCGGCGACCCGCTGACGCGCAGGACCGTCCGCCACATCCCAGACCGATCCGATCCAGGCGGATGTCTCCGCCCCGCTATTCGCATCGATGACCTTCTTGAGATCGTCCGGCAGCCTGTCGTAGCGGGCCGGATTCATCGCGAAGACGAAAACCGTCGTATAGAGCCCCGGGAAATTCGCGTCCCCTTCACTTGCGAATCGCGTCAATTCGTGCACCTTGATCGCCGGCACCACCTCGTACGGGATGATGGCGCCATCGATTACGCCCTTCGACAAGGCCTCGGGCACCTGCGGCACAGGCATGCCTACCGGCGAGGCGCCGAGCGAAGCGAGCATCAGGTTGGTCAGCCGGGTCGGAGCACGGAGTTTTGTGCCGCGAAGATCGGAAAGGCCCGTCACTGGGTTGCGTACCATGAAGAAATGGCCGGGACCATGGACGTGAAACGCCAATGGCCTTAGACCCTTGAACTCGTTCTGATCATGTTCCTGGACAAACTCCCACACTGCACGACTGGTCGCTTCCGCGGTCGTCATCATGAACGGAAGCTCGAACACTTCCACGATCGGAAAACGGCCCGCGCTGTAGCCCGGAAGGGTCCACACGATATCCGCGATCCCGTCACGTGCCTGGTCGATCAACTGGGGCGGAGTTCCGCCCAGCTGCATCGCCGGAAAGATCTGGCATTTCAATTTTCCGGCGGACTCCTTGTTGATCTTGTCGCACCATGGCGTGATGAACTTCGCATGGGCGGTCGACCCGGTGGGCAGGAAGTGGTGCACCCGCAAGATCTCTTCGCGAGCGGCCACGGGCAGCGCCGCAGCCAGGCACAGCATCGCGGCCAGGCCGCGCAGGAACATTCTGTTTCTCATGGTTATGGTCTCCTCATGGTGCGTTGCAAAGCTCTACGTGCATCACCGCGACACTTCAACGCGCGACCGCGGCGAGTTCGCCACGGCGCAGCTTGCCGGTCTCCGTACGCGGAAATTCCTTGACGAAATGCACCTCGGCGGGCCGCTGATAGGCAGGCAGGCAGGCAATCGCTGCCGCGACCTCCTCACGCAGCGCCACCTCCGGGCCCGGACCGGGAACGACGAACAGGTGCAGGCTGGCAATGTGCCGATCACCGGTTCCGCTCGGCACGATGCACAGCTCGCTGACGGCCGCCGCCAAGCGGTCGAGCAGCAGGCTCTCGATCGCCAGCGTGTCGACCCACCGCCCGAAGACTTTCAGCAACTGGTCCGAACGCCCGGCGAAGCGCCACCCACCGTCGTCATCGGCACGGCGAAACAAATCGCCCGGCGAGAACCCGTTCGCACCGAAGCACGCACTGTCGTGCGCTACCGCACGTGCGTAGCCAAGTGCTACGGCCGGGTGGGAGAACCACAGTCGGAAGGCATCCTGATCCGCATCCTGTGCCGCCTCGACCTCGATGCATGTGCACGGGGTCGCGATCGACCCGCCGGTCGTTGCGGTGCGATACAGAACCAGCGACAGCGTTTCGGTCGTGCCATAGCCGTTCACCAGCGTGATGCCGCTCAGTTTCCTCCACGCCTCGGCCAGATCGGGAGGACAGGCCTCTCCCGCGGAGACCGCGGCACGAACCGCTGGAAAATCACCGACCCGGGCTTCGACCATGCGCCGGTACAGGGTGGGGACGCTGAACAAGAGCGTCGGCGTGTGGCGCCGCACCTGTTCGACGACACGCCCGGGATCCGGCCATTCGGGATCGAGCACCACCGACGCCCCGAGGCGCAGGCCGGCAAACAACGCGTTTGCGAGCGGATAGGCGAAGAACAGTTTCGACGTGGCGTAGAAGCGATCGCGTGAGGTCGCCCCCAACACGTCGCGCGCGAATACATGGGCATCGCGTGCCGCACGGTGGGCATGCACGATGCCCTTCGGTTTGCCCGTGGTGCCGGACGAATACAGCAGAAAAGCCGGAGCGTCATCATCGACTTCCGTTGGCGCAGGATCACCGGAGAACGGGGGCAACTCCGCGCGCCATGCCGTGCGGCCGATGCTGCGAAGGTCACCGAAGGCCTGTGCTGCCTCGTCCTCGAGCAACAGCGCGACTGCGCCCGAATCCGTCATCAAGTCGTGAAGCTGCGCCTGCGCAGTCCTCGAACTGACCGCAATCGGCAACGCCCCGATCCAGATCAACCCCAGAAAGGCACCAACCCAGTCGACCCCATCACGAAGGGCAACGACGCAGCGATCGCCCGGCCGGATGCCCCGACGCTTCCAGGCCGTGGCGCAACGCGTAGCAAGGGCACGAAGCTCGGCGTAGGTGAGCGAACCATCGTCCTCGACCAGCGCGACAGCCTCCGGCTTCCCGGCCAGCAGCATCTGCGCCGCGTTCACTGCGTGCCCTCTCCGAACGCTCCCCGTAGCCCCACCTTCGCCCCATCGCCGCAATGCGGCGTGTAACCCACGAGACGAACGGAAACCCCGGCAATCGCAAGCGCAACTGCCATACCTCCTCCTTATCTCCGTATTCGTTTTTTTTATGTGGGGGCATTACACTCGCAGGGGTTGGGCTCCACAATCCCAAAACGCCGATTACCTTTATCGATATTGCGAATAATGCCGGATGAAAGATTTCGACTTGAACCTGCTGCGCGTCATCGTCGCGGTCTATGACGCTCGCAGCGTCAGCCGTGCCGCACAATCGCTGGGGGTGAGCCAGCCGACAGTGAGTACCGCATTGGGGAAACTGCGCAGGACCTTCGGAGAACCGCTGTTCGTCAAGACCGCGGCCGGGGTCTCGCCCACCGCACGTGCCCACGCACTGGCTGCGCATGCACGCGAAATGCTCGCCCGGGTGGCGGATCAGGTGCTGGTCGACCGTGGGTTCGATCCGGCCACCATGTCGGGCGTGTTTACGTTTGCGCTGTCCGATGTCGGCGAAATGGTGTTTCTACCGAAGATTCTCGAGCGCCTGCAACGCGAGGCGCCGGGCGCGTCGGTTCGTTCCGTCGCGCGAACGCCGCAGCAGATCGAGCAAGGAATGGAGCGGGGCGAGATCGATCTGGCGGTGGGTTACTTCCCGGATCTCGCATCGACACAGTTCCACCAGCAGCGCCTGTTCAGTCATTGCTTCGTGTGCCTGCTGCGCGGCGACCATCCGCTGCGGGGGAACCGGCTATCCGTCGGCCAGTTCCTCGAACTAGGTCACGCGGTGGTGCAGGCCGAAGGGCGAAGTCAGGAGATTTTCGAGAAGTACCTCGAACGCCACGGTATCGAACGGCGCATCGTGCTTCACACACCGCATTTCATGAGCATTCCGACGATCATCGGGCAGTCCGACCTGATCGTCACCCTGCCCCATGCGATCGGCCAGTACTTCTCGCGCCTTGGCGCCAACGTCAAGATCGTCGAACCACCGTTACCGATTCCCCGCATCGACCTGTTCCAGCACTGGCACCGAAGCTACCATCACGATCCACGCAACAAATGGCTGCGTGGTCAGATCGCGGATCTGTTCAATCACGCGACCGACGAGTGGCCCTACCCCTTCGGTTCAGCCCCGACCTGAAGAACGAACGGCCCTTCAGTCCGGAACTACCGCGGTCACCTCGATCTCGACCTTTGCGCGATCCTCGATCAGGTCGGCCACCTGCACGGCGGTCATCGCCGGAAAGTTGCGCCCCATGGTTTCGCGGTAAACTGCCCCGATCTCCTGCAGACGCGCCGCATACTCGCGCTTGTCGACCAGATACCAGGTCATGCGCACGACATGCTCCGGTCCCGCGGCGGCGACGCCAAGAACGGCCAGGACATTATGAAGGGCCTGGCGGACCTGATCGACGAGATCGTCGGTCTCGAAGCGGCATTCGCCATTCCAGCCGATCTGCCCGCCCACGAATATCTGCCGGCCGCGCGCCTCGATGCCATTGGCGTAGCCGCGTGGTCGAACCCATTGCTCCGGCTGAAGCGTTCTATGCATGTTTCTGGTCTCCTTGCGTGTCCGGGTGGCTCAGAGGTCGGTGCGAACCTGCCACAACTCGGGAAATAGCTCGGTGTCGAGCACGCGGCGCAGATAGGCCACACCGGAGGTACCTCCGGTGCCGGTCTTGCCGCCGATGATGCGCGAGACCGTCTGCATGTGACGAAAGCGCCAGAGGAGAAAGGCGTCCTCCAGATCGACGAGTTCCTCGGCCAGTTCGTAGAGGTCGAAATGGGTATCGGGGTCGCGGTAAACCGCCAGCCATGCACGCTCCACGCTCGCATTCGCCTGCCATGCCCGACTACGATCGCGCTCGAGCACGGCACGATCGATCGCGAAGCCGCGTGCCGCCAGGATACGGACCGCCTCGTCGTAAAGCGATGGCGCATCGAGCGCGTCGGCCAGTCGCGCGACGAGATCCGGCCGATGGGCGTGCGGCTTGAGCATTTCGCGGTTGCGGTTGCCGAGCATGAACTCGATCAGGCGGTACTGCCAGGACTGGAAACCGCTCGAGTGGCCCAGTCGTTCACGGATGCGGGTGTACTCGGACGGCGTCATGGTCGCGAGCACGCTCCACGCATGGATCAGCTGCTCCATGATGCGCGACACGCGAGCGAGCGCCTTGAACGCGGGCGGCAGGGAATTATCGCGCAGGAAGCCCATCGCCTGCCCGAGTTCGTGCAACATCAGCTTCATCCACAGCTCGCTGGTCTGGTGCTGGATGATGAACAGCATCTCGTTCGGGTCATCCGAGCGCATGTGCTGGGAATCCAGCACCGCGTCGAGCGCGAGGTAGTCGGTATAGCTCATCTGTCCGTCGAACGCGGTACGTGCACCTCCAAGGGTGGAATCCTGGCTCATGACGCCGTCCCTCAGGTCACCGCCGCACGGGCATGGAACTCGGGACGGTTCCAGCCCCCGCTTGCGATCAGGTCGGCAAGGATGTCCACCGCGATTGCGACATCGCGGTAACTCACATACAGGGGCGCGAAGCCGAAACGGATGATGTCCGGAGCGCGGAAGTCGCCGATCACGCCGCGGCTGATAAGCGCCTGCATCAGTGCATAGCCGTGAGGATGACGGAAACTCACCTGCGAACCGCGCTCGGCGGCATTGCGCGGCGAGACGAGGTCGAGCCCGGGGCAGCGCGATTCGACGCGCTCGATGAACAGCGACGTCAGCGCGATCGATTTTTCCCGCAGTACGTCCATGTCCGCCTCGAGCATCAGATCCACCCCGCACTCGAGCGCCGTCGCACCGAGCACTGGCGGCGTGCCGCACAGATAGCGGGCGATGCCCTCTGCCGGGCGGTACCTCGCATCGAACGCAAACGGTGCCGCATGCCCCATCCAGCCCGACAGCGGCTGTGCGAACGAAGCCTGATGGCGTTCCGCCACCCACAGGAACGCCGGCGCACCCGGCCCGCCGTTGAGATACTTGTAGCCGCATCCGACTGCGAAATCGGCACCTGCGCGATTAAGCCCCACCGGCAGCGCGCCAGCCGAATGCGCGAGATCCCACAGCGCGAAAGCGCCCGCGCGATGGGCTGCGCCGGTCAGACGCGTCATGTCGTGGATACGACCCGTCCGGTAGTTCACATGGGTCAACATCAGCACGGCGGTGTCGGCTGCGAGCGCCGCCTCGACGGTGGCGGCATCGGGATCGTCCGGCAGCAGCACCAGTTCATGGCCCTGACCGAGAAAGGCCGCCAGCCCTTGGGCCATGTAGAGATCGGTCGGAAAGTTATCGCGTTGCGAGACGATGCGATGTCGCCCCGGTTTGAGCCCGATCGCCGCAGCGAGCACCTTGAAGAGGTTGACCGAGGTTGAATCGGCCACCACCGTTTCACCGGGCGCTGCACCGATGAGTCGTCCGATCTTGTCGCCCACGCGCGAGGGCAATCCGATCCAGTCGGCACTGTTCCAGCTCCGGATCAGATCCCGGCCCCACTCCTCGGAAACGGCCCGTTGCAGCCGACCGGCAGTCGCAATCGGCAGTGCGCCCAGCGAGTTGCCGTCCAGGTACACGACACCGGGCGGCAGTTCGAATCGCGACCGAAACGCGGCCAGCGGGTCGCGCCCGTCGAGTTCGGCAATCTCGCCGTCGGTCATCGTTGCGGGAGCGCTCATCCCGAAGTCCTCAGAACTGCGCGAACCGGCGACGCGTCCAGACCGGCCAGCTTGAGCGGCAATGCGATCAACTCGTAGTCGCCCTCCGCGATACCGTCGAGCACGAGTCCTTCGAGGATCACCATGCGATGCCGACATACGGCAAGATGGGCGTCCATCGTTTTCGAGTTCTCCGGATCGAGCGAGGGCGTGTCGATTCCGACCAGAACGATGCCGGCCTGCGCCAGGCAGTCGATGGTCTCAGGCGCGATCGCGCAGAAGGCGCTGTCCCAGGCGTCGCGGGGCGCCCGCTTGTAGCTCCGGAACAACACACGCGGAGGACAGTCCGCCAGCCGATCGGCGATCTGTCCGGGTGCGATCGTACCGTGCGTTCCGATCACATGAATCACCCTGCACGGACCCACGTAGGTGTCGAGCGCAACTTCGTCGATCGTCTGTCCCGACGGATCGAAATGGAACGGCGCATCGACGTGGGCACCGGTATGCGTCGAAAAGCTCACGGACGAAACGTTCACAGGGCACTCCGGGCCGATCGTCCAGGTGCGTTCGAAACGTACCGCGGCGTCGCCCGGCCAAACTGGCAGACCGGGATGAATGCGCGGACTGATGTCGAAAATCATTTGCCCCCACCCCCGATTCCACGCAGCAGTTCACGCGCGACGATGAGTTTCTGGACCTCGGTCGCGCCTTCGTAGATGCGCAGCGCACGGATCTCGCGATAAAGCGACTCGACCTTGATCCCGACGCGCACACCTTGGCCGCCGTGCATCTGCAAGGCGGCGTCGATGACACGC
>DAOMNN010000030.1:6885-36847 GCA_035443825.1 Rhodocyclaceae bacterium | reverse complement strand
TTGCACACCGGTGTCGTCGCTGCAACCATGGCATCACTCCTGCTGGACTCCGCCGCTGGCGCTGACGGCATGTGCTGTGCCTGGCGGAGCAAATGGTCTCGGGCCCTATAATACCATGATGATTTCGCGCTTCTTTTTCCCCGAGCCCCTTCCTCCTGCAGGCGAGGTGCGACTGCCCGATGGTCTGGCGCATCATGCGACGAAGGTTCTGCGGCTGCGCGATGGCGATGCGCTCGTCCTGTTCGACGGTCGGGGCGCCGAGGTGGAGGCGAGCCTCGTCGCTCGGGGGCGTGCCTGGTTCGCTGCGTTGGGTGTTCATTCCGAACCCCGGCGGGAATCTCCTCTGCAGTTGGTCTTGGTGCAGGCACTCGTCAGCGCAGAGAAGATGGACTGGATCGTCCAGAAAGCGGTCGAGCTGGGGGTCGTGGTAGTGGTGCCGGTGCATGCCGAACGCTCCGTGGCACGACTGGCCGGCGAGCGTGCCGTCAGGAAGCATGAGCACTGGCGCCAGGTTGCGATATCGGCTTGCGAACAAAGCGGACGCAATCGGATACCGCGGATCGAACCGGTCGCGGCGCTCGAGGACTACCTTGTATCGAACCGCCAGGTACATGACAAGCTGCTTCTGGCACCGCAAGGGGAAGCCGGTCTTGCCCGTCTGGAGCGTCCGCATGGGCCGCTGCATGTTCTGGTCGGACCGGAAGGCGGGTGGTCGGACCGGGAGCTGGTCGCGTGCGACACTGCCGGGTGTCGGCGGATCGGCCTGGGGCCGCGGGTATTGCGTACCGAGACCGCCGGGCTGGCTGCGATGAGCGCGGCACAGGTGTTGTGGGGCGATTTCTGAACTGGCAAGGGAGGCCGGATGTTTGAATCTGCCGAGATAGGCCACAAGACGGACAAGGCCGACTATGACGAGGCCCTGCCGCTGCTGCGTACCCAACTCCTCGACGTGCAGTTCGATCTCCTCGAACAGAAGCGTTTTGCGGTTGTGGTCCTGATCAACGGCATCGACGGCGCCGGGAAAGGCGAGACGGTCAACCTCCTTAACGCATGGATGGACCCGCGGCACATTGAGGCATGGGCGTTCGACGCGCCGTCCTCGGAAGAGGCGGAGCGGCCGCACATGTGGAGGTTCTGGCGGGCGCTTCCGCCGAAGGGGAAGATCGGCGTACTGTTCGGAAACTGGTATACAGAGCCCATCAGGGCGCGCGTGGACAAGTCGAGCAAGCGGGCGGAACTGGACCAGCATCTCGATGCGATCAATCGCTTCGAGGCCATGCTCGTACACGAGGGCGTGTTGCTGATCAAGCTGTGGTTCCACCTGTCGAAGAAGGCGCAGAAGTTGCGCCTCGAAGCGCTGGAGGGAGATCCCCGCACCCGTTGGCGCGTTACCGACCAGGACTGGCGTTACTACAGGCTTTACGAGCGCTATCGTGAAGTCGCGGAGCATGCCCTGCGCAGGACCAGCACGGGCGACGCCCCGTGGATCATCGTCGACGGGACTGATCCGCGCTTTCGCGCGCTGTTCGTGGGACGGACGCTGCTGGATGCGATAGGCAAGCGGCTTGAGGCCGTGTCCGGGCACTGGGTGTTGCGCCAGACCGCGCCGCCGCTACCGTCGGTGCTCGACAGTCGCAACTACCTGAACTCGCTCGAACTCGACCAGAAGCTAGGCAAGAAGGAATACGAGGAGGTGCTCGAGTCGCTGCAGGGGCGCCTTGCGCTGCTCATGCGTGAAGAGGCTTTCGCAGGACGTTCGCTGGTGCTGGTGTTCGAGGGGGTGGATGCGGCGGGCAAGGGTGGGGCGATTCGCAGGGTGACCGCGGCCATGGATGCGCGTCGCTATCGCATCATTCCGATCGCGGCGCCTACCGACGAGGAACTGGCCAAACCCTATCTGTGGCGTTTCTGGAGGCAATTGCCGCGGCGGGGCAGGGTCGTCATCTTTGATCGGTCCTGGTATGGGCGGGTTCTGGTGGAGCGGGTCGAAGGAATCTGCTCCGAGGCCGACTGGATGCGCGCTTACGCGGAGATCAACGACTTTGAGGACGAACTCGTCGACGCCGGTGCGGTGCTGGTGAAATTCTGGCTTGCGATCGGCAAGGACGAGCAGCTGGCCCGCTTCAAGGCGCGCGAGGCACTTCCTCACAAGCGCTTCAAGATCACCAACGAGGACTGGCGTAATCGCGAGAAGTGGGACGACTATGAGCGGGCCGTATGTGACATGATCGATCGCACCAGTACCGAGACCTCGCCATGGACCGTGGTCGAGGCTGACAACAAGTATTTCGCGCGCATCAAGGTGCTGCGTACCCTATGCGAACGTCTTGAGTCGGCTTTTGAGCCGTGAACCCGGTGGACAAGGGCATTGCTCGGCAATCGTGCCTGCGCACCTGCGTTCCGTTAGAATCGAATCACATTGAGAAAGGGTGAACGCTTGAACCGCGAACTCTCCGATTCCGCCGCGTCTGCCGAAACGGTCGACTCCACTTCGCAGTTCGTGGCCTGGGTGCGGGGCGCCGCCCCCTATGTCCATGCATTCCGCGGAAAGACCTTCGTCATCGCTTTCGGCGGCGAAGTCGCCGCCGGCGCTCGCGCGCAGAGTCTCGCCTACGACTGCAATCTGCTGGCAGCACTGGGTATTCGCCTGGTGCTCGTCCACGGGGCGCGTCCGCAGATCGATGCGGAGATGGAGCGTCGCGGACTGGAGCCGCGCTATCACCACGGACTGCGGGTCACGGACGCGGCAGCGCTCGAATGCGTCAAGTCCGCGATGGCGGTGACACGCCTGGAGATCGAGGCACAACTGTCGCAGGGTCTTCCGAACACCCCCATGGCAGGGAGCTACATGCGCGTGACCGGCGGAAATTTCATCACCGCGCGTCCGGTCGGTGTTGTCGACGGCATCGACTACCAATATACCGGGGCGGTTCGAAAGATCATCGCCGAGGAGATCTCCGCCGACCTCGATCAGCACAATGTCGTGCTGATTTCCCCGCTGGGGGTATCGCCGACGGGCGAGATCTTCAATCTCGGGATGGAGGATGTGGCCGAAGCCGTGGCGGTGGCGTTGCGCGCCGAGAAGCTGATCTATCTGTGCGACGCGCCCGGCCTTTTCGACCGGGAGGGAGTGCTGATCGATTCGGTCACGGCAGACGAGGCCGAGCGTGTGTTCGAAGCCGGTGAAGGCCTCACCGAAGATCTCCAACTGTATCTGCCGTGCGCGGTGCGTGCACTGCGCCGCGGTGTCGCCCGCGTGCACCTGATCGATCACGACAGGGACGGCGGGTTGCTGCTCGAGTTCTTCACCCACGCCGGCGTCGGTACCGTGATATCGCGTGATCCGCTGTTTCGCTTCAGAGAGGCGACTTTCGAGGACGTGGGGGATCTCGTCGCGCTGATCTCGCCGATGGAAATGGATGGCACCCTGGTACGCAGGGGAAGGGAGTTGCTCGAGCAGGAGATCGAGCGCTTTACCCTCGTGGAACATGACGGCGTGCTCGTCGGTTGTGCCGCGCTGTACCCGTTCAGCGACGAACGTGCCGCTGAACTCGCGTGCCTTGCGGTGACACCCGAGTTTCGTCGCGCCGGGCTGGGCGATCAACTCCTGAAGCGCATCGAGCAGCGTGCGCGCAAGCAGCGCATGGAGCGCCTGTTCGTCCTCACCACGCGCACCGCACACTGGTTTCGCGAACGCGGTTTCGCCGAAATCGGCCCGGACGCATTGCCCCCGCAGAAGCGCGAACTCTACAACTACCAGCGTCGTTCCAAGGTTTTCGTCAAGCGGCTATGAGCGTCCGCCGCGAACTGCTCTGCAGATGGTGTGTGAGTTGCTCCGGGCCGACGCCTTACCGGGCTACGCGCGGGTGGCAGCGTGGGCAGTTGCTCGTACCGCTTGCCGTCGGTCTGGGCGCTGCTGCGTTGGCGAGCCTCGTGGCCATTGTGGACTCGCGGTCGGAACTGACCGGCTCGTGGTTGATCGTCGTCTCCACGATTGGCGCAATCGGGCTTCTGACGGGTTTCGCGACGCGATCGCACATGCAGGCGCGGGCCGAGGCCGCGGCGCGTCGGCAGCACGAGATCTCAAGGCATCTGGACGTACTCGACGGCGTGGTCACGGTTGGAGCGCCCTTGTCCGAGCCCGCCTCTGCAGAGATGCTGGCACGAATCGACGCGTCGGTGCGCCACGCGGAGCTGTTGCGCGCGGTCGCCGAGGGCGTGCATGGAATAGAGGCGCTGTTCGATCTCGCGGGTCGGCTCATCTGGATCAGTCCATCGATAGAGCGCGTTACCGGCCGCACGCCTGCGCAATGCATGAATGCCGACGATGCCCTGGCGCTGCTGGTGCATGAATCCGATCTTGGCTACTGCCGCAGCATGGCGCAGAAGGTTGCGCAAGGTGGCGCGGAGGGCGAATTCGAGATCCGTCTGGTGGGGGAGGACGGCGAAGTTCGCTGGATCGCCTGTTGCTGGCGGCGCATCGAGACGGACGGCGCTGCCGCCGGGCTCCGCATGTCGGCCGAGGATGTGCAGGCGCGCAAAGAAACGGAATACAAGTTGCTGGAGACCGTGGCCGAGCTGCGGCGCTCGCAGGCATTGCGCGAGCATTATCTGGCGCGAAGCAACGACGAGCGAAGGCGACTGATTGCGTTGCTCGACGTGATCCGCCTGGGCATCCTTTTCATGGACCGGGACCGTCGCGTTCTTTACTACAACCGCGCGATGCTCGACATCTGGGGATTTCCGCCGGACGAGAACCTCATCGGGGTCCGTGACGTGGTGCTCCAGAATCGTGTCGCGCACCTCGTGGAAGATCCGGAGGCGTACTTCAGCAGCATCCAGGAGCCGGGCGACGGAAAGCGTTTCGCGACGCCGCGCGAGATCCACTTCAAGGACGGCCGCATCGTAACGGACGCGTCCGCGGTTGTAGAAAGCGAGTCCGAAGGCGGCGATATTGGTCGCGTCTGGATTTACGAAGACGTGACCGAGCAGCGGCGCATCGCGGAGCGCCTGGTGCAGATGGCCGAGCGCGATCCGTTGACCGACCTGTTCAACCGGCGTCGTTTCCACGAGGAACTGGACCGACTGCTGGCGGACGCGATTCGTCGAAACTACGGCGTGGGGCTGATCATTTTCGATCTTGACGGCTTCAAGCCGATCAACGACGAGTTCGGACACCAGGCTGGCGACGAAGTGCTGGTCACCATGAGCAGGCACGTGGGCAGCATCATCCGGCGTAACGAGACCTTTTTCCGTCTGGGAGGGGACGAGTTTGCCGTGCTCGTACCGGATGCCGATGTCGCAGGGCTGGACGAACTGGCACGACGGATCGTGGAAGGTGTCGCAGCCTTGAAGTTCGTGTTCGAAGGTCGGGAAACGGGTCTGACCGCGAGTCTCGGCATCGCGATGTTCCCGACGCATGCGGAGGACGGCGAACGTCTCGTCGCCGCGGCCGACCATGCGATGTACCGTTCCAAGAGCACCGGGCGCAATCGGTGGTCGATCGCCGGGTGTGATGAGGCCGATTCAGCTAGAATCGAACCCTCGGGTCCCGACGGGCCCAATCGTCAAGAGGATTGAAGAAATGGCTCGTATGGTGAACTGCGTGAAACTCGGTCGCGAAGCGGAAGGGCTTGATCTGCCTCCCGTTCCTGGCGCGCTCGGGAAGCGCATTTTCGAGAATGTGTCCAAGGACGCGTGGCAGCAATGGGTGAAGTACCAGACCATGCTGATCAACGAGAATCGGCTCAACCTGATGGATGCGCGTGCGCGCAAGTATCTTGCCGAGCAGATGGAGAAGCACTTCTTCGGGGAAGGTGCGGACGACGTCAGCGGTTACGTCCCGCCCGAGCGCTGAAAAGCGCGGTCGCGGGTCGAGCCTGCTGATCGCCCCGTCGTAGCGCGGGCCGACTCCCGGACGAGTTCTCTGCCGTGTCGAGCCGGATTCGCCGGATTCTATTCCCGGCGCGCTTCCTCTTCGACCGTGTCCACGTCCACATGACGCACGTCGCGCCCCTTCACCATGTACACCACGTGCTCGGCAATGTTGGTCGCGTGATCGCCGATGCGCTCGATCGATTTCGCAATGAACAGTACGTCCAGTGAGCGTGTGATAAGGCGCGGGTCCTCCATCATGAAGGTCGCGAGCTGACGGATGATGCCCTTGAAGATCGCGTCGACTTCCTTGTCCTGGCGCAGAATGTCCGCAACGGCCGTCGGATCCTGACGCACGAAGCAGTCGAGTGCGCTGTTGAGCATGCCGACGGCCATGATGGCGACGTGGCGCAGCTCCACCTTGGGGACGAACGCAGACTCCGATTCGATGATCGGCCGTGAGGCCTTGGCGATCTTCTTTGCTTCGTCGCCGACCCGCTCCAGGTCGGTGATCATCTGCATGATGGTCATGAGCAGACGCAGATCGCTGGCTGCTGGGGCATGCCGTGCAATCAGCTGGATGCACAGTTCGTCGAGTTCGATTTCCTTGCGGTTGACCGCCTTTTCCCGTTCGATGACCGTTTCGATCAGATGCATGTCGTTGCCGGTCAGTCCGTCGACCGCAAGCGTGACCTGCTGACACACGAGTTCGCCCATCATCACTACGCGTCGGCGCAGGTCATCCAGTTCGGTGTCGAATTGCGCGAAGGTATGCTTGGTCATGTTCGTCATCGGGCTGTTCCAGTCCGGCGAGACTACCAGTGAAGTGTGACCGTTTTGTTTCAGGCTTGATGATCTTGTCCGTCGAGTGCGTCAGTCAGCCACGTGACGTTCGACGCCGTCAGGCGTGGCGAGAAGAAGCATGTCGGCCGGGCGCCGGGCGAAGATTCCATTGGTCACGACCCCGACAATGTGGTTGATCTCCGCTTCCATCGCGGCCGGGGCGGACAGGCGCAAGCCGTGCACATCGAGGATGACGTTGCCGTTATCGGTGACGAAGCCCTCGCGGAGCACGGGGCTACCGCCCAGGCGGGTCAGTTCGCGTTCGACGTAGGCCCTGGCCATCGGGATGACTTCCACCGGAAGCGGGTAGCCGCCAAGAAATGCCACCCGCTTGGTCGTATCGCAGATGCAGATGAAGCGGTTCGCGACCGCGGCGACGATCTTTTCGCGCGTGAGGGCGCCGCCGCCGCCCTTGATCATGCACAACGCGCCGTCGATTTCGTCGGCACCATCCACGTACACGGGCAAATCTGTCACGTCGTTGAGATCGATGACCTCGATGCCGTGATCGCGCAACCTTCGGGTACTCGCCTCGGAACTGGAAACCCCCGCGACGACGCGATCACGAATCGTCGCCAGTCCGTCGATGAAGTGGTTTACCGTCGATCCTGTCCCGACGCCGACGATGCTGCCTTCCTCGACATACTCGAGCGCTGCAAGCGCCGCCGCCTTCTTGAGTTCATCCTGGGTCATGTTCGATATCCGTTCTGGGTCACGTCTGAATGCGTAAGTGCGGTCTAAACAAGGCCGTGAAATGCTTGCACGAGGACTGACGCACCGGCGGGCACGTCACCGCAGTCCTCCGGGAGCACGATGAAGCAGTCGGCGTCGGACATCGACTTGAGCACGCCTGACCCCTGTGCGCCGGTCAACGTCACGCACAGCCGCCCGTCGGCGCGCGACAGGCGCCCGCGCAGGAATTCGCGCCGCCCCGGGCGCTTGGCGATCGCATCCGTACACACCGCCGCGAACAGCACCGGGTCGGGAAGCGGGGTGACACCGGAAAGCTTGAGCAAGGCTTCATGCACGAACTGATAGTAGGTGACCATGACCGCGACCGGATTGCCGGGAAGCCCGAACATCCATGCGTTTCCCACACGTCCGAAGGCCATCGGCCGCCCGGGCTTGATGTTGATCTTCCAGAAGGCGACTTCACCCAGGCGATTGACCAGCTCTCGGACGAAATCAGCCTCCCCGACCGACACGCCGCCGCTGGTCAGGATAGCGTCTGCGTTCTCGGCCGCACTGCTGAATGCCATTTCCAGGCTGTCCGGATCGTCACGGATCACCCCCATGTCCAGCATCTCGCACCCGAGACGTGACAACACGCCGAAGAGAGTGTAGCGATTGCTGTCGTAGACTTCGCCAGGAGCCAGGGGTTTGCCGATCGAGGCCAATTCGTCGCCCGTGGAAAAGAACGCGACACGCAGGCGCCTGTATACCGCCACCTCGGCGATCCCCAGCGATGCAATCAGACCGAGTTCGGCCGGCCCGCATGCCTTTCCGGCAGGGATGGCGATGCCGCCTGCGACCAGGTCTTCGCCGGCCCGGCGCACATTCTGCCGGGCATGCTGTCCAGGCGGAATCCTTACCCGGCCGTCGGCGCTACGCGCCACTTCCTGCACGACAATGGTGTCGGCACCCTGCGGGATGGGCGCGCCGGTCATGATGCGCACCGCCTGTCCGGAGCTGACGATGCCCGAGAACGGCTTTCCGGCAAATGCCGATCCGACCACATCGAGCGTCACCTCGGCCCCGCCGGAAAGATCGGAGAAGCGCACGGCATAGCCGTCCATCGCGGAATTGTCGTGGGCAGGGACATTGCACGGCGCGATGACATCGGCAGCGAGGACGCGGCCAAGTGCATTGCGCACGGTGACGCACTCGCGACCGGTGATCGGCGTCAATCGGTTCAGCATCGCCTGGCGGGCTTCGGCCACGCCCAGCGTGGGTGTGCCGGCGGTGCCGGATGGTTCAGGTTTGGCTTGCATGATCGTTCCGTAAGGCAATGCAGACTGGCCAGTGCTCATTATCCTTGATCCCGCAGACACGTGTGGTGCGAATCGGTCTTATGTCACGGAAGGCGGGTGGGGCAGTTGATAGACTGGCGTCATGATACGGTCTGCACATCAACTCGCAAGCGACGCATTGTTCATGGTCGACCCGGATCGCAAGTGCGATGCCGTGGCAGCCTTGAGGGAAGGCTGGCTGGCGGGTGTGTTCACACTCGTACCCGGCCGCGATGATCCGCATCCGATTCCGGTGCCTGGACGTCCCGAGCGCCCGGTGCTGGTGAGTCCGCAGGTTGTACCCCGCAGGCGTGTGAGCACGACGGAGGGGCATGCGGCGCTCCTGCATGCAATCTGCCACATCGAGTTCAATGCGATCAATCTCGCGCTTGACTGCGTGTTGAGATACCGTTCGTTTCCGTTCGAGTTTCACGATGGCTGGTTGCGCGTAGCGGCCGAGGAAGCCGCGCATTTCAGGTTGGTACGGGAGCGTGTGCGCGCCGTGGGTTTCGAGTACGGGGATTTCCCGGCGCACGACGGCCTGTGGGAGATGGCCTGCCGCACGGCCCCGGACCCGCTCGCACGCATGGCACTCGTGCCGCGTGTGCTGGAGGCGCGGGGTCTCGACGCGACCCCGGCCATCATGGATAAGCTGCGGAGCATAGGCGATCTGGAAAGCGTTGCGGTACTCGAGCTGATCCTGCGCGAAGAGATCGGGCATGTCGCGCTGGGAGATCGCTGGTTTCGTGCCCTGTGTGCGGAGCGTGGACTGGAGCCGGAGACGACCTACCTGGAGCTCATCGAGGCATTCGACGCACCACGGCCCCAGCCGCCGTTTCATGAAGCGGCGCGGCTTGCGGCAGGGTTCTCACGCGCCGAACTCGAGCGCCTCAGTCACGCCTGATTGGTCTACTTCGTCAAATGCGAGGCGGTCACGGCCGAACCTATCACGGCCGGGTGCGCCATGATCGCGCCTTGCAGCCGCTGACTCAGGTACATGTGCAGTCAGCCCCCGTCGTGGAGCCGTTCGATCAACACCGGATTTCCTGTGGATCTGATTGCCAGGGCGAATGAGAGCATGCCCTGAGGGCTGTTGCGCACTCCGGTTTCGGAGTGACAGAGGGTATCCGTGCGTGCGCCGGGCCGAGGTTGGGACGCCCCTGGGCAGCAAAAAAGGGGTGGCGGCGCCACCCCTTTGATTCAGACTTCCTGCCGAAGGCGGCGAAGGGGCTTCTCCGCCTGCAGTCGCGTGTCAGCGAAGACCTGCAGCGTAATCGGCCACGGCCTTCATCTCCGGGTCGGTCATCTTCAGCGCGATCATGCGCATCATCTCGTTCGGGTCGTTTGCACGGTCACCGTCGCGGAACGCCTTGAGCTGGGCGAACGTGTATGCGGCGAACTGCCCGGAGATTCGGGGATATTCGGCCGGAATGCCGCTGCCGGCGGGGCCGTGACAGGCTGCGCAGGCGGGGACGCCCTTGGCCGCAATCCCGCCGCGCCAGATGTTCTGGCCCTGTTCGATGGTGTCGCGGTTCGCCGCCGCTTCCGGCTGCAACTGCTGCGCCGCATAGTACGCGGCGAGCGATCTCTTGTCCGCGTCGTCGAGGCTCGCGACCATCGCGTTCATCACGGCATTCTCGCGTGCCGGGGCTCTGCCCTCGATAGACTGGAAGTCGTTCAGCTGCTTGTAGAGATACTCGGGGATCTGTCCGGCAAGTTTTGGATTGTCGGCCAACGCGCTGTTGCCGTCGACGCCGTGACAGGCACCGCAGAGTGACTCTGAAATCTGCTTCGCCTTGTCGAGGTCGGGGGCCTGGTCCTGGGCCTGAAGGCCGCCTGCAACCAGCAGCAGCGAAAGCAGCAGGGAACGCTTGATCATAGTGTCCTCGGAAAAGCCGTGAGTGGTTGTCTCAAACTTGGTATTCTATAACAAGAACCCGTATTTGCGCGATGCAGTCGGGTGTTCCTCCTGACGCCCTCGTCCCGTAGATACCCTTTCCATGCCGATCTTCCGCAACGCCCGTTTCGAGATTTCGATTGCCAAGGCCGCTGCCTTGCCGCCACCCGTAGGCGCGGAGATTGCCTTCGCCGGGCGATCGAACGCCGGGAAGTCGAGCGCGATCAACACTCTGGCCGGCCACACCCGGCTTGCCTACGTATCGAAGACGCCAGGCCGAACCCAGTTGATCAACTATTTCCGGCTCGATTGCGGCGCGGCGTTGGTCGATCTCCCCGGCTATGGTTATGCCAAGGTTCCGGAGGCCATCCGCCGCCAGTGGCAGCATCTTCTCGAGACCTACCTCAGAAAGCGGGAAAATCTGATCGGACTGGTGTTGATCATGGACAGCCGCCATCCGCTGACTGAACTCGATCGCCAGATGATCGGGTGGTTTGCGCCGACCGGACGTCCGATTCACGTACTGCTCACCAAGAGCGACAAGCTGTCGCGCAACGAGGCTGCTGCAGCACGTGCGTTCGTGCAGCGCGAGCTTGCCGACATGGGTGAGCAGGTCAGTGTGCAGTTGTTTTCGAGCCTGAAGAAGACCGGCGGGGACGAAGTCGAGCGCGTGGTTTCGCGCTGGCTGGGACTGCCGGTCGCCGAGGCGGAAGTCGCGCCGGAGCCCGGGAAGGGCGGGCACAGAAAAGAAAAACCCCGGGCTCAAGGGGAAGAAAGCCCGGGGCGAAACAACGCCTTGTCAAAGGCACCCGCTCAGGGAGGGAAAGCGGGGGATGGCTTGGCCCATCCGTAAGCTGAGATTGGGGCGCCTTGTGGAAGTTCCCGACCATTTTAGTCAAGGTATTTCAATTTGTGACAGCGGGGAGCGCCGTGCTTCAAACCGGAGCGACTCACGGATCTGAACAGGAATGACGATGCGACCAACCGGAAACTTTCCAGCAATCAGGATGCGGCGGATGCGCAGAGACGATTTCTCGCGTCGATTGATGCGCGAGTCACGCTTGTCTGCCGATGATCTCATCTACCCGGTCTTCGTGCTCGAAGGCAGTGGCCAGACCGAGCCGGTGCCCTCGATGCCGGGCGTGAACCGGGTATCCCTGGACAGTCTGCTGCGCGTGGCGGAGGAGGCGCTGACACTTGGTGTGCCGGCGTTAGCCTTGTTTCCCGTCATCGGTCCGGATGCCAAGTCCGATGAGGCCGAGGAGGCCTGGAATCCGGACGGACTGGTGCCACGCGTGGTTCAGGCGCTGAAGACCCGTTTCCCCGAACTCGGGGTCATTACCGACGTTGCTCTCGATCCCTATACCAGTCACGGGCAGGATGGTCTCATCGATCCTGATGACCCGCGTGCGTACGTGTTGAACGACGAGACGTTGGAGGCGCTGGCGAAGCAGGCGCTGTGTCATGCACAGGCCGGCGCGGATGTTGTCGCCCCGTCCGACATGATGGATGGCCGCGTCGCACGCATTCGCGCCGAGCTTGACGGCGACAGCCGGATACACACGCGCATTCTGGCCTACTCCGCGAAGTACGCATCGAGCTTCTACGGACCGTTTCGCGACGCCGTGGGTTCGGCCGGCAATCTTGGCGGCGGCAACAAGTACACTTATCAGATGGACCCCGCCAACTCGGATGAGGCGATCCGGGAGGTCGCGCTCGATATCGCCGAAGGCGCGGATATGTTCATGGTCAAGCCGGGCATGCCCTATCTGGACATCGTACGCCGGGTCAAGGCCGAGCTGCAGGTGCCGACCTATGTTTATCAGGTCAGCGGGGAGTATGCGATGCTCAAGGCCGCGATCGCAAATGGCTGGTTGGCGGAAGAGGCGTGCGTGATGGAGGCGCTGCTGGCATTCAAGCGTGCCGGCGCGGATGGCATCCTGACTTATTTCGCACTCGATGCGGCGCGCTGGCTGAAAGCGGCGGGGTGATGGCGGTCCGCGTGTAGACGTCGAAGCCGTGCGGCGATCAGGCCAGCACGCGTCCCGCGACTCGTCGCAGGTCAAGGATCGAGTCGATCTTCAGGTCGACATAGGCGGGCTGCCCGAGCCTGCGACTGACCAGGACGGTCTTCATCCCGAGGCGTTTCGCGGTGCGCAGGTTTTCCGCCGAGTCCTCGACGAGAACGCAGCGATGCGGATGGAGGCGGTGATCCCTGAGCAGATGGCGAAAGGCCTGCACGCCTGGCTTGGGATGAAAGCGCATCTGCTCGATGCCGTAGATGTCGTGGAAGTGACGTCGGATTCCCATCACGCCGACGACCGCGCGCGCATATCGCTGCGGGCCGTTCGAAAACACGATCTTGCGCCCCGGCAGATGGCGCAGCATTCCGCGCAGTGCACGGTCGAAGACCATCAGTCGATGCAGTCCGTCGAAGCGGTGCGTTTCTTCCAGAAAGTGCCGCGGATCGGTTCCATGATGGCGCATCAGGCCGAGCAGCGTGGCACCGTAGCGATGCCAGTAGTGAAGGCGTAACGCATTTGCTTCGTCGGCATTCAGGCAAAGATGCTCCTGCAGGTACGCAGTCATGCTCCGATTGATGTGCGGAAAAATGTGTGCACTTGCGTTGTGCAGGGTATTGTCCAGATCGAACAGCCAGGTCGTCGCGTTCATGTCCGCTTCTCAAAACGGATTACCGCTCGGCCGTCGGCGATGGTCTTGGGCGGCGCCTTCCACGCATGCCCCTGGACGATCTCGAAGGTGATCGGAATCCGTCCGTTCGTGCGCGTGTCCTCCAACTGCTGCCTCGCCGTTCGCCATTCGTTCTTGCCGCTCAGCCCGCGTGGCCGCATCGTACTGGCGTTATTGGCGCCGGACAGGCGCAGGTCGCGCAGAAGGTCATCGATGTCGGCGTAGGTCATCGTTATGACCTCCATGTCCATCACGGGATCGGAAAATCCCGCCTGCACCAGGGCGTCGCCCAGGTCGTGCATGTCGATGAAGCGATGGACGCGATCCCCACGCGAGTCCGGCAATGCCTCGCGCAGTTCCTTGAGCGTGTCTGGGCCCAGGGTCGAAAACATCATCATGCCACCGACTTCGAGCACGCGATGCATCTCGGAGAAGGTCGGAAACGGATCGGTGAGCCAATTGAGCATGAGATTGGACCACACCATCGACGCGCTTGCGGCGGCGAGCGGAAGTGCGCCTGCATCGGCACACGTCAGCAGTGGATGGCGCGGACCGCGACCGAGCAGACGGGACAATGGCCCCGACTTGGTCCGAACGCCGTCGAGCATGGGCAGGGCCCAGTCGAGGCCGATTCGCAGTGCTTTTGGATAGCGCTTGCCGAGCAGGTCGAGATCGGCGCCGGTGCCGCATCCGAGATCGACGATTCGCCGTGGCTCGATGCGGATGTAGTCGAGTCGTTCGTCCATGCGTCGCGCAACCTCGCGTGCAAGGATCGACGCTTCACCACAGGTGCCGGCCGCACGGGAAAAGCGTCTGCGCAGCAGGGCACGGTCGAGTGCGAAGTCTGTTCGTGCGTTCATGTGCGCGTACGGGACGTGTGCAGGCGGAGCCGCGCGAATGGCCGTCCCGGGTGAGCTTCCTCGGGACTGCCATTCGCGTGTGCGCGGTGTTCCTTCGGCGAACTGTTTGTCATAATGGCAATGAGCTCTTGCGCTTGCGCGGTCGCGCATGATCCGTCATGGGAGGAAATCCTGTCAAACTGGCTGCCATCGTTTCCCGAGTTCCTGCGACATGTTGCGGACGCGCTGATGCCGCACGACTGTTTCGTGTGCGGCAGGAATGCGACGGGCGCCTGCGTATGCGCGGACTGCGAACCCGAGTTGCCATTTCACCCGCATGCGGCCTGCCCGGTCTGCGCAATTCCGACTCTCGATGGTGCCGCATGCGGTGGCTGCCTGCGCCGTGCACCGGCCTATGCTTCCACCCGCGCAGTGTTCTCCTACTCGTTCCCCGTCGATCGCATGGTTCAGGCGCTGAAATACCAGTCGCGGCTGGCCGTGGCAACCCATCTTGCCGGGCGCCTCGCGCGGTGCGGGCCGCCGCCCGGCATCGACCTGATCCTGCCCATGCCCCTTCATCCGCGGCGCCTGCGTGAGCGGGGATTCAATCAGGCGGTTGAGCTTGCCCGTCCGCTGGCGCGTGCCTGGGGCTTGCCGCTCGACATTGCGCTTGCAAGACGTACCGTCGACACCGCGCCGCAGGTTTCGCTCCCCTGGACGGCGAGACGCGGGAACATGCGCGAGGCGTTTAGCTGCCATGGTACGCTCGCGGGAAGATCCGTCCTCGTGATCGACGACGTGATGACGACCGGTGCGACCCTCGATGCGCTTGCACATGTGCTCCGAAAACACGGCGCGGTGCGCGTATGCAATCTCGTGGTGGCGCGAACGCTGGCGCCCGACTGAATCCCGGACATGCCGCTCGCGGCGCAATGCCATGAGTTGCGCATTCCCGTTGTTCGTCCGTGCTAACCGACTGCTTCAGAGTTCCAGGCCATGTTCAACATCGTCCTGTTTCAACCCGAGATTCCGCCGAATACGGGCAATGTGATTCGCCTCGCGGCGAATACCGGGATACGGCTTCACCTCGTCCGCCCTTTGGGTTTCGAACTGTCGGACCGTCAACTTGCGCGGGCCGGCCTCGACTACCATGATCTCGCGAACCTGCATGTGCACGACGATTGGACGTCCTGCCTGAGTGTGCTTGGCGACAGCCGGATCTTTGCCTTGAGCACGCGCGCAAGCGTGCGCTACGACCGGGTGTCGTTCCGACCCGGGGACGCGTTCGTATTCGGACCGGAGACCCAGGGTTTGTCGGCAACATTTCTCGAGACGCTTCCCGCTGAACGTGTGCTGCGTATCCCGATGATGCCGGCGTGCCGAAGCATGAATCTGGCCAATTCCGTTGGAATCGTGGTGTACGAGGCGTGGCGTCAGCACGGTTTCGCGCCAGCAGTCTAGGAGGCTGTCGGACTTGAGCGATCGTCACGAGCCAAGTGGGAAAACGAGGACAGATTTGCCCGTTTTAGAGGCGCATAGTGGTTCTATGTAACGAGAAAACGGGCGAATATGGACCGCTTTTCCCACTGGCGCAGTAGATCTGCCGCAAGTCCGACAGCCTTCTAGGAAGCTGTCGGGCCGCCCTGTCACTCGTGCCTGGGTTCGCGGGAAAGCAGCAGCTCCACGGCATCGCGCGGCCCGATTCCATCGGAATGGAGCAGTGCGTCGATCGCCTCGGTTATCGGCATTTCGACATCGTGCCTAGCTGCCAGTCCGACTGCCTCTCTGGTGGTGGATACCCCCTCCGCAACGTGTCCCAGTTCCCGCAGGATTTCGGCGAGGGATTTGCCCTGTGCCAGGGCAAGACCGACGCGGCGATTGCGTGAAAGGTCGCCGGTGCAGGTCAGGATCAGGTCACCCATTCCGGCCAGACCCATGAGAGTTTCGCTACGGGCGCCCAGTGCCCTGCCCAGGCGCGCGATCTCGGCAAGTCCGCGTGTGATGAGCGCGGCCCGTGCGTTCAAACCAAAACCCAAGCCGTCCGACACCCCTGCGGCAATGGCGATCACATTCTTGAGTCCCCCGCCGATTTCGGCCCCGATCAGATCGGTGTTGGCATAGATGCGGAAGTGGGGTTGATGCAGCACCTGGATCCAGTGCTCAGCAAAGCTGCGATCCGTGGCGGCGAGGCACACCGCCGTGGGCAGGCCGCGCCCGACTTCGGCGGCAAAGCTCGGGCCACTGAGAACGCCGCAGGGTGCGTCCGTGCCCAACTCCTCATGAACGATCTCGTGCGGCAGCTTGCCCGTGCCCGCTTCCAGGCCCTTGCAGGCCCAGATCAGGGGTACCGTCCGGTCGACCGAACAGAGTCGGCGCACCGTCTCACGCAGCCCGGACAGCGGCGTCGCGACGAGATGGAGATCGGCGGCGGCCGCGACTGCCATGAAGTCGGCTGTCGCCTGCATGCGCTCCGGGAAGCCCACGCCGGGCAGATAGCGCTCGTTGCAGCGCTCCTTGCGCAGCTTGCCGATCAGGGTCTCATCGCGCGCCCACAACAATACGTCATGCTCCCGCGCGAACGCTGCAGCGAGTGCCGTTCCCCATGCACCGGCCCCGAATACGCCGATCCGGATCCGGTCAGCCGACCCTGCCGCGGGCATCGCCCATCCCGGTTGCAGCTTCGAACCTCATTCAAAGGCCCCAGACTTCGCTGATTCGAAGAAAGCCTGCCGCGCCATCGCGATGACGAACCTGGACCCAGCCTGCCACCGGCGGCGTTGCCAGCTCGAGAACCACCGCGCGTGTCGCCTCGAACACCACGGGCGCTTCGGATTCCGGACGTTGCCTTACGACGGCACTTGGGGCGGTGACGATCAGCGTGCGCTGCGAACCGAGCTTGTCGCGTTCGATCCAGGTCAGGCTTCCCCCCGAATCGCGCACCTTGACCCATTTGTCGAGGTTCACGACTACTTCGACGGGGGTGCCCGGCGAGACGATGAAAAGGCGCTTTCCCTGATCCGAAGGGGTGTCGAAAAGGATCGCCGCTTCGCTGACCGAGCGGAACTCGATGCCCTGAGCCAGAACCGCCGGTCCGGCCAGGGTCAGCGCAATGGCGAGGCAGGTGTTGCGGAGACGGATGCTCATGACCGGCCTACTGGATCGGAACTTCGCCGCTGCCGTTCGCCGTTCCCGCTTCGGCCTGCTGCTTCTTGGCCTGATAGAGCATTTCGAAGTTCACCGGCGCGAGGATCACAGGCTGGAAGCCGGCACGCGTGACCGCGTCGGACACGGCCTCGCGGGCATAAGGAAAGAGGATGTTGGGACATCCGATCATCATCAGGGGCTCGAGATCCTTGTCAGGAACGTTGCGCACCTGGAACACTCCGGATTGGGCCACCTCGATCATGAACAGGGTCTTGTCGTTCGGCAGTTTGGCGGTGACCGTAACGGTCAGCGTGACTTCGTAGATGCCCTCGTCGACGGTGCTGCCGTCGGTTCGCAACTGGACGTTCACCTGCGGGGTCTCGCGCTCGAGGTAAACCTTGGGTGCGTTCGGAACCTCCAGGGAGAGGTCCTTGACGTAGAGTTTCTCGATCGAGAATACGGGTTGTGCTTGTTCGGTCATGTGCCGCCTTGGTATGGGTGAAGTTGAGTTTGGGTGAGCCCGGATGAATCAGGGGTTCAGCAGGGAATCGAGTTTACCGGAGCGATCGAGCTCGAACAGATCGTCGCATCCACCAACGTGATAGTCACCGATGAAGATCTGCGGAACCGTCCTGCGTCCGGTGAGATTCATCATCTCGTCGCGCCGGGCCGCGTCCAGGTCGATACGGATCTTTTCCACGCCGGAGACGCCCCTGCGGATGAGCAACTGCTCGGCGCGGACACAGTAAGGGCACACGGCGGTCGCGTACATTCTCACCTGTGGCTTCATTTCGCCTTCTCTTTCTTCTTGGAGCTGGACTTGCTCGAGGCGGACTTGTGGCTGATCGGCTGACCCGCCTTCTCCCATTCGAAAATACCCCCGCGCAGGTGATAGAGCTTCTCGAAGCCCGCCTTCTTCAGCACCAGCATTCCCGCCCTGGAGCGCATGCCGCTGGCGCAGCACAGGATCAAGGGATGCGACTTGAACTTTTCAAGCTCCGCGGTGCGTTTGGGCAGTTCCGCAATCGGAATATGATGTGCGTTCGGGATATGGCCCATCTCGAACTGGCCATAGTCGCGAACGTCCACGACTGCGGCATCTTCGCGGTTCATCAGCAGTGTCGCCTCGATGGCGGAGAGTTGGGACTTGTCTCCATAAGATTGAATCATGTCGAAGAGCAGCCACCCGCCGCTGATTGCGGCAAGGGCTGCCCAATACCAGTTTGCCTGCAGAAATTCCACTTACGCCAGCTCCGATGTGTAGATGTTCAACTATTGAAGTCGTCTGGGCCGATACCGCAGAACACTTCGCGCATCAGTCCGATGAGCTGCAGCGTGCGTCGATCGCCCACCCGGTAGTACACCCTGTTTGCGTCCTTGCGCGTCTGAAGCACACCCTTGTCGCGCAGGATGGCAAGATGCTGCGATATGTTGCTCTGGGAGGTGCCGACGGCCTCCACGATGTCCTGCACGCAGATTTCACTGTCCCCCAGCACACACAGAATCTTCAGCCGCAGGGGATGTGCAATCGCCTTCAGCGCGCGAGCTGCAGTTTCGATATGTTCGTGCTTGTCGATCAAGTCGATGATGGCCTGGTTATTCACGGTGGTCTGGAGGTGTGGGTAAGGCTAGTAGTATAAAATATTGCGGGCAGGTCAAGCGCGAGTTTGACCCATCCGTGCAAATTTGTTCGCGGTGCGCGACTCGCGCGACCCGTGTGACACGATCCGGCCGCTGCCTTCCGGACCCCAATTCTTCGTCAATTCATTCCGAGAACCCATGTACAAGATCGTTCTGCTTCGCCATGGTGAATCCACCTGGAACAAGGAAAATCGTTTTACCGGCTGGACCGATGTCGACCTCACCGAGAAAGGTGTCGAGGAGGGCCGCCAGGCGGGGAGGTTGCTGAAACAGGAAGGCTTCGCTTTCGATCTTGCCTATACGTCGGTGCTCAAGCGCGCCAACAAGACCCTCAACATCGTGCTCGAGGAGCTCGATGCGCTGTGGTTGCCGGTGGAACACTCGTGGCGATTGAACGAGCGTCATTACGGTGCGCTGCAGGGACTCAACAAGGCCGAGACGGCCGCGAAGTTCGGTGATGATCAGGTGCTGGTATGGCGTCGATCCTACAGCACCGCACCGCCGCCGCTCGAAGAGGGTGACGAGCGGCTCGACTTTCTCGATCCGCGCTATGCATCGCTGCCGCATGCGCGATTTCCGCGTACGGAATGCCTCAAGGATACGGTAGCGCGCTTCGTCCCTTACTGGGAGACCACCATCGTGCCCAGCATTCTCGCGGGCAGGCGAATCCTGATAGCCGCGCACGGCAACAGTCTGCGGGCATTGATCAAGTACCTCGACGGCATCTCCGACGCCGACATCGTGGGCCTGAACATACCGACCGGACAGCCGTTGGTGTATGAACTCGACGCAGATCTGAAGCCGCTCCGCAGCTACTACCTCGCTGATCAGGAAACCATACGTGCGGCCGAGGCTGCCGTTGCCGGCCAGGGCAAGGCCACGCCCTGATCGTGATCAGGCCTCGTTCCTTGCTGCGCGCGTGCACCGTCATGTTGGGGTGCACGCTTTCACTGCTGTCGTTAGCCGACGCGTCCGTCATCCTGCAGCGCCGCGCCGACCTGGAACAGGTGCAGCGACGTATCGGCGAACTCGAAAGAGCCCTTGCCGATGCGCAGGCGAGCCGCTCCGATGCCGCGGGAAAACTCGCAGCCGCCGAACGTGCGGTTTCGGCTGCAAGCAGGCGCTTGCGGCAGCTGGGCGATGATCGCGCAGCGGCGGAGAAGAATCTTGCAGCACAGGAGGCGGAACGGCTGCGGGTCTACGAGCGGATCGCATCGCGCCAGGCGGAACTCGCCGGCTGGCTCAGGCGTCACTACATGCACGGTGGAAATGATATGGCGCTTTTCCTGTCGGGACGCGATCCCAACCAGATCGCGCGTGACGCGCGATATGTGGAGCAAGTCGGTCGGGCACGGCTCGAATTGATCGATTCGCTGCGGACCGATTTGCGGGAGCTGGAGCAGCTGGTCGCCGCCATCGGTGAGAGACGCGACAGCCTGATTGTGCTCGAGGCGGAACAGCGTCGGCAACAGGGCGAACTGCAGAAAGTGCAACGTGCCCGCGCGAATGCCCTGGAGGTGCTGAATCGGCAGATCGGTTCGCAGGAGCAGCAGATTCAGGCCTTGCGCCGGAACGAGGAAGAACTCGGGCGGGTGCTGGAGGTCATGGCGCTTCGCGCCGCGGAGCAGGAACTCTCTGAGGCGCAGCCGAGCGGTCGCGCCGAACGCGCAGATGCCGTCACGGGTCGGTCGAGCCGGGCGGCCGGGCCGACGCCGTTCGGTGTGAGCTTTGCGCAGCTGCGTGGAAAAATGGGATTTCCCGTCCGCGGAGAACTGATTGGACGTTTTGGTGCTCCAAGGGCGGATGGAGGTACGAAGTGGCGCGGCGTGTTCATTCGTGCGGGTGGCGGCGAGGATGTCGTCGCCGTCGCGCCGGGAGAGGTGGTGTTCTCCGATTGGCTCAGGGGTTATGGCAATCTGATCATCGTCGATCATGGGGACGATTATTTGACCATCTACGGGAACAATGACGCGCTCTTCAAAGTGGTCGGAGACAGGATCGGTGGCGGGACTCCGATCGCCAGCGTGGGCGCAAGCGGAGGTGCGCAGGAATCGGGTTTATACTTCGAAATCCGGCACAAGGGCGAACCGGTAGATCCGATGCAGTGGATCAGGGCAAGGTAGGTGTCAAGCGTCGGCATCGCGTTGAATAGTGGAGTAGTCATGGGTAACAAGCTTCAAAAAATGAGTCTGGTCCTTACCGGCGTGCTCGCCGGCATATTGATCAGCCTGAACTTCTCCGCGAGTGCCGATCGCTCGTTGGCGCCCTTGCCGGTGGAGGAATTGCGAGCTTTTGCAGACGTGTTCAACGCCGTCAAACAAGGCTACGTGGAACCTGTCGGGGATGCCGACCTGATCAAGCACGCCATAACCGGCATGCTGAGCGGACTCGACCCTCACTCGGCCTATCTCGACGCGGACGCGTATCGGGATCTGCGCGAGGGCACGCAGGGCGAGTTCGGCGGACTTGGGATCGAAGTCGGAATGGAGGACGGATTCGTCAAGGTAGTGTCCCCGATCGAGGATACCCCTGCGTTCCGCGCCGGCATCCAGACCGGCGATCTGATCGTCAAGCTGGACGAAACTCCGGTCAAGGGCATGACCTTGAGTGATGCCGTCAAGCGCATGCGCGGGCGACCCAATACCAGTATCACGCTGACGATCATGCGCCAGGGTGAGACCGCGCCGATCGTGGTAAAGATCACGCGCGAGATCATCAAGGTGCAAAGCGTCAGGTCGAAGATCGTGGAACCGGGATTCGGATATCTCAGGGTTGCGCAGTTCCAGGAGAATACGGCCGCGAGCGTGGTCGAGCACCTCAATCGCTTGGTCGGAGAGGGCGCACTGCAGGGCTTGGTGCTCGATCTGCGCAACGACCCGGGTGGCCTGCTGCACGGTGCGATCGGCGTGGCTGCGGCCTTCCTGCCGCAGGATGCGCTGGTCGTGTCCACCGATGGCCGCGCGCCGGATTCGAGACGAGAGTATCGTGCCGCACCCGAAGACTACCTGCGCGGCACCCGGCGTGACTTCCTTCGCGATCTGCCGGGCGCGGCGCGCGAGGTTCCGATGGTTGTCCTGGTGAATGCGGGTTCTGCTTCGGCCAGCGAGATCGTGGCGGGGGCGCTGCAGGATCATGAGCGTGCGAAGGTGATGGGAACCCAGACCTTCGGCAAGGGTTCGGTACAGACGATCCTGCCGCTCAACAACAATACGGCGATCAAGCTCACGACGGCTCGCTACTTCACGCCGAGCGGCCGATCCATTCAGGCCAAGGGCATCGAGCCCGACTTCGTCGTCGAAGAAAGTGAGAACGGTTCTGCGCGGCGCCTTCGCGAGGCCGATCTGCAGGGCCATCTGGGGAACGGGCAGGCGGGCGAGCCTGCGCCGCAGGACTCGGCCGTTGCCGATGAGGATGAAGCCGCGCCGGAGAATGAAGGCACGCAGGCAGACCAGATGCCGCGCTTCGTGCTCGGCGGCGAGGACGACTACCAGCTCAAACAGGCGCTTGCGCTTCTCAAGGGCAGTGAGATCGTCCAGAATAGCCGCTGACAGGGCCGCGAGGGAGAACGCGCAATGCGTCGGGAAACTGCGTACAAGCTGGCGGGCAGGAATCATGATCACCCGGTGGCCGGCGCGGGATTGCTGAAGGAGCGCGAGATCGGCTTTGCGGCGCTTCCTCCGGGGCAGACTGCGCGTGCCTTGCAGGCGCTGAGAATGTTGAAGGGTCTGGTGGTCAGCGAATCGGATCGACCCAACGCGCTTGTCGTCCGCTATTCCGTGCTGGATTACTCGCTCGAGTTGATCGAGGAGGCATTGCGCGATGCCGGCTTTCATCTGGACAGTTCCCTGTACTCTAAGCTCGTGCGCGCCCTGGTCTATTTCTGTGAAGAGACGCAGCGACACAATCTCGAGTCTCCGGAACGCCTGATCAAGAAATCCAACGAGGTCTACATCAAGGTGTACGACCAGCACCCCCATGGGGATCATGACGATACGCCGGTCGAACTGCGGGAATACAAGTAAGCCTGGCGGGATGTCCGGGGCGGTTCGTTGCCGCGTCCGCTTGCATCCGGATCTCCGGGATTCATCCGGCTGCGCTCGCACTCCCCATCCGGATTCCTGCCCGCGATGAATGACGATCAGTTGCTGCGATACAGTCGCCATATCCTGCTGCCCGAGATCGGTGTCGAAGGGCAGGAGGCGATTGGTTCCGCGCGGGTCCTGATCGTGGGCGCGGGAGGACTGGGGTCGCCCGCCGCGATGTATCTTGCGGCGGCGGGGGTCGGTTCCCTGGTCCTGTGTGACGGTGACACCGTCGATCTGACCAACCTGCAACGCCAGATATTGCACTCGGCGGCAAGTGTCGGTCGTCTCAAGGTGGAGTCGGGCAAGGAGACCCTGCTGCGCCTGAATCCGGAAGCGCATATCGAGACGTTGGCGTTGCGTCTGGAGGCCGCGGCGCTCGAGGAGCAGGTTGAACTGGCAGATGTCGTGCTGGACTGCTCCGACAATTTCGCCACCCGTCACGCAATCAACCGGGCTTGCGTGAAGCACTGCAGACCACTCGTTTCTGGCGCAGCAATCCGGTTCGATGGCCAGGTGTCAGTTTTCGATCTGCGGCAGCCGGACAGTCCCTGCTACCACTGCCTGTTTCCAGAGGGCGCGGAGGTGGAGGAAGTTCGCTGTGCCGTGATGGGCGTGTTCGCGCCGCTGACCGGAATCATCGGCGCGACCCAGGCGGCTGAAGCGCTGAAGCTGCTCGTTGGCTGCGGGGTGTCGCTCGACGGGCGCTTGCTTCTGCTCGACGGGTTGGCCATGGAGTGGCGCAGCATCGCCTTGGGGCAGGATCCCGCGTGCAGGGTTTGTAGCGACAGGGGGATCTGACGAGCCCGCTCAGTCCTGTCGCAGGCGGGCCAGTATGCGCAAGTCGGGACCCAGCATGCGCATGTCGCCGATGTCGAGGCGCCACGCCCGGTCGAGTCCGACCAGCTCCGGAAGATCGAACAGGCCTTGTGCGCAGTTGCCAACGATCATGGGCGCGACATAGCACAGCAGTTCATCGACGCAGCCTTCGCGCAGCAGTGAACCGTTGAGTTTCGAGCCTGCCTCGACATGCAGCTCATTGATCCCGCGCCGTCCCAGTTCCCGCAGCAGCTCCGGCAGGTCGACCTTCCCGTTCGCATTGGGCACCATCACGATTTCCGCCCCGACGGACGTGAGTGCCTCGGCCTTGGCCGGGTCGTGGATCGCCGTCGCGATCAGACAGTTGCCGCCCTCGAGTATCGCCGCCGCGGGCGCGACTTCGAGGCGTGAGTCCACCAGCACTCGCAGCGGTTGACGTTCGCACGGCATGTCGCGCACGGTGAGTCGGGGGTCGTCGTCCCGAACCGTTCCGATGCCGGTCAGTATCGCGCACGCGCGCGCGCGCCAGCGATGCCCGTCACGACGCGCTGCCGGTCCCGTGATCCACTGACTTACGCCGTTGTTGAGGGCCGACTTCCCATCCAGCGTTCCCGCCGTCTTGAGGCGTACCCAGGGGCGTCCGCGCGTCATGCGGGAGATGAAACCGATGTTCAGTTCGCGCGCCTGTGCTTCGAGCAGACCGGTCTCGGTGACGATGCCACTGGCTCGCAGGCGCTCCATGCCTCGGCCCGAAACCACCGGATTCGGATCGTCCATTGCGGCCACGACCCGGACGATTCCAGCGTCGATAAGTCCGTCCGCGCAGGGAGGTGTGCGCCCGTGATGCGAGCACGGCTCGAGGGTGACGTAGGCGGTCGCGCCACGTGCTTCGGGGCCGGCCATCTTCAGTGCAACGACTTCCGCGTGTGCGGTGCCGGTGCGCTGGTGCCAGCCTTCGCCGACGATTCGACCGTCGCGGACGAGCACGCAGCCGACCCGCGGGTTCGGGGTGGTCGTATGCAGGCCATGCGCGGCCAGTACCAGCGCACGGCTCATCGCTTCGTGGTCAGTCGCCGAAAAGGTCATTCTCGGAAGGGGGTTCGGTCTTCTTCGGTCCGCGTCCCCGCCTTGGACGGGCCTGTACTTCGCGGATGACTTCGGAGAACTCGTCAACATCAGCGAAATTCCGATACACCGAGGCGAAGCGGATATAGGCGACCTTGTCGAGCTTCTTGAGCTCGCGCATGACGAGTTCGCCGACCTTCTCGCTCGGCACTTCCGCTTCGCCCAGCGACAGCAGCCTCGCTTCGATACGCCCGATCGCGGCCTCCACCAGTTCAAGCGTTACCGGACGCTTTCGCAACGCCAGCGTCATGCTGCCGGCGAGCTTGTCGTGATCGAACTCGGTGCGATTGCCGTTGCGCTTCACGATGTGCGGCATCTTCAGGTCGATGCGCTCGTAGGTCGTGAATCGCTTGTCACAGTTGATGCAGCGGCGGCGACGTCGCACGACGTCGCCTTCCTCGTTCTCACGCGTATCGGTGACCTGTGTGTTCGGGTCGCCGCAGAATGGGCATTTCATGCTTGGAGGCCTGTGTGCAGTGCGTGATGCGGCCGGGCCGGATCAGCAGGCGGACCCGCTTCGCGGCGTCAGGCTCCGTAAACCGGGAACTTCGCGCACAGGGCCGCAACCTGGCCGCGAACCCTGTCGATGACGCCCTCGTCCCGTGGTGCATCGAGAACGTCGGCGATCAGGTGCGCGACCTGTTCAGATTCGATCTCCGTAAATCCACGTGTCGTCATCGCCGGCGAGCCGAGGCGGATGCCCGATGTCACGAAGGGTTTTTCGGGATCCCTCGGAATCGTGTTCTTGTTGACCGTGATATGAGCCCCGCCCAGTAACGCCTCCGCTTCCTTTCCGGTGATGTTCTTGGCACGCAGGTCGACCAGAAAGACATGGCTCTCGGTGCGGCCCGATACGATACGCATGCCCCGCTCCTCGGACAATACGCGCGCCATCACGCGCGCGTTGGCGATGACCTGTTCCTGGTAGTTGCGGAACTCTGGGGACGCGGCTTCCTTGAACGCGACCGCCTTGGCCGCTATGACGTGCATCAGCGGGCCACCCTGGAGTCCCGGGAAGATCGCCGAGTTGATCGCCTTTTCGTGTTCGGCCTTCATCAGGATGATTCCGCCACGGGGACCGCGCAGCGTCTTGTGCGTGGTCGAGGTGACGACGTCGGCGTGCGGCACCGGATTGGGGTAGTAGCCCGCAGCGATCAGGCCGGCGTAGTGGGCCATGTCCACCCAGAACGTCGCACCTACTTCCTTTGCGACCTTCGCGAAGCGCTCGAAATCGATGCGCAGCGAGTAAGCCGATGCGCCGGCGACGATGATGCGGGGCTTGCGCTCACGCGCGAGAGCCTCCATTGCCGGGTAGTCGATCTCTTCCTTGTCGTTCAGCCCGTAGGCGACGACATTGAACCACTTGCCGGACATGTTGAGCGGCATGCCGTGGGTCAGGTGGCCACCCTCGGCCAGACTCATGCCCATGATGGTATCGCCCGGTTTGGCGAAGGCCATCAGCACCGCCTGGTTGGCCTGTGAGCCCGAATTAGGCTGTACGTTGGCCGCCTGGGCACCAAAGAGTGCCTTCACCCGGTCGATGGCGAGCTGCTCGGCAACGTCCACGTGCTCGCATCCACCGTAGTAGCGCTTGCCCGGGTAGCCTTCGGCGTACTTGTTGGTGAGCTGCGACCCTTGGGCCTCCATGACCGCATGCGACACATAGTTTTCCGACGCGATCAGTTCGATGTGATCTTCCTGACGGCGGTTTTCGGCGGTGACGGCAGACCAGATTTCCGGGTCGACCTTGGCGAGAGTGTCTTGCGAAGAGAACATGAGGGCGGGCTCGAAGCGTGCATGAAAACGCGGATATTAACATGCGCCCACCACGCCGTTGCAGCCCGTTGCGAGGCCCGGTCGGGGGATTAATCAAGCGTTGGGCAGTTCGTCCAGCGACAGATCGAGATGCCGTCTGTCCGCCCATGCGATGAGGTGCCATCGTCCGTCGTCGAATCCGACCCAGTTGACGGCGGCGTTGGGAATTTCGAAATCCCGCTGAGCTCGAAGCGGCTTGCCAGTGGCCACACGGTACACCATGTCGAGTACGCCGCCGTGCGTGACCAGGAGCACGCTGCAACCCGAATGCCGTTGCACGAGTTTGTCCAGACCGTCACAAACGCGAGCATGGAAGGCGAGCAGGCTTTCGCCGCCTTGGGCAAATGCGAATGTCGTGTCGCGCTCGACGAAGCGCCGGTAATCGTGCGGAAAACGGGCGTCAGCCTCGGCGTACGTAAGGCCCTGGAACGCGCCGTAATGCCGCTCCCGCCAGATCGGGTCGGGTACCGCTTCGCGGTCGATCGAGCTTGCGACGACCGCGGCAGTCATGCGCGCCCTCGACAAGTCGCTGCAGTAGACGGCGTCGAAAGTATGTGTCTTCAGGGCTGCTGCGGTGGCCGCAGCCTGGCGGCGCCCGGTATCGTTGAGCGCGACATCGAGATGACCCTGAAGCCGCCGCTCGGCGTTCCAGGCGGTTTCACCGTGACGGACGAGGCAGATTCGTGTCGTCTCCATCAATTCCAGGCGCCGCCCCCGCTGCCCCATTCGGCATCATCGGTTGCGCGCGGGATCTCGATGGTGTCGAGATCGACCTCGATGCCTGGGTCGAGACTTCCGGTCACCAGATCGGGAAACGCGATGAGCAGTGCGAGCACGATAATCTGGATGAGCACGAACGGTATCGATCCACGGTAGATATCGGTGGTCCTGACGCCCTCGATGCGCTTCTTCGTGACCCGGTCCACGAACGCACTCACGGGGGAGACGCTGCGCAGGTAGAACAGGGCGAATCCGAACGGTGGGGTCAGGAAGGACGTTTGCAGGTTGAGGGCGATCAGGATTCCGAACCAGATCAGGTCGATGTTCAGGTTCACGGCGACCGGCGCAAGCAACGGTATGAGGATGAAGGCGATTTCGAAGAAATCCAGGAAGAAGCCGAGAAAAAAGATCATCGCATTCACGAAGATCAGGAATCCGATCTGTCCTCCGGGCAACTTGTCGAACAGATGCTCGATCCATTCCTTGCCGTCGACTGCGGTAAAGGTGAAGCTGAAGACGGTGGCCCCGATCAGGATGAACATCACGAAGACGGACAGTTTTGCTGTCGACTGCAGGGCTTCGCGCACCCTCTTGTAGTCCAGGCGCCCGCGGGCGACTGCCATGATCATCGCGCCGACCGCTCCCATTGCACCACCCTCGGTCGGTGTCGCGATACCGAGGAAGATCGTGCCGAGAACGAGGAAGATCAGTGCCAGCGGCGGGATCAGGACGAAGACCACGCGTTCGGCGATCACCGACAGCAGACCAAGCTTCAGCAGCCGATTCGCTCCCGCGAGGGACAGCCCCAGTGCCGTACCGACGGTGAGTGACATCACCAGCGTTTCGTCGAGCGGGGCGCTCGTTTCGATGCCCTTGAAGGTACTCAGAATGGCATCGTAGTAGTGCCCGAACAGCGTGGCTATGGTGACGAGCAGCGCCATCAGCACGATGAGCGAGCGCATGCCCGAACTTCCGTTCGGCTCGCGAAACTTGAGCGCCTCGGGCGGCAGCGCCGGCAGGAGGCGTGGCTTGAACGTTGCGAGCAGGATGACGTAGAGGGTGTAAGCGCCGATGAGCATGAATGCCGGGATGAACGCGCCACGATACATGTCGCCGACGCTTCGACCGAGCTGGTCGGCCATGACGATGAGCACGATCGAAGGGGGCAAGGCCTGCGCCAGGGTGCCCGATGCGGTGATCACGCCGGTTGCGATCGAGCGGCCGTACCCGTAGCGCAGCATGATCGGCAAGGAGATCAGGCCCATCGAGATCACCGATGCCGCCACCACGCCCGTCGTCGCTGCCAGCAATGCGCCGACGAAGACCACTGCGAGTGCGAGACCGCCACGCACCGGACCGAAGACCTGGCCGACCGTGTCTAGCAGGTCCTCGGCCATCCCGCTTCGCTCGAGGATCAGTCCCATCAGCGTGAAGAACGGAATCGCCAGCAGGGTCTCGTTCTGGATGATCCCGAATACCCTGAGCGGCAGTGCGTGAAACAGCGTGGCCGGCAGCAGGCCCAGTTCGATCCCGATGAAACCGAACAGCAGACCGCAGGCAGCCAGCGAGAATGCGACGGGAAAACCGGACAGGAGAAACACGACGACTGCCCCGAACATGACCGGAGCGATGTTGGCCGAAAGAAACTCGATCATCTGCGTGTCTCGTCTTGGGCCGCGGCGTTACCGGATTCAATTTCCGGGGGTGGACCCGAGGGTTGAGTGGGTGAGGCGTTGTCCGGTGCGTCATCGTGCCCACCGAGCAGGAGGGGGTCAGGGCCGACTCCGGCAAGGTAGGCGGCGCGCTTTATCAACTCGGAAACCGCCTGAAGTCCGAGCAGGGCGAATCCGGCCGGCACGAGCGCGTACACCGGCCAGCGGATCAGGCCGCCTGTGTTGGAGGAGACCTCGCCGGTGACATAGGCCCGTGCGACGATCGGCCAGGCGAAGGAAATCATGAACCAGCACAAGGGCAGCAGGAAGACCACAATGCCGACGATATCCACGTACATCCGCTTGCGCCGTGACAGCTTGTTGGCGAGTACATCGATCCGGACGTGGCCGTTCTGCAGGAAGGTCACGCCGGCACCGAGCAGGAAGACTGCGGCGTACAGATACCACTGAATCTCGAGAAACGCGTTCGAACCGATATTGAATGCCTTGCGTGCGATCGCATTGCCGGCACTGATGAAGGTAGCGGCAAGGATCAGCCAGATGATGGTCTTGCCGACGAGCCGGCTGGTGCCGTCGATGAGCGCCGATAGCTTGAGAAGTTTTTCCATTGATTCCACGGCCCGAGGCTGTCTTCAGATTCCCTGCACTCAATGAGGACCGGAGTGCTGCAATCTGGGAGATGCTCCGCTCCCGGCGGGACTTCGGCCGGGAGCGGGGGTACTTCAGGATTGCCGACCGTCGATTACAGTTTCTGGGCGCCCATGTACTGGTCGAAACTGCCTTCGGCGAT
>DAOMNN010000030.1:0-6785 GCA_035443825.1 Rhodocyclaceae bacterium | reverse complement strand
CCGTCGATTACAGTTTCTGGGCGCCCATGTACTGGTCGAAACTGCCTTCGGCGATGGGTTGCCACTGGTACTGCTCACGCAGGAAGCGCTCATAGTCGGCGAAGATCTTCTTCCAGCGCGGGTTGGTGTCGTTGAGTTCCGCGTAAACTTCGTTGCGTGCCTTGAACGCCGCATCCATCACGTCGCGCGGGAATCGGGCAAGCTTGGCGCCTTCAGCAATCAGCTGGCGCAGGGCGGCCGGATTGCGCGCGTCGTACATCGCCTGCATGGTGACGTGCGCGTCGGACGCGGCCTGGCGAACGAGCGACTTGTACTGCGGCGAAAGCGCGTTGAAGGCCTTGTCGTTGACATACAGGGACAGCTGCGCGCCGCCTTCCCACCAGCCGGGGTAATAGTAGAACGGTGCGACCTTGTGGAAGCCGAACTTGAGGTCATCGTAGGGGCCAACCCACTCGACCGAATCGATCGTGCCGCGTTCGAGCGCCTGATAGATCTCGCCGCCGGGGATGTTCTGCGGTACGCCGCCGAGCTTCGCCAGTACGCGACCGCCGAAGCCGCCGATTCGCATCTTCATGCCGTTGATGTCCGCAACCGACTTGATCTCGTTGCGGTACCAGCCGCCCATTTGCGCGCCGGTATTGCCCATCGGGAAATTGACGATGTTGTACTGCGCGTAGAACTCGCGGAACAGCGCCATTCCATTTCCATCATAGAACCACGCGGTGAGCTGGCGCGAGTTCATGCCGAATGGAATCGCGCAGTCCATCGCGAAGGTCTCATCCTTGCCGAAGAAATAGTACGGGGCGGTGTGCGCACACTCGATGGTGCCCTGTTCCACTGCATCGGTCACCCCGAATGCAGGCACCAGTTCCCCTGCCGCATGGACGGAGACCACGAATTTTCCGTCGGTCGCTTCCGAGAGGTTCTTGGCGAACACCTCGGCCGCACCATAGATGGTGTCCAGCACCTTCGGGAAGCTGGAAGCAAGACGCCAGCGGATATTTTCCTGGGCCATCACGACGGCGGGTGCGGTACCGGAGGCCAGTACGCCGGCAATGCCGGCACTCTTCAGAAACTTGCGACGTTCCACGACTCTCTCCTTATTGTGAGTATGTGTTGCGCGGAAGATTATAGGGCCTGTGTCGTCGCTGAATACCGCGGAAAACCCTAATAAGCGCACGTCGTGGAACGTATTCGTGGGGGTGCAAATGAATCAGCTCCCCGCGATCGTCATCCGGTCGATCAGCAGCGAGCCGCAGTGCTTTGCGCCACGCGGAAGGGCATCGTTTCCGACCGCGACGATGCCGCGGAACATGTCGCGCAGGTTGCCTGCAATGGTGATCTCCTCCACCGGGAAGGCAATGCGGCCGTTCTCGACCCAGAAGCCCGCTGCACCGCGCGAATAGTCCCCGGTGACGTAGTTCACGCCCTGTCCCAGCATCTCGGTGACGACGAGTCCGCGGTCCATCTTCTTCACCAGGTCGTCGAAACCAAGTTCGCCCGGCTTTACGATGAGCTTGTGCGAGCCGCCCGCATTGCCTGTCGTCTGCATGCCCAGCTTGCGGGCGGAGTAGGTCGAAAGGAAGTAGCCTTGCAGCACGCCATCGATGACGACGTCGCGGTCGCGGGTCGCGACGCCGTCGCCGTCGAACGGGGTCGATCCGAAGGCCCTTTTCTCGTGAGGGCGTTCCTGGATCGTGACCACGGGCGAAAACACCTGCTGCCCGATGCTGTCGAGCAGGAACGACGACTTCCGATAAAGCGCGCCGCCGCTGACGGCATGCACGAAGCTGCCGATCAGCGATACGGCCACCGGGGCTTCGAACAGGACCGGGACCTCGCAGGTGTCGATCTGGCGGGCACCTAGCCGGGCGAGCGCGCGCTCTCCGGCATGACGGCCGATGCTCGCTGCCGACATCAGATCGGAGGCGGCACGGCGTGAGTCGTACCAGAATTCACGCTGCATGGCGTCGCCCTCGCCTGCGATCACGGAGCACGACGTGCCGTGACGCGAGCTCGCGTAGCCTCCCATGAATCCGGCGCTGTTGGCCGAGATGAAGTGCGACTCCTGGCTCGAAACGCTGGCACCTTCCGAATTGCTGATCTTCGGGCTCACTGCATATGCCGCCTGCTCGCATTCACGTGCCAGCGCGATGGCCTCTTCGACGCCGAGGCGCCAGGGGTGGTGCAGATCGAGGTCGGGAAAATCTTTTGCGAGCAGGCTTTCGTCGGCGAGACCTGCGCATGGATCGGGTGCGGTGAATCGCGCGATCGACAGGGCCGCATCCACGGTGGATCGGAGTGCTTCGGCCGAAAAGTCGGAAGTGCTCGCATGTCCGCGCCGCTGTCCGAGGTAAACGGTGACCCCCACACCCTTGTCACGGTTGTACTCGATGGTGTCGACCTCCCCTTTGCGTACGCTTGCGGTCTGGCCGAAGCCTTCCGACACCTCGGTCTCGCATGCCGTGGCGCCGTGGTCGCGCGCGTGCCTGAGCACATCGCTCGCGATCTCGCGCAGTTGATCGGGGAGATAGGAGAAGCCTTGATCGGACATGGGCGAAGTCATTCGTGGCAAAGGCTATAATCTTACCCCGATCCCGATTCCTGAAGCCCCGATGATTGATGATGCGCGTGAGTCCGATGTTGCGGAACCGGACGACGAGTCGTACCGAGGTCCGAGCAAGAGCAGCCGCAAACGCGAGATGCTCGCCCTGCAGAGTCTGGGAGAGCAACTCGTTGCATTGTCGGCCGATCGTCTTTCCAGGGTGCCGATGCCCGACGATCTGCGCGATGCGATCAGGGACGCGCAACGCTTCACCAAGCACGAGGCGCGGCGGCGCCAGCTGCAGTACGTCGGCCGCCTGATGCGAAATGTCGATGCAGATCCGATAAAGGCGTGCCTCGATGCCTTCAATGGCGTTTCGCGAGCCGAGACGGCGCGCCAACATCGCCTCGAGCGACTGCGCAGCGATCTCCTCGACGATGAGAAGGTCCTCGGGAACATAGCCCGAGACTGGCCCGGGGCGGATCTGCAGCATCTGCGTGTCCTGCGCCGCAATGCACTCAAGGAACGTGAACAGGGCAAGCCACCCCGCGCTTACCGCGAACTGTTCCGTGTCCTGCGTGATCTGGATGCGGGCGCAGGCGAAGTGGCAGGGGAAATTTCCGATCTCGAGTCAGGGGAGTAGATGACGACTATGAGCGATTCGACCGCAATTGGGCTGGTGTCGATCAGCGACCGCGCTTCCGACGGCACCTATGAGGACCAGGGCATCCCGGCACTGCGGGAGTGGCTTGGACGTGCGCTGAGTTCTCCTTGGCATGCCGAGTCGCGACTGATACCGGATGACCGGGCGACGATCGAGCACACCCTGATCGAACTGGTAGATGCCGGTTGCTCGCTCGTGCTGACCACGGGCGGGACGGGCCCCGCACCGCGCGACGTCACGCCCGAGGCAACGCTTGCCGTAGGGGAGAAGGAGATGCCGGGTTTCGGCGAGGAGATGCGCCGGATCAGTCTCAACTTCGTCCCCACGGCCATCCTGTCGCGTCAGGTGGCAGTGGTTCGTGGCCAGTGTCTGATCGTGAACCTGCCGGGGCAACCGAAGTCGATTCGCGAGACGCTCGAGGGGCTGCGTGGGGCAGACGGGAACGTGACCCATGTCGGCATCTTCGCGGCGATTCCATACTGCATCGACCTCATCGGCGGACCCTATCTCGAAACCGACGAGGCCGTGATCAAGGCTTTCCGGCCCAAGCACGCGATCCGCCCGGCACGTGCCTGAAGCGATTGCCGGCAGGTTCGCCGACGATCCCTCGCAATGAACAGCGGATCAACATGGGGCATCCGCGGTAGAATCGAACGCTTATTTGTAGAGCCAGAAGAGTCGCAAGCATGTCAGCCTCGGTCAAGATACATATCGACGATGTCCGCATCCAGGAGATCAAGGAACTCATTCCGCCGTCGCATGTGCTGCGGGAGTTTCCCGCGACGCCGGAGGCGGCCGAGGTGGCGTTCAATACTCGCCAGGCGATTCACCGCATCCTGTTCGGTGCCGACGATCGCCTGCTGGTCATCATCGGACCGTGCTCTATCCACGATGCCGATGCCGCGCTGGAGTATGCGAAGCGGCTGAAGGTGGAAGCAGACCGGTTCAAGGACGATCTGCTCATCGTGATGCGCGTCTATTTCGAGAAGCCGCGCACCACGGTCGGCTGGAAGGGGCTGATCAACGACCCCTACCTCGACAACAGCTTCCGCATCAACGAGGGCGTGCGCCTGGCGCGCAAACTGCTATGGGAAATCAACGAACTGGGGCTGCCGGCCGGTACCGAGTTCCTGGACATGATCACGCCGCAGTACATCGCAGACCTCATTTCCTGGGGTGCCATCGGTGCGCGCACAACGGAGAGCCAGGTCCATCGCGAACTCGCATCGGGGCTGTCGTGCCCGGTCGGTTTCAAGAACGGCACCGACGGCAATGTCCGGATTGCGGTGGATGCGATCAAGGCGGCCCAGTCGCCGCACCATTTTCTGTCGGTGACCAAGGCCGGACACTCGGCCATCGTATCGACGCGCGGCAACGAGGACTGCCACGTGATCCTGCGCGGCGGCAAGTCGACCAACTTTGATGCCGCCAGCGTGGACGCCGCATGCAACGAACTGGCGGCCTCAGGTGTGCCGGGCAAGGTCATGATCGACTGCTCCCATGCGAACAGCCGCAAGCAGCATCGCCTGCAGATCGAGGTGGCGCAGGATGTCGCTTCGCAGATGGCTTGCGGCGAAGACCGGATCATCGGGGTGATGGTCGAGTCCCATCTCAAGGAAGGACGTCAGGACCTCGTGCCGGGCAGGGAACTGGAGTACGGCAAGAGCATTACCGATGCATGCATCGGCTGGGAAGACAGCATCGAGGTGCTCGGGTTGCTGGCCGAGGGCGTGCGCAACCGCAGGGTCCGGCGAGCGGCGCAAATGGAATGAGACCCTCGCCCCACGAACGACAAGGCCCGCATCATGCGGGCCTTGTCGTTGAAACGGGAGCGGTTCATCGCTTCCGTGTTTCGGTCATGCTTACTTCTGTGCGTCGGTCAGCGTCTTGCCCTTCTCCGTCCAGAATTTCTGGGCGCCCTTGTGGACAGGCGTCACGACGCCGAGCAGTGCGCTATCCATGGTCATGGCTTCGGCAGCTTTGGCGACCGAGTGCATGAACTTCAGACCGTCGTCCGAATATACCTCACTAGCCGCCTTGTACATGATGTCCTCGGAAACGTGCCGTCCGGCGACCCACAACGCCGAGTCCTGAACGGTCACGACGTCATAATCGATGCCCGGATAGGTGCCGGCAGGAATGGTCACCGGGGCGTAGTAGGGATGGTCCGTGCCCAGCGTGCCCTTCTTGGAAGCCTCATAGACCTGCAGCAGGCGCATCTTGTTGCTGCTGGTCGCCTGGATCACCGAAGCGTTGGGAAACCCGGCAAACACCCACAAGGCGTCGATCTGGCGGTCGCCGATCGCCGAAGCCCCCTGCGAGTAGCCAATGAACTGCGGGCTGATCTTGTCCCACATTCCAAGGCTTTCGAAGAAGCGCTGCGCCGATGCGGCCGCGCCCGAACCAGCCGGTCCTACCGCGACCTGTTTGCCGGCGAGTTGAGCGACGTCGGTAATACCGGAGTCCTCCCGCACCAGCAAATGGGCTGGAGCGCCGAACATGTACGATACGACATGGACGTTGCGATAGGTATTGGTGTCGTTCGTCAATTGTCCATTGATCCCGAGGTACAGGTCGCCCGAATAGACGATGCCGAAGTCGGCGTCGCGTGAGTTTACGCGGCGGAGGTTCTCGACCGAACCGGCCGAGGCCATGTTCGAGACATCCACGCCGTCGATGTTGCGCGACAGCAGGGTCGAGATGCCGTTGGAGAAGAACTGGAAGGTGCCGCCGTCTGGGCCGCCCGAGAAAGCCAGCCGCTGCGTCTGCGCCTCGGCGACCGGTGAAGCGGTGAGGGTTGCAGCGGTGAAGGCCGCCACGGCGAAGCTGCCCAGCGTAGTGGGTAGTTTGAACATCTTGCTGAAACTCATTGAAGTCTCCTCTTTGGTTGATGAAACGTCGGTGCGCGCCCGGATCGAATGCGTCATGAAACGATGAGGCATTCGATCCAGTCTCGCACCCTTCAGGTCACTCACGTACCGTGAGGACCGGAATCTTCGAGCTGCGCACCACCTTTTCGGCAGTCGAGCCGACAAACAGTTTCTCGATACCCGTGCGACCGTGCGTGCCCATCACGATCAAGTCCGCATTGCGCATTGCAGCGATTCGCAGGATCTCGTGATCCGCTTTTCCGATCACGATCTCGCTGGTGTGGGGTAGTCCGGAAAAGTGCTTGTCGCAGAATCGGTGCATGTCCTCGACCGCATGCTTCTCCACTTCGCGAATCAGGGTTTCGATGACTTCTGTCGGTAGGTGCCGGCTCTGCTTGTCCGCGAATTCGGTGATCACGTGCAGCACCAGAACGCTGGCGCCTGATTGGGCGGCCAGTGTTCTGGCCATGTCGCAGGCGCGCACCGAACCCTCGGAGAAGTCTGTCGCGAACAGGATTGTGTGAATATCGGCCATGGAGTCTTCCTCGCTTTTTTGGGGTCAGGCGGTCACTGCAGGCTTGACCGGCTGGGCGTCGCGTTGCATCCACCACACGAGCGCGATGAGCAACAGTCCCGCCCCGTCCGTGACGAAAGTCGGCCAGTAGAGGAGGAAAGTGCCCACGCCGAGAATGATCCATTCGTGAAC
>DAOMNN010000029.1:10453-37658 GCA_035443825.1 Rhodocyclaceae bacterium | reverse complement strand
ACGGCTAAATGACTCTCTGTCAACAACTTTCTAGCCCGGATGTTTCGTGAATGCGCGTGATGATCGCGCCGGGATTTGTGCCGCAGGGGAATTCCGTGAAGGAGCGGCGTAGTGGTTCGTACGCCCGACCGAGCGGGATTTCCATACGTAACAAAGACCAAGCGAGGGCGCGTGCAATTCATGAAATATCCGGGGTAGGCACACGAAACGGTCTATGTCGTGCCTGTGCCCGCGGAGCCCCTCACGCAGATTGCCCAACAGCCCGCCTTCCATGCGGCCCACTGCCCAGCAGCATCGACGCGAAGGCAGGGAGCAGGACAAGCGCGGCGAGCATATTGACGAGGAACATGAAGGCCATCAGCAGACCCATGTCGGCCTGGAACTTGAGTGCGGACAGGGTCCACGTCCCCACACCGACGCTCATCGTCGCGGCGGTAAACATCACGGCCGTGCCACGCTGGCGCAGAGCCTGGAAGAAGGCCTCGGGCAGCTCGTCCCCGTGGGTGAAGCGATAGGCCATCCGCTCGTAGAGGTAGATGCCGTAATCGACGCCGATGCCCACCGCGATCGCGACAACGGGCAGAGTGGACACCTTGAGGCCGATGTCGAGCAGGGACATCAGTGCATTGCACATCACCGCGACCATGGTCAGGGGTAGCACGATGCACAGGGTTGCCCGCCACGAGCGGAACTCGAGGAAGAACAGGACGCTGATCGCGCCGAACACCAGCACGAGGATGGCGACGGACGCCGCATCGACTGCCTCATTGGTGGCCGCCATGACGCCCACATTGCCGGAGGCAAGCAGGAAATCGAGATTATCCGAGCGGTTCGCGTCCCGGAACTTCTTCACTTCGCGGATGATGTGCGAGATCGTGGCACCCTCGTGATCACGGGTGAAGATGAGAATCTGCATCGCGCTGCAGTCGGTATTGAGCAACCCTGTGCCCGTGTCGACGGGCGTCACCGACTGCGCGAGAATCGCCGGATTGCGCGATAGCACCCGCCAGCGAGGGTTGCCCTCGTTCCACCCGGCGTTGATGACCTTCGCCACACCGGGCAGACCGACCACGCTTTGCACGCCGTGCGTGCCGCGCATCGTCATCTCGAAGCGATCGATGGTGTCCATGATCTCGAAGCTGGTGCAGGCGCCATCCACTTCGCGGCTCTGCGCGATCACCGAGAGGATGTCGACGCCTATCGAGAAGGCATCGACGATCGCCGCCGAGTCGAGGTTGTAGCGCGAATCTTCATGCAGCTCGGGGATCCCGGCACCGAGGTCGCCGGTACGCAACTCGCGCGACTGCCATGTGGCGGCAACGAGTACTGCCGCGGCAATTGCCAGCACGACTCTCGCGTTGCGCGGTTCGGCCAGCTTGCGCAGGCGCTTCCACATCCAGTCACCCTCGTGCTCCCTGCCCTTGCCGCGCTCGATATCGCGCTCGGACAGGCGCATCCACGACAGGAGCAAGGTCAGCACCATCATGTTGGTGATCAGCATCAGCGCGACACCGAGACCAGCGGTCATCGCCAGTTCGCGCACCATATCGATCTCGATGCGCATGATCACCAGAAAGCCGATGGCCGTGGTCGTAAGCGCCATCGAACCCGGGATGAAAAGCTTGCGAAACGAATCTCTTGCGGCGGCCAGGGGGTCCGTGCCGCCTATGACCTCGAGTCGCCAGGCATGCGTCATCTGCACGGCGTGGCTGACACCGATCGAGAAGATGAGGAAGGGCACCAGGATGGACATCGGATCGATACCGAATCCGATGATCGGCAACAACCCCAGCAACCAGATCACGGGAATCATCGCGCACACCAGGGTGAGTCCCGCAAGCCTGGCCGAGCCGGAGTAGTGGTACAGGAGCAGCGCTGTGATGGCAAAGGAGATGACGAAGAACAGCAGCACGCCGCGAGCGCCCTCGGTTATGTCGCCGATGGCCTTCGCGAAACCGATGATATGGACATCCAGCCCCTCGCCCGCATGGCGTTCGCGGATCTGTTCCAGTTCGGCAGCCACTGCGATGTAGTCGAGGCGCTGTCCGGTCGCCGGATCGACCTCGAGCAGTTCGGCGCTGACCATGGCACCCATGTGATCGTTGGACACCAGGCGCCCGAGCCGTCCGGACTTGAGCACGTTCTCACGTACCGTTTCCAGTTCCTCGGGTGTACCCTGAAACCCCGCCGGGATCACGTTGCCGCCCGCAAAACCCTCCTCGACGACTTCGATGAAGCGCACGTTCGGCGTAAACAGCGAAGTGACCGTCGCCCGGTCGACACCGGGTATGAAGAACACCTCGTCCGTCACTGCCTTGAGCGTCTCGAAGAAGGCCGGGTTGTATATCTCACCCTCGTGCTGGCGCAACGCGACCAGCACCCGGTTCGCACCGCCGAAGGTACCGCGATACGCCATGAAGGTCTGCATGTACTCGTGTTCGAGCGGAATCATCTTCTCGAACCCGGCATCGACCTGCAAACGGGTGGCCGACGCGCCGAGCAAGACGGTAACCAGCACGAAGACGGCGAGAAACGGCTTGCGGTGGCCAAACAGGATCGCGCCGATGCCTTCGACGACTTGTTTCAGGCTCATGACCGTCCTCGGCGCGGCTGCGCGACATCGACGCGCAAAACCCCTTCCTCACCGACCAGCAAGACCTCGCCGGGTCCGCTGCCGGCCGCGACCGCAGCGAAACTGCGGCTGGTGTCGGCATCGATCGCGATGAAACTGCGCCCCTGGTCACTGCTCGCCAGCACCAGTCCGCTCTGACCGACCAGCATGATCAGGCCGGGCGACACGACGCGCCCGCCGAAGATGGACGAATGAGTTCCCGTATCCAACTCCTCCCATCGTTGCCCACCGTCGTCGGAGCGAAAAACGTGTCCACGCATTCCGAAGGCGAGCAACCCGCCGTCGGGCATGGCAAGCAGCCCGAAAAAGGACCCCTCGTATGGCGCGTCCATCACGTCCCACGTAGCACCGCCGTCATCGGAGCGCATCAGGGTTCCGGCCTCACCGGCAATCAGCATCGCACCATCAATTTCGGCCAGTGCATTCAGATGCAGATCGGCCGCGCTGATTTCGCGCTCGTCCCAGCTCAGACCCCCGTCACGACTTTCGAGAAAGCGCCCGTAGGCCCCGACCGCGAAGCCGTGACCTCGTGCATCGAAGCGTACTGCAAGAAGCGGTTCCTCGTCCTCGGGAGCTGTCTGGATCAGGCTCCACGTCTCGCCGCCATCCTCGGTCCTGACAATGACCGCGTCGTGGCCGACCGCCACCGCACGTGCATCGTCGATGAAGCTCAGGGCCGTCAGCGTTGCTGTCGTCGGCGAGGATACCTGACGCCAGTTCGCGCCTTGATTGTCGGAAACGAATATGTGACCGCGCTCACCGACACTGACCATCCGACCACCGCCGGATTGCACGTCGAGCATCAGCAGATGCCCGATCTCCACCTGTGTCGCCGGCATCTGCGGGTCGGGGCGCGGAGAAAACGCGTACACCACGGCGGCGACGACGAAAGCAGTGAAGAGGGTGCCGATAAGCTTGTTCATTGACTCGCTTCTGGGTGAATCGGGGACATGAACTCAGGAAGGCACTCCAGGCTGCATCGCCCTGCTTGGGGAACCTGATGCGGGCCGGAACACGGACGACGTGTTCCGGCCCGGTGCGCGTCTAGCGGGTACCCGCGCCGCGCAGGCCTGATGGCGTATACCTTGCCGCACGAGCGTCGATCGATTCGTAGATCCGCGGCTCGTCGTTGCGCAGACCCATCGCGATGTAGCGGCCGGACTGCAGGTCGTGATGGACCTCGAGGTTGGGATACAGCATCGGTATGTCATACCAGTTGATGGTATGAAGCTCGGATACCCGCCACATCTGATCACGTGCGTCGTACTTGTCGATGACCAACGCAGACCAGGAATCCTCGTCGAGATAGAAGGTGCGGCGCTTGTAGATGTGACTGGTGCCGTCCTTCAGCGTCGCATCGACGACCCACACCCGGTGCAGTTCGTAGCGGGCGTGGTCGGGATTGACGTGCCCCGGCTGCAGGACGTCGGCCATGCTTATCGTATTGCCGACGAGCTTGTACGCGTTGTACGGCACGTAGATCTCGCGTTTTCCGACCAGATTCCAGTCGTAGCGGTCGATCGCCCCGTTGTACATGTCGAAGTCATCGTTGGTGCGCAGGCCGTCGGCCGCCGTGCCCGGGTTGTCGTAGGCGACGTTCGGCGCCAGGCGCACGCGGCGCTGGCCGGGGTTGTAGGTCCAGGCCTGGCGCGTGCCGAGGTATTCGTGCACCAGCAGGATCTGCCCGGCCAGCCTTGCCGGCGCCGTGACCGTCTGCAGGAAGTTGAACAGCTTGTTCGGCTCGATCTGGCCCGCCGGCTTGGTGAGACTGCCGTAGTGGAAGTCGTACTCGTATTCGAAGCGCACCGGAGTGTAGGTGCCAGTGCGGGTCACCGCTGCCTGGCTCCAGTTCATCGCGTACGCCTCGCCGCGGTAGCGGGTCAGATGATTCCAGATTGCCTCTGAACCGCTTTGCGGAATCGGGAACGGAATGCCGCCGGTGGTGCCACTGAAGCTGTTTCCGCCATCGCCCAGTGACACGCGTGTGGCGTTGGCCATGGTCTGGTCGTAATGCCCCTGCGGGAAGGCCGCGCTGCGCCGCGTCGGGTACACGTTCATCTTCCACGTGGGATAGGTCTCGAGCATCGCGATCTGGCCCGGCGTGAGCTTGTCGCGGTGCTGTGCGAGATTGGACGCGTCGATCGTAAACAGCGGCTTGTCATCGCTGAACGGATCGGCATAGTGACCGCCGGAAACGTGCCCGCCCGGCGCACTGCTCAATCCGCCGTCCCAGGCTGGAATGGTGCCGGCCGCATTGCCGGCCCGTTCGCCCCCCATCGGGGTCAAGTCCTGTCCCAGCCGGGCTGCCTCGGTCGCCGACACTTGGGCGAAGGTTACCGAGCCCGTAAACGCCATTGCCAGCGCCACACCGAGAATCGTGATTGTCTTGCGCATATCGAATGTCTCCTGAATGCCTGTCGTTTCTCAGAACGAATAGCTGACGCTCACCGAGAGGAAGTCGCGGTCGACGAGCGGGTTGGTGTGACTGGCATAGGTCTGCGGCTGCGTCGTCCCGGGATTCGGAACGGGGTCCGTGCCCTTGATCTTCTTGCCACCGAAGAACGCGGTGTACGCGATGTCGGCCTGCCAGTTCTGACGGTAGTTCACCCCCAGACCCAGCGTCAGCGCCTTCGCGCCCTCGTTGAAGGTCGGGCTGCGGCCCTTGACGTCATGTGAGAACGCAATCCGCGGCGACAGCGTCGCGGCACCGATCGCGTTCGGGTAGTCGAAACGCGCAAGAAGGCGATAACCCCAGGAGTTCTTGGTCAAGAAACACCCAGAATCGCTCGACCCCAGGGAACTCTGGTAAGCGCTCGGGTGGAGACCAGTCTGCGGCAGGTGACAACCCGGCGCGGCGAACTTCAGGCTGGACGGCAGATTGAGCCTGGTGAAGCCGACCTCTCCCACCATTACGAGCTGATCGGCACCCAACACGCGAGGAACTGCCTTCGTGCCAGTGAATTGCAACTGATGCATCTTGACCCGCCGGTAGCCCGAGATCTCTGCTCCGTAAGGAACCAGGAATGCCTCAACCGGATCTGCGCTGGTGAGTTTGTTCGACAGCCCCAATGCTGCGGCCAGCAACTCGGCCGACGGCAGTTGAAGCGGTTGATTCTTGCGGTAGGAGTACTCGCCCTGCAACGCAATCCCCGCGGGGCCGGCCGTATTGAAGCTGATCCCGAAAAGCTTGATGTTCTTCGGGTACTGGACGAAATAGGTTCCTGCACCACCGTTCAACGCCGCATACGTGCACGCGGCTGGCAGACCGGCCATGCCGGCTGTCGGCACGTCGAATACGGTACAACCCGGAACCGGGGTACTCGTCGCCGTGATGCCGCCCCTATAGCCTGATACGTAGGGCGTACGACTATGATAATTGACGTGATAGAACCCGATCTCGGTGAAGTTCAAGTCCGGAAAAAAGGCACGCAAGGCGATGCCGTACTCCCCACCATTGCCCGGGGTGTCGTCCTTGGAGCGCGGGGCAATCAGCTGAGCCGTCGGGCTGACGCCGAACATGCCGTCGGGAGCATTCCCGTCGTCCCGCCGGCCGAAGCCCGTATACGCGAGGCTACCGCCCTTGCCGACGAAGTCGTTGGTGCTGAAGAAGGTGCCGACCGGGTCGATCTTGGTCTTTTCCCACTCGGCCATCCACACCGCCTCGAGGGTGAGGTTGTCGGTGAGTTGCTGAGAGGCCCACAGCATGCCGGTCGGCATCAGGCCTTCGCGCAATTCGGAACCGGGGATGCGCAGACGGCTGACGTTGACCGGGTTGAGCACGTTGATGCCGTTGAGGATGAAGGTGCTTTCGCCCCAGCTCACCACCTGCCGGCCCAGACGCACGTTCAGATCGCGCCCGCCCATGTCGAAGCGGCCACGCACGAACGCGTCGAGAATTTCGGCGTCACGCCCGACCTCGTGACGCACGGTCGAACCGAGGCCGCTCTTGCCCATGATCGCGCTGTCGTAGAAATACGACGCGCGTACGAAGGCACCGTAATCGCGGTAGTTGAGTTCGAGGTCGTGTGTAACCTTGAACGCCGACGACACGAGTTCGCCCTTCTTGTAGTTCAGGTTGCCATCGTCAGAGTTCGGATCGCGCGAGGTGCCGCCGTTGGCGATGCTGATCAGCGACTTCTCTCGACCCTGCATGCGCCACAGCCCGCCGAGCGACAAGGTCGTGTCGAAGCTGCCGGTGACTTCACCGCTCTCGCTCGTGAATTCGAACGCATACGCGGGCTTCGGGCCCGCGAGCGCCAACGCGACCGCCGCAGCGATCGCGCTGAGCCCCAACGTCGGCACTGTTGCGGCCGAGCGCCTTCCTATCCGATCCATTGCTTTCCTCCTCCAAGAGTGCCGGTGCTTTCCGGCGGCCGATGGCTATGCGCCTCATTGTCAGTCTCGGGTCAGTTCAAGGCAGACACTTGCATCTGCCCGACCCCCGACCGGACCCGATCCGACGTTCAAATATAAAACAACAACCGCGCCGCGGGCCTGATCTTCATCGCCATTTCGCCGCTGCGGAGCTGCCGGATAAGAGTAATTCGAACGTTTGTTTGAATCTTACCGCTTATTGAAGCCATGTCAACATGCTTCCTGGAGTTTCATTTGCGGTATGGGTACGGTTCTGACGCCGCACTCGGATCCAGAGTCGACCGGGCACCCCCCGGTACACCGCGCCGCGTTTGACGCCCGTACGACCTTGTCCGAGAATGCGGCCTCACCGTGTTGCCCACGCCCCCATGATCCCGCTCGATAGCCTGCTGGCCTTTCTCGCCGTGTCCGTGCTCGTGACCATCGCGCCCGGCCCGGACAACCTCATGGTCCTTGGCCAGAGCCTTGCGCGCGGTCGCATGGCCGGCTTCGGCCTTGCGCTCGGTTGTGCCCTGGGCTGCTTCACGCATACGCTGTGGGCGACACTGGGCGTCAGCGCAATCCTGCTTGCATCGCCGAATGCGTTCATGGCGTTGAAACTGGTCGGAGCGGCGTACCTGGTGTGGCTGGGTATACAGGCCTTGCGCAGTGGCGCCGTCGCCGCGCCGAAAGCGAACCGCAACCCGGCCCTGCCGTGGCACCGCTATGTCGCTCGTGGCTTCATCGCAAACGCGATCAATCCCAAGGTCGCACTTTTTTTCCTCGCCTTTCTACCCCAGTTCGCCCTTCCGGTCCACGGCGCGGTCGAGTTGCAGATGATCGCGCTCGGCTTCGTGTTCGCATGCCAGACAATCATCGTGTTCGGCGCGATCGCCTTCGCCGCCGGGAGCATCGGGCGGATGCTGGCGCGGCGACCCGGGTTCGGTCCATGGCTCGACCGGCTCGCCGGCATCGTCTTCATCGGACTGGCGGTAAACCTGCTTCTTTCCGGCCGTCGCAGCTAGTGGTCTGCTTCGCAAATACCAGAACACGAAAACGCGCCTTGCGGCGCATGGCGGCGTTGCTCATCCTCGCGATAGCTACGGCTATCGCTGCGGTTCGCGCCTTGCCCTGCACCGCAATCCATCGTTTTCGTCCTGTCCCTTGATTTACGAAGCAGACCACTAGATCCGCCCTGCCGCAGGTTAGAATTCGCTGCATGAGACGCGGATCAGTTGGCGCCCTGCCGGGCCCGGAACCCACCGAACGACGCGACTGGCATACCCTCAAGAGCCTGATCCCGTACATCTGGGCCTACAAGGGCCGGGTGCTCTTCGCGCTTGCCTGCCTGATCGGTGCGAAGGCGGCAAACGTGGCCGTTCCGCTCGTGTTCAAGGGGCTGATCGATGCACTCACGATCACGCCGGAGCAGGCTTTCATCGTGGTTCCCGCAGCCCTGCTGCTCGCCTATGGGGTTCTCCGGTTCTCCAGTTCATTGCTGACGGAACTGCGCGAACTCATCTTCGCGCGCGTGACCCAGCAGGCGGTGCGCGCGATCTCGCTGCAGGTGTTTCGCCATCTCCACGCCCTGTCGCTGCGCTTCCATCTCGAGCGCCAGACCGGAGGGCTCACACGTGACATCGAGCGCGGTACGCGCTCAATCAACTCCCTGATCAGTTACACGCTGTATTCCATCCTGCCAACCCTGGTCGAAATCAGCCTCGTCATCGGGATCCTGCTGATGCAGTACGCCCCCGTGTTCGCGATCATCACGCTGGTGACACTCGGCGCGTACGTCACCTTCACCATCCAGGTGACGAACTGGCGCACCGCCCTGCGCCGCCGCGCCAACGAACTGGATTCAGCGGCGAACGCGCGTGCGATCGACAGCTTGCTCAACTTCGAGACGGTGAAGTACTTCAACAACGAGGAATACGAAGCGCGTCGCTATGACGAGGAGGTCGACAAGTGGACCCGCGCCCAGCTCAAGAACCAGTACTCACTGTCCGGGCTGAACATCGGCCAGGCCGCGATCATCGCGGTCGGGGTGACGGCGATGATGTGGCAGGCAGCTACGCGAGTGGCGAGCGGGGAGATGACCATCGGCGACATCGTGCTGGTAAATGCCTTCCTGATCCAGTTGTATATCCCCCTGAACTTTCTCGGCGTCATCTATCGCGAACTCAGGCAGGCGCTCACGGATATCGAGCGCATGTTCGGACTGATGAACGAGAACAAGGAGATCGCCGACGCGCCCGACGCAATTGCGCTTCTGCCCGGTCCGGCCTCGGTCCGCTTCGAGGATGTCAGCTTCGCCTACGACCCCAAGCGGGAGATCCTGGCGGGGGTGGATTTCGAGATTCCGGCGGGTCACACAGTGGCAATCGTGGGGCATTCCGGGTCCGGCAAGTCGACACTGGCGCGGCTGTTGTACCGCTTCTACGACGTCCAGGGTGGTGCGATCCGTATCAATGGCCATGACATCCGCGCACTGACGCAGGCGAGCCTGCGCGCCTCGATCGGAATCGTGCCGCAGGACACGGTGCTGTTCAACGACACGCTTTACTACAACGTCCAGTATGGTCGCCCCGACGCCGGACGCGACGAGGTCGAAGCGGCCGCGCGCGCTGCACAGTTGACCGATTTCATCGCCCGGTTACCGGACGGATACGAGACCCGTGTGGGAGAGCGCGGCCTGAAGCTCTCGGGGGGCGAGAAGCAGCGCGTCGCCATTGCGCGCGCGCTGCTGAAGAATCCCGCCATCCTGATATTCGACGAGGCTACGTCGGCCCTCGACTCGAAGACCGAGAAGGCGATCCAGGCCCAGCTTGAGCAGGCCGCCGAAGGACGCACCGCGCTGGTAATCGCGCACCGCCTGTCGACGGTAATGAATGCGGACGAGATCATCGTGCTCGACCAGGGACGCATCGTCGAACGTGGCCGCCACGGCGCCCTGCTGTTGCAGAACGGGGACTACGCGCGCATGTGGGCCTTGCAGCAGCAGGAACAGGAAAGCACCTGACCTCCGGGCCGGTGATCGGGGTCACAGATAAACAAGGGGCGCCCGAAGGCGCCCCAGCTCATGCCGCAATATTGGTTGTTGTTGTCTCAGGCCTTGCGGCGACGCACACCCATCAGCCCGAGCACTCCCAGGCCGAGAAGCGCGAGCGAACCGGGCTCGGGCACGCCGGTGGGCGGCTTGCGCACGCCCGTCACGGAGGCAAGCTTCACGTAGTCGTTCCCCGTCGTCCAGCCGGCACTGCCAACGAGCGGGTTATAGGCGCCGATCAGCCAGAAGGACGACGCGATGTCGTTCGAATTGATCGCCCGTGTGCTGTACTCGACATTGCTGTAATGGCCTATCAGGCTCCAACCGTCGGCCAGCAATCCACCATAGGTCTTACCCCCCATCGAAGGCGAACCTGCCCCCGTATAGGCCAGGACGGTCACGTCCGAATCGGTGGAATACCAATGGAGACTCAGGCTCTCCAGAATAACCGCCTCGGAGAAGCTCAGAAGAATGCTGTCGTACTGGGAAGCGTTGTCCATCGAATGGTTCGGCGTGCCGACGTTCAGGCCCTCTGTGCGATTCCGCACGCCGATGTCCGAAGCCAGATAGGCGTCCTGGATCGTTCCGCCAGAACCGGTGTTCGCCCATGCCGTAGCCTGCATTTGGATGCCGTCGGCACTGTAGGTGCGAGTATTACCATGGGTGGAACTGTTATTGGTGTGGGCACCAAGAAAGCTCCAACTCGTCGCCGCGAGTACTGGACCAGCGACTGCCATTCCGATGACGATTGCCGTTGCTGACAGGTAGTGACGCATCGTCCTTCTCCCAAAGCTGCATTCCCGATGCAGACAATGCAATATCCGCGCCATGGATCCTAACCAATTGTTAATTCACAATTCCTGACTTCTGACGACCCCAGAAACGTTTCAATGTGTAAAAAAAATCGACGCCAACCCCCAGGCGCTCCGCGAGTGGGCCGGCATCCGGCCGTGGTCTTCGCAACGCTCCGCGGCCTGGGCATGTCTAGCGAACGCCCACCGTGGCGAAGAGCTTCTCCGCTGCCTCCCGGCTTTCGAAGCTCAGTCCCGACTCGAGTGCCGCCTCGAGCTCGACCCGCGCCTCTCCGGATCGTCCGCTGCGGGCGAGCGCGTAAGCCAGATGATAGCGAATCTCCGGATTCTCCGGAGCGCGGAGCCGCGCATCACGCAGATAGCGCAAACCTTCGTCCAGGCGCCCGTCGCGCACCAGCAGCCATCCGAGCGTGTCCGCCACGAGCGGGTCTGTCGGGGCAAGTTCGTGAGCCTTGCGCGCCACCGGGAGCGCGTCGGGATCCCCCAGTTGCGCCAGCACGTTCGCGAGATTGTTATAGGTAGTGGCCTGCGCCCGCCCATCCGCGATGATGCGGCGATAGGTATCGCGCGCACCCACCCAATCCAACGCCAGCATGTGCATCTCGGCGAGCACTGCGCGCACCTCCGAATCCGTCGGCCGCATTCCGAGCCAGTTCGTTCCCAGCGCCACCGCTTCCAGAGGGCGGCCTGCCAATGCGAGCGCACTCATCCCGAGCACGACGAGCCGGCTGTCGGGCGACAGTGCAATCGCTTCCTGGTAGTGGTCGAATGCATGCCGGTACTCTTTCGCTGCCATTGCGATGTCGCCGGACAGGCGCACGCCTTCAATTCGCGAGGGGTGCAGCCGGCGCAATTCGGCGACGAATTCACGCGCCTGGTCGAGTCGCCCCGAGGCCAGTGCAGCTTCGACCGAGAGGCCGAGCGCAGCGGGATCCCCCGGCCTGCCGGTCAAGGCCTTGTGTGCGCTGTAGGCTGCATCCTCGGCACTTCCCGCCTGGAGCTGCAGGTATCCCACGCGCACCAGCGCCTCGGACCCGAACTCGGCCTGACGTCCGATCTGGCGCAGCGTCTGGGTCGCGCCACGACGGTCTCCGGCGGACAGCTGCGCCCTCACGAGCGTGGAGAGCGCGTCGAGGTTGTCGTGATGCCTGGAGGCGAGGTGTCGTGCGACATCCAGCGCCTTTGCGGTACTGCCCGCACCCAGATGGACATCAACCAGCACCATGCCGACACGCGGCGAGCGTGGCTGCTCCGCGAAGGCCTTTTCGAGCCAGTTGATCGCCTCGTCAAGCCGCCCGAGGCGCAATTCCAGCAACCCCAGTTCGAACATCGCCACGCCGTCCCTGCGATTGCGCGACACCATGGCCGCAAGGTCGCTGCGCGCCTTGTCCTCAAGCCCCTGTGCAGCGTCGAGTCGCGCGAGATTCAGCCGTGCCGGATGCATTCCCGGATCAAGGCGGAGCGCTTCGTCGTACGCCGTACGTGCACCGTCGAGATCCCCGACGGCGCCCCTGACGGCGCCCAGAAGATTCTGTGCCACCGGGCTGTCCGGCCTGGTGGCAACGAGCGCCGTAGCGGCGTCGAGTGCCTTGTCGTTGTCGCCGCGACGCAGGTACAGGGTTACGAGCGTGCTTACAAGTCCGGGGTCCTGCGAACCGCCGGCCCGCGCGAGTTCGAGATTCCCCAGCCCGAGATCGGCATCTCCCGACGCGAGCCGGCTGAAACCGAGCGCGGCCTGCATTCGGGAATCACGACCGCCGCTCAGTGCGACCGCCCTTTCGAGGTGCTCCACAGCCTGTGCGTGGCGCTGCTGCCCCATGGAAACGCGCCCGAGCAGAAACAGCGCCTGCGGGTCATCGGGCTGACTGCGCAGCACCTGTTCGAGCAGGCTCCTGGCCGCTGCGTAGTCGCCCTGTTCGAGCACGATCGCTGCCAGCAGACGCCTTGCCCCGGCATTGCGGGGAAAACGGGCGGTCAATACGTCGAGGTAGCCGCGCGCCTGGCTGGTCTGTCCCAGCGCGTGATGCGCCAGCGCGCCGACCATGAGCAACTGCTCCCGTCCGGCGAGCCAATCCGGCGGAAGTGCATCGACCAGCCGCGTTACCTCCTCCAGGTGACCTCTCGCCGTTGCCTGATCGTTGCCGCGACTCGCAAGCAATGCGCGCAGATAGGATGCCCGCGGTTCGTCGAGCCTGCGCTTGCGCAGATGTTCCAGATCTTCCTGTGCCTCGGCTTCGCGGCCGAGATCGATCAACAGGCCGGCTCTCACCACCCGCGTGTCTACATAGTCGCGTTGTACCGTCAGTGCACGTTCATAGTGAGCCAACGCCGCTGACAGGTCGCCCTGTGCATGGGTGACCGACCCCAGCGCATTCCAGGCGCGTTCATCTCCGGGCGCCAGATCGACTGCACGCTGGGCGCGCTCCCTTGCGACCTCCAGGCGGCCGTCAGCGATCAGAATCGGGACCTCCTCGACGAGCGGCAGCGCCGAATCCGGACGCAACTCGCGCGCTCTTCGGAAGCTCTCCTCGGCGGCGATCGTATCGCCCAGCACGGCATGGGCGGTCCCCCTGAGGGTCAGCACCTCGAATGCGACAACCGGAGGAAGCTGCTCGGCAGATACCCGCTCGAGCAGCATCTCCGGCTTGCCACGGGCCAGATAGACGCGACCGAGCGGCACGGCCACCTCGGACCAATCCACACCGAGGCGCAAGGCCTCCTCGAATGCAACCTCTGCCGGCCCGACCTCACCATCGAGCAGATAGGCACGGGCCAGCAGGAGCTGCGCCGCGAGCATGCCGCGATCCTGTTGCAAGGCATTTCGCAGCTGGATGATCGCACCGGCAATGTCGTCCTTCTGGAAGCGCGCGAGTCCGTCTTCGTAGTAACGGGCAGCGGCAGCGGGATCGGCATGGGCGATGCCGTGCACGAATCCGAGGCACGTAATCGCAGCTGTCAACAGGAACATGCGTAACTTCATGATCTGGCGCAACTCCGACAGCGGGTGGCAATCCGGTCCGAGTATAAGCGAGTGACGGCGGGCATCGGCGTGACGTATTAGACGCGCCCCACGCTGCGGGCCGGCTGCTGCTAGAATTCCGCCACAAGCAGGTGTGTCGCCCACCAGGCGGCACACCGAAACTTACCTGACAGGTCAATGGGCGACCCCCTTGATGATACGCATCGATCAATCCGCTTTGCGGGGCTGCATTGCGCTGCTTTGCGCCGTTCTGCTTCCGCTCGCCGCGCACGCCCAGCCGTCGGGCGTCGATACCCTGCAGCGGATCAAGGACCGGGGCTATATCACCCTGGGGCATCGCGAATCCTCCGTCCCTTTCTCCTTCTATGACGACAACGGCCAGGTCGTGGGCTACTCGCACGAACTGGCACTCCGGATCGTCGATGCAGTCAGGAACCACCTGCGCGAACCCCTGCTCGTCCTGCGGCTCGTTCCGGTAACGTCGGCGAACCGCATTTCACACATTCGCACCGGCGAGATCGATCTCGAGTGCGGCTCGACCACGCATAATTCGCTGCGCGCGAAGCAGGTTTCCTTCTCGAACTCAATCTTCATCATCGGCACCCGCATGCTCACCGCACGCACCTCCGGCATCCATGACTTTCCCGATCTGGGCGGACGGCGCGTGGTGACGACGTCGGGCACCACCTCCGAGCGGCTGCTGCGCCGCATGAATCAGGAACAGCAGATGGGGGTGAGCATAATCACCGCGCCGGATCACGCCGAAAGCTTCCACATGCTGGAAAGGGGCGATGCCGATGCGTTCATGATGGATGATGCGCTGCTCTACGGTGAGCTGGCCAAGGCCAGCGATCCCCAGCAATGGGTCGTGACCGGCACACCTCAGTCGTTCGAAGCCTACGGGTGCATGATGAGGCGCGGCGATACTGCCTTCAAGCGCCTGGTCGACGGTGCGCTGGAACAGGTCATGAAATCAGGCGAGGCGGAACGGATCTATCACAAATGGTTCATGAACCCGTTGCCTTCGACCGGACTGAACCTGAACTACCCGATGTCCGAGACGATGCGCTCCCTTTACGAAAACCCCAACGACAAACCCTTCCAGTGAGCTCGCGCCCGACCATTGCCCTCGTCGCGACCGGCGGCACGATCGCCGGACGTTCGGCCTCCGCGGTCGATACCTCCGGCTATGTCGCCGGCAGCATTCCCGCCGTCGAGTTGCTCGACGCCGTGCCACAGATCACGGCCATCGCGCACATCCGCACGGAGCAGCTGTGCAATATCGACAGCAAGGACATGACGCCGGAGATCTGGCTGCGCCTTGCCCATCGCACGCGGGCACTGCTTGCCGACCCTCAGATCGACGGCGTGGTCATCACCCACGGCACGGATACGATGGAGGAAACCGCGACTTTTCTCGACCTGGTGCACGACTCCGCTAAACCGGTGGTACTGACCGGCTCGATGCGTCCGGCGACAGCGCTCGCAGCCGACGGTCCGATGAACCTCTTCGACGCCGTGGCGACGGCCACCGACCCGGGAAGCAAGGCGCGTGGCGTGATGCTGGTCTTCGCAGAGTCGATCTTTCCCGGACGAGGCCTGCGCAAGAGCCACTCGAGCAGACTTGACGCATTCAGTGCCGTCGGCGCGCCGCTGGGCAGGACCCGACCGCGCGTGCACTACTACCATCCCGCCGGCGCCCGATCGGACCCTGCGCCTCTCCCCCCGCCCGATACCCGTCTGCCACGGGTCGACATCGTGTACGTTGCCGCAGGGTCGGCGCCTGCGCTTGCCGAGGCCGCGGTCGCCGATGGTGCGCGCGGCCTCGTTCTGGCGCTGCCCGGCAACGGTAGCGTCCCCGACGCGTGGATCGATACGATCACGCGCATGGTAGCGAGCGGAGTGCCGGTCGTGCGCGCATCACGTTGCGGGGAGGGTACCGTGTCGGCGCGTGCGCTCGATCACCAGGCCGGCTCTTGGCCTGCGGGCACCCTGTCCCCCGCCGCTGCGCGCGTCGCGCTCATGTTCGGCCTGTCGGCCCAGCGCGGTCGCGACAGCGTGGTTCTGGCCGATTTCATCTTCAACGCGGGTTCGCCCGAGCACGGATGACTCAGAGCTGGTAGTCGTCGCCACCGCCCACAAGGGCGCTGTCGACGATACGCCGCGTCAGTTGCGGTGCGAACAGTTCGATGAAGCTATAGACGTAACCGCGCAGATACGCCTTGCGCCTGAGGCCGATGCGGGTCGTACTCGATTCGAACAGATGTGCCGCATCGACCATGCCCAGACTGCGATCCTGCGCAGGATCGAATGCCATGCGGGCGAGTATGCCGATACCCAGGTCCATTGCGACGTAGGTCTTTATCACGTCCGAGTCGATCGCGGTGAGTACCACATTGGGCTTCAGACCCCGCCCGAGAAACGCCTTGTTGATCAAGCTGCGGCCGGTAAATGCGTCGTCGTAGGTGATGATTGGGTAGCGTGCGATGGCCTCCAGCGTCAGCGGACGCTGGGCCAGAATGGGGTGTCGGGGCGTGGCAACGATGCACCGATTCCACTGGTAGCACGGCAGCATGACCAGATCGTCATAATCCGCAATCGCCTCCGTTGCGATTGCGATATGCGCCTCGCCCGCCAGGGCCATTTCGCACACCTGGCGGGGGCTGCCCTGGTGCAGCGAGAGTTTCACCTGCGGATAACGCTGCATGAAAGCACGGATCACCGGCGGCAGTACGTAACGCGCCTGAGTGTGGGTCGTCGCAATCGACAGGCCGCCCTGCGCTTCGTTGCTGAACTCGTCTCCAACTTCCCTGAGATTGTCCACATCACGCAGCATGCGCTCGGCGATCGCCAGCACCTGCCGCCCCGGTTCGGTGACGCCCACCAGGCGCTTGCCATGGCGCACGAAGACCTCGACGCCCAGTTCGGATTCGAGCTGCCGGATCTGCTTCGACACCCCCGGTTGCGAGGTGAACAGGGCTTCGGCCGCATCCGAGACATTCAGCCCGCATCGGGCGACTTCATATATGTAGCGCAACTGCTGCAGGTTCATGGCGGTCGGGCCGATCAGAATTAGCGACCTCATTATAACCAAAAGTTATTTTTGTTTAACCTGAAACGGCTTCTGAAGACTATTGCGCAGCCTTACGATGCAACGCAACAAGGCGTACCCGACCCAACCCACGCCAACGGAGAACCCGCGCATGTATCAATACGACCAATACGACCAGCAGATCGTCGATGAACGCGTCGCCCAGTTCCTTGACCAGACCCGGCGCTATCTGGCCGGAGAGCTGTCGGAAGACGAATTTCGCCCGCTGCGCCTGCAGAACGGGTTGTACATCCAGCGTCACGCGCCGATGCTGCGCGTCGCGATTCCCTACGGGCTGCTGTCGAGCCGCCAGTTGCGCAAGCTCGCGTACATTGCGCGCACCTACGACCGGGGGTATGGCCATTTCACCACGCGCCAGAACATCCAGTTCAACTGGCCGACGCTCGAGAGCGTCCCGGAAATTCTCGCCGAACTCGCCACGGTACAGATGCACGCGATCCAGACCTCGGGCAATTGCATCCGCAACATCACCTCGGACCCGCTCGCCGGGGTCGCGGGCGATGAGCGCGTCGATCCGCGTCCATGGTGCGAGATCCTCCGTCAATGGAGCAGCCTGCACCCGGAGTTCGCGTTCCTGCCCCGCAAGTTCAAGATCGCCGTCAATGGCGCAGCGAGCGACCGGGCGCTGACCCAGGCACACGATATCGGCCTCGACCTCAAGCACGACGAGGCAGGCAAGGTCGGATTCCGCGTGCTGGTCGGCGGCGGATTGGGTCGCACACCGGTGATCGGCAAGGAGATTGCAGCTTTCGTCCCATGGCAGCATCTGCTCACTTACTGCGAGGCCATCCTGCGCGTCTATAATCGCTTCGGGCGGCGCGACAATCTATACAAGGCGCGCATCAAGATCCTGGTCAACGCGATCGGCATCGATGCTTTTCGCGAGCAGGTCGAAGCGGAGTGGGCACGTCTGAAGGACGGTCCATCCACGCTGACGGCGGCCGAGGTCGATCGTGTGTCCGCGCATTTCATCGAGCCCGGCTACGAGAATCTGCCCGACGAGGATCTGTGCCTTCGTCATCACCTCGCCGACGACAAGGCGTTTGCCGCATGGGCGCGGCGCAACGTGCGTGCCCACAAGCGCCGCGGCTACGCGATCGTCACCCTGTCGACCAAGCGACGCGACGCTGCCCCGGGCGATGTCACCGCCGAGCAGATGGAACGAATCGCCGGATGGGCCGACGAGTTCAGCTTCGGGCGCATTCGCGTCACCCACGAACAGAACCTGGTGCTTGCCGACGTGCGGCGGGCCGATCTCTACGTGCTGTGGCACCAGGTACGCGCCGCCGGACTTGCAACCCCGAACATCGGGTTGGCCAGCGACCTCATTGCCTGCCCGGGCAGCGATTTCTGCAACCTCGGCAACGCCCGGTCCATTCCGATCGCCAACGCAATCCAGGAGCGCTTCGACGACCTCGACACGCTGCATGACATCGGGGAGATCGAAATCAATATCTCGGGCTGCGTCAATGCCTGCGGACACCATCACGTGGGGCACATCGGGATCCTCGGCGTCGACAAGAACGGCGAGGAGTTCTACCAGGTCACCATCGGCGGTGCGCAGGGCAATCGGACCGCAATCGGCCAGGTCATCGGTCCGTCGTTCCCCGCGGACGAAGTCGTCGATGCCGTCGAACGGCTGGTCGAGACATACCTCGTGCATCGCAACTCCGGCGAGCGATTCATCGACACGGTGCGCCGCATCGGCGTCGGCTCGTTCAGAACGCACGCCTACAGCGGGCGCCAGGCTGAAGGGAAACAGGCCAATGGCTAAGCTGATCCGAAATGGCCGGCTCGTCACGGACGACTGGCAGATCGTCCTATCGAACGACGCGGCCGTCACGGCGCTCGCGCTGCCGACCGGCCGCGTGATCGTGCCCCTGGCGACATGGCGTGCGCGCCGCGACGAACTGCGCGCGCGCCCGGACACCGGCGTATGGCTCGACGGCGCTGACGATCCGGAAGACCTGGCCGACGATATCGATCGCCTGACGCTCATCGCGGTCCGCTTTTCGAAGTTTTCCGACGGCCGCGGCTACTCGCTCGCGCACTTGCTCCGCAGCCGCTTCCAGTTCTCGGGCGAACTGCGCGCGATCGGGGAAGTGCTGCGCGACCAGTTCAACTACCTGAAGCGATGCGGCTTCGACACGTTGCAGCCGCAGGAAGGCCGCTACACGGACGCACAACTCGAAGCTTCGCTTGCCAGTCTCGCCGATTTCACCAATCCCTATCAGGCGGGCGCCATTTCCGCGAGTCCACTGTTCCGCCTCGTGCGACGCGCCGCCTGAACATTCACGGGAGCAATACATGCATCCGAACATGAATCCGGACCTTGCCAATCCCGCGCTGCGCGCAACCCTGGGCGCGAAATCCGCGGCTGTGACGTCGCTGCTCCACCAGGTGGCGCGCGATTTTTCACCGGCCGCGCTGGCCAACAGCCTTGGGGCCGAAGACATGGTGCTCACCGACATGATCGTGAAGGAGGGGCTCGACATCGGCGTTTTCTCGCTCGACACCGGCCGCTTGCCGCTCGAAACCTATGACCTCGTCGCCGAAGTGCAGCGCCACTATGGACTCCGGCTGGAGATCTACACCCCTGACCACCGGCGCGTCGAGCAATTCACCCGAACCCACGGCATCAACGCGTTCTACGACTCGGTCGAGTTGCGCAAGGCCTGCTGCCATGCACGCAAGGTCGAACCGCTGCAGCGCGCCCTTGCCGGCAGGAAGGCCTGGATCACAGGACTGCGGGCGGAACAGGCCGCGACGCGCACGAGCCTTCCGCTACGCGAGTTCGACACCGCCAACGGGCTTGAGAAGTTCAACCCGCTGGCGGACTGGACCGAGAAGGAAGTCTGGGCCTACATCCGCCTGCACGAGATTCCGTACAACAAGCTGCACGACCGCCACTATCCGAGCATCGGCTGCGCCCCGTGCACCCGACCCGTTGCGATCGGGGAGGACGTGCGCGCCGGCAGGTGGTGGTGGGAAGACCCCGCGTCGAAGGAATGCGGACTTCACATCCGGCGCGCCTGACCACAGACATACTGCGAGGCGCACATGCATCCGGCCCGTCTTATCCCGTCGACACGCGTCCCGCGTCGCCTCGCCGCATACGCTGCCGGCCTGCGTGCCGCCCTGCGAGCCTTGCGTCAACCCCGTTACCCGAAGCGTTGAACCTCCCATGTCCACACTGACCAAGCAAACTCTCAGCCACCTCGACTGGCTCGAAGCCGAGGCCATCCACGTCCTGCGTGAAGTGGCCGGGCAATGCGCCAACCCGGCCCTGCTGTTCTCCGGCGGGAAGGATTCGATCTGCCTGCTGCGACTCGCCGAGAAGGCCTTTCGCCCCGGGCGTTTCCCCTTCCCGCTGCTGCACATCGACACCGAGCACAACTATCCGGAGGTGATCGCCTTCCGCGACCGGCACGCGGCCGAACTCGGCGAGCGGCTGATCGTCCGTTCCGTGGGGGACTCGATCACCCGCGGCAGCGTCGTGCTCAAGCATCCGGGCGAATCGCGCAACAAGCACCAGTCGGTGACCTTGCTCGAAGCGATCGAGGAGTTCGCCTTCGACGCCTGCATCGGCGGCGCGCGGCGCGACGAGGAGAAGGCGCGCGCAAAGGAACGGATCATGAGCTTCCGCGACGAGTTCGGCCAGTGGGATCCCAAGAACCAGCGCCCCGAGTTGTGGAACCTGTTCAATGCCCGTACCCACAAGGGCGAGAACATCCGAGCGTTTCCGATCAGCAACTGGACGGAGCTGGACGTATGGCAGTACATCGAGCGCGAGCAACTCGAACTGCCGAGCATCTACTTTGCCCATGTCCGGGCGGTGATTCGCAGGAACGGAATGCTCCAGCCGGTGACCGAACTGACCCCCGCGAGACCGGAGGACCTGGTCGAGCACATCCAGGTTCGTTTCCGCACCGTAGGCGACATCACGTGCACCGCCCCCGTCCCGTCAGATGCGGACAACGTGGGAAGGATCCTGCTGGAGACGGCCACCACGACGATCACCGAACGCGGCGCCACGCGCATGGACGACCAGACCTCGGAAGCCTCGATGGAGCAGCGCAAGAAGGAAGGGTACTTCTGAACGATCGAAGCTGGCCCGCCCACCGGTAGGCAGTGCCGGAGCCGGAGACGCGGGGGTATTCGTGGAGCGGGCGAGGACTGTCCGAGCGAGCGCAGCGAAGCGAGTTCCGCAGCCCGACGGAACGAATACCCCCGCGTCTCCGGCGCCTCCACGCCACAAGACTGCAGAAACTTGCGCCAACCGAAGACAAAGGAAGAATCAACATGTCAGCACCCGAACAACTGCCGGAAATCGACAACGGCCTGCTGCGCTTTCTCACCTGCGGCAGCGTCGACGACGGCAAGAGCACGCTGATCGGACGCCTCCTGTTCGACACCAGGGCCATCCTCGCGGACACGCTCAACGCGATGGAGAACACCTCGCACAAGCGCGGCCTGTCCGCGGTCGATTTGTCCCTGCTCACCGACGGCCTGCAGGCCGAGCGCGAGCAGGGGATCACCATTGACGTCGCCTACCGCTACTTCTCCACCGGACTGCGCAAGTACATCATCGCCGACGCACCCGGTCACGAGCAGTACACGCGCAACATGGTCACGGCCGCATCCACTGCGAATCTCGCGATCGTCCTCGTCGACGCGCGCAAGGGCGTGCAGACGCAGACCCGCCGCCACTCATGGCTCGCCCACCTCGTCGGAATTCCACATCTGGTCGTGGCGATCAACAAGATGGACCTCGTCGACTACGACCAGGCCACGTTCGAGCGCATCCGCACCGACTACCTCGCCTTCGCCCGACACCTGGGAATTCCGGACGTGCGCTTCATCCCGATGTCGGCACTGACCGGGGAAATGATCGTCGACCGCGGCGATCATCTGAGTTGGTACGGGGGCCCGACCCTGCTGCAGATTCTCGAAACGACCCCCGCCGCGCATACGGAACGGGCCGAAGACTTTCGCTTTCCGGTGCAGTACGTGTGCCGCCCGCAGGATTCGTCCAACCCCGAGTTGCACGATTTTCGCGGTTTCATGGGCCGCGTGGAATCGGGCGCAGTCGCGGTCGGCGACGCCGTTACGGTGCTGCCCTCCGGACGCGGCAGCACGGTCAAGGCGATCCGTATCGGCGAGGCCGGCCACCCGCACGCCTTGCACGAGCAGTCTGTGACGCTGCTGCTCTCCGACGAAATCGACGTCTCGCGCGGCGACATGATCGTCAAGAGTCACGAGCAGCCCCGCACGTTGCGCGAACTCGACGCGACGCTGTGCTGGCTGTCCGAACAGCCGCTCTCCCCGGCACGAACCTACGTGCTCCGACACACGACGCGCGAAGTCAGGGCAAGGGTTGCGGCGATCGAATATCGCCTCGACCTCGACACGCTGGAGCATGAATCGGTGCAAGCGCTGCAGATGAACGATATCGCGCGCCTGACGCTCAAGCTCGCGCAGCCCGTGTTTGCTGACTCCTATGCGGACAACCGTGCCACCGGCGCCTTCATCCTTATCGACGCGAGCACCAACAACACGGTCGGCGCCGGAATGATTCGCTGATCGGCCGCTTCGAAGCGAGCATATCCGACAGGGGGGCAATGCCCCCCTGTCCATTTCATGTTAAAAAGGCAAATTACGGCGGCGAAGCGTCGCGTGGCAGGAGAATGGCCAGAGCAAGCGTCCGCTCAGGCCTGGTTGCCGCGCTCCGGATTCCGGAGTCCCTTCGAGCGCCGCAGCGCATCGGCATCCAGGTGCCGATGGCGAACCCCAACTCGCAATGAAACCAGGACAAACATGAAGTGTGTTGATGACTTTCGCCTCAGATTCGGCAAGCAGGAATACGTACCGATCGTGATCGGAGGCATGGGGGTCGATATTTCCACCTCCGACCTTTCCCTCGAGGCCGCGCGGCTTGGCGGAATCGGGCACATCTCGGATGCGATGGTGCCCACCATCAGCGACCGCCGCTACGACACCAAGTACGTGCGCGACAAGCAGAAGCAGTACAAGTACAACGTTGCCAACATGGACAAGTCCGCGGTGCAGTTCAACCTCGGACTGCTCGCCGAAGCCACCGAGACCCACGTGCGCCGAACCATGGAGCGCAAGCGCGGAGATGGGCTGATCTTCATCAACTGCATGGAAAAGCTGACCATGAACGCCCCCAGGGAAACCCTGCGGGTGCGTCTGAGCTCGGCCATGGATGCCGGCATCGAGGGCATCACGCTCGCTGCCGGTTTGCATCTGGGCTCCTTCGCGCTGATCGAAGACCATCCGCGCTTTCGCGACGTCAAGCTCGGGATCATCGTGTCGTCCCTACGCGCCTTGCAATTGTTCCTGCGCAAGTCGGCGCGAACCGGTCGCCTGCCCGACTATGTCGTGGTGGAGGGGCCGCTGGCGGGCGGGCACCTGGGTTTCGGAATGGACTGGGCGCAGTACGACCTGGCCACGATCACCGCGGAAATTCGCGACTGGCTGCGGACCGAGCAGCTCGACATTCCGCTGATTCCGGCCGGCGGCATCTTCACCGGCAGTGACGCGGTGTCCTTCCTCGAAGCCGGCGCGGCGGCCGTACAACTGGCCACGCGCTTCACCGTCGCACACGAATGTGGTCTGCCCGAAGACGTGCAACAGCACTACTTCAAGGCCAGCGAAGAGGACATCGAGGTCAACACCATTTCACCTACCGGCTACCCGATGCGCATGCTCAAGAGCAGCCCCGCGATCGGATCGGGAATCCGTCCCAACTGCGAGGCGTTCGGTTACCTCCTCGACGCCAATGGCAACTGCGCCTACATCAACGCCTACAACCGCGAGGTGGCGCTGCACCCGGACGCAAAGAAGATCAAGGTCATGGACAAGACCTGTCTATGCACCCACATGCGAAATTTCGACTGCTGGACCTGTGGTCACTACACGTACCGTCTCAAGGACACCACGCATCGATTGGCGGACGGCAATTACCAGATCCTGAGTGCCGAACACATCTTCAAGGACTATCAGTTCAGCAAGGACAACAAGATCGTCCTGCCGGCGCAGGCCTGAGTTCGAACGGGCACAAGGGGTTCAGTCCGGGGCCGGGACGCGCCCGGCGAATGCGTCGATCGGCGAGAATTCGCGCATCACGCGCTGATTCATCTCGCCGTACCAGACGTCGATATGGGCATCGTAGGTCGCCAGCAGAGATCGCTCGAGCTCCGTGCGCAAGTCGTCCAGCCGCTGCTGCCAGTCGGCAATCAGCGCGTCGCGATGCAGCCACTCATCCGCGTGAAGCAGCATCCAGTCGGTTGCCAGCCAGGTCGCGCCACCCACGATCAAGACGCATGGAAGCGCGGCCGCGCCTCCGATCGCACAACCCAGCAGCCCGCCACCACCGGCCGTGCTGCTCTTGGTCAGTACCCGGGCGGCCGTCCGTGCCACGACCGGGCTGCCGGCGCCCCGCATTGCCGGGCGGCTGACCATGCGCGCCACCAGGGGTCCGACGACCACGCCGGCACCGGCAGCCGTACTGGCAGATACCCGCGCCACGAACGCTCCGCCCGAATGCCCAACGAAGTCGGTAAATGCCCCGTTGAGATCGACGTCCGGCACCCGTGCCGGATGAGCCTGCTCGCGGCCGTCACGACTCAACACTTCGAGCACCTCGGCAAGCCAGTCGCGCCCCACCGACTGCGCATGCGCGGCAAGTTCCCCATCGACATCGCGCACCAGAGCATCGACGCGCGCGCCGAACGCGTCGTCTCCGAAGATCAGTTCGGCAGCCCTTCGCGCCGCCAGATCGCCGTCGGTGAGACCGATCCCGCCAAGGACGAACATCGACATGCGTGCGTACTCGCCACGGAACGAGTAATACCAGTCTGCGTATGCGGGAAGGCGGGAGGACAGTTCTGCAAACATCCGGTCGAGTTCGACACCGACCACCCCTTCGGCGCGCTCGCGTGCCGCACCCGCACCGGCGCGAAAACGTGCAGCGGACAACCCTGCCAGTGCCTCGGCCCGCCCCTGCTGCAGCTTGAAGCTTCGCCCTTCGATCGCCACCTCGACCATGGGCTGGGGCCGCAGCGCCGATGGAACCAGCCGCGGCTCGACCAGGACCAGCAGCAGAAGCAGGCCACCCAGCAGAGCGGCCGTGCGCAGCAGGTTACCGGCGAGCAGGTGTGACGAACTCATGACGTGCGTTCGGTCTCCATGACTTGATTGAAGCTGCGCCAGTGTGCAAGGCACAATACCGACGAGCAGAATACGAGGTAAGACCAGACCACCAGGACATCGGTTGCAAGAACGATCGCCCAGGCTGCCAACTGAAACACCGGCTCCACCAGGCCGGGCAGCAATTGCTGGCCCAGCCACCATGCGACGACGTCCTTGCCTGCGGCGAACTGCATCAGTGCAAGCAGGACGGCACTGTCTGCGTCCTGCGCTCGCACCTCATGAACGATCGCCTGCCCGAGCGACAAGTCGCTCAGGTCCGGGTAGGCAGCGAACAGGGCGGCCAGCGACAGGCCCGTGACGAGCATCGCGAGCGCGACGAACTGGGCAATTCGCAGCGCGATGTCGGGAAGAAACCGCGGAAGAACATGCGTGGACATCCGCACCATGCAAAATCGCCACAGCAGGACGAACCCTGGCGCACTCAACACGAAGATGACCAGCGTCAGGGGGTGCGCGGCTCGTGCCAGCGCCACCGCAAGTATCAGCGCCAGCGGCACTGCGCGCACCAACGCCAGAAGCCATAACAGCAGCGTGCCGCGGAGGCGGCGATGCCAGGGACTCTCCGTCTCGATGCATGACGCCAGCAACATCCCCCTCCGGACACGCGAACGCACGCCAAGGCCCACCATGATCGTCACGGCGATGGCAAGCGTGACGATGAGGAAAGCGCCGTCATTCATCGACCTGCCCGCGAGTCCGACGGCAACGAGCACCGCCAGCGGCGGCAACAGCCACAGCATGTCGTTCAGCACGGCCCGGGCGGTCGCGCCCGGCGGCAACCCCGCGGCCACGAGCGGCTCGATCCTGGGCTCCCCGCTATCTCCTCAGCAAGCCCTCCAATCCCTTGCGCAGGCTGTCCTGGGCGCCACCCTTGAGCTGCTCCTGCACCTTCTCTTCGACGCGTTCGCGTACCTGAGCTTTGACGTTCTCGGCGACCAGGGTTTCGACATCGAGCGCATACGACGGCTTGTCGAAGGTTCCGCCCACCTTGATCGGCACGGTGACCCCACGCAGCGCGTCGCGCTCCGCACCGCCCTGCCCCTCGAGCGTACCGACCAGGCTCGCCCTGATGCGGTAATCGATGCGTTCGCTGCCCAGATCGGCGCTGCCGTTGCCGGCGACCCGCAACAGCGGTGAGTTCGCCTTGAGATCATCGTTGCGCACGACACCGTTCGCGATCTGAAGCGTACCGGAGAGTTCGGTAAAGTCCGTCTGGTTCGGGCCGGATTCGGCCGGGACCGGCTGGCCGCGCAAGCGCGCCTGCGCTTCGCGCAGATACTGTGCGATGTTCACACCCTTGACCGCGCCGTCTGCGAAACGGAACTCCGCGTTGCCTCCGAGACTCCGCTTCATCGCATCGGCATCGTTCCCGGTGGCCTGCAGCTTCGCCCGCAGGTTTGCGCTGCCCGTCAGGCGCTCGCTCTCCCCGGTCAGGTCTCGCAGCAGCGGGCCGATCTGAACGCCGCTGAGCGACTCGTCCGCGCTCATCCGCATCGTCCTGCCCCTTGCATCCAGGCTGACGTTACCGGCATAACGACCCTGATACAGGCTGGCGCCGATCGGGGCGACGCGCAGTACGCCGTCGGCGGCGCGCGCATTGATCTCGATGTCGGAAACGGTCAGGCCGCTGGCGATCAGCTGGCCGATGCGCAGCTTACCCTCCAGGGTCAATGCCCGCAGCCCGGAAGGGTCCGTTTCCCCGGCCGCTGCGGCGGCTGCCGGCGCGGCGGCCGGCGCAGGCGAATCCGCGCGTGGCGGGAGATAGCGGTCGATATTGATCGCGTCGAGCCCCAGATCGAAGCGTATTGCCTGACGCTCAAGATCGGCGAGGCCGGCTTCGCCGGTCACGCGACTGTCGTCGAGGCGCATTTCGATTCCCTTGAACATGGCCGACCGCGTACCCACGTCGAAAGTCGCCTTCATGCTTGCGCGCCCGAGCACGGCCGGGTCGGCGGTCTTCGGGACGTCCACCCCCATGGCCTGCATCAGCTCACGAGGCTTGAACTCGGCCACATCCAGGCTGCCCTCGAAA
>DAOMNN010000029.1:0-10353 GCA_035443825.1 Rhodocyclaceae bacterium | reverse complement strand
CGGAAAGATCGAGCCGCCCGCTGAGCTCGGGCGCGGTCGAATTCACGTCGAACCCAAGTTCCAGCGGGAATCGGGAACCGGCGCGTATCTCTCCCGACCTGAGACCGAGATTGTGCACCTCGTGCCGAACCCCGCTCTGGCGGTCATCCAGCGACACTCGCGCGGACTCGATTTCGATTCCGCTCACGGCCACACTGGCGATCGCACGCATCGCCTCGCCAGGTTCCCTGGATGCAGCACTCTCACGCCCCGGCTTGCCGGCCTCCGCAGTCAGATCCTCCCAGTTTCCGCGGCCATCGGCACTGCGCTCCAGGTTCAGTTCGAGCCCGCCCAGCACGATGCGATCGACCTCGACCTCACCGCGGAACAGCGGCGTCAGTCTTGCCCGTGCCTCGACTTGAGCGACGCGTGCAAACGGCTGCTCACCGAAGCCGGCAGCATTGCCCAGGGCGGCGTTCTCCAGGCGCACCCCCAGCCACGGAAACACCGACAATCCGATGTCTCCCTCGATGATCAGATCGCGCCCGGTCTGCGCCTTGACTTGCTCGGCCACGCGATCGCGGTAATCATTGGGATCGAATACGAGGAACAGATAGGCGGCCAGCAGAACGAACAGCAAGAGCAGCCCGCCCACGGCGATGGTCAGGATTCGGATGGTGGATTTCATGGGGTCATACCGCTTGAGGACGATGGATGTTGGCAGACTAGCAACCGCCCCCTCGGTCCGCAAGCAGTGACGTGCGCTTTCGCCATCCGGTGTGTCGCCGAAGAGGCGGGAACAAGCGACCCGAGCTACACTCTTACGAGGAACGGTCGCGATATGACTTTTCGATGCACCTATTTCTGAGGACCGTACCATGCCTGGCGTCCGGCAACGAGTGCTAGCCTTGTTCCTGCTGATCAGCGGACTTGCCCTGCTTGGCGCCTCGGTTGCGACCGATCCGGCGCCAACCGCGCAGGTGGTCACGCTACGGATCGAAGGCGCAATCGGCCCCGCGAGTTCGGATTTCATCACGCGCGGCCTCGCCATTGCGCGCGAACGCAATGCCGGACTGGTGGTGCTGGAGATGGACACCCCGGGCGGACTCGACACCGCGATGCGCGTCATCATCAAGAACATCCTGGCCTCGCCGATACCGGTCGCGACCTATGTCAGCCCCGAGGGGGCGCGGGCGGCGAGTGCCGGCACCTTCATCCTCTATGCGAGCCACATCGCGGCGATGGCCCCGGCGACCAACCTGGGCGCAGCCTCGCCGGTGGCCATCGGCGCCCCGGGCGGCGGCCCATCCGGTTCGGAGGATCGACGCAAGGACCGCGATGCGGACGCCGATGGGAAGGAAAAGGCCGACGGTGACGAGAAGGACGGGGAACGGTCACGTCCCGCATCGCGCAGCGGCACCGACACCATGATGGAGAAGGTCACCAGTGACGCCGCGGCATACATTCGAAGCCTTGCCCAACTACGCGGAAGAGACGCCGATTTCGCCGAACGCGCAGTACGCGAAGCGGCCAGCCTGACCGCTGAAGAGGCACTCGAAGCCGGCGTGATCGACTTCGTCGCGGTCAGCCTCGCCGATCTGCTCAACCGCATCGATGGCCGCGAAGTGAAGCTCGATTCGGGCAATACCGTGACCCTTGCGACCGCGGGCGCCCACGTCGAACGGATCGCGCCGGACTGGCGCAATCAAGTACTCGCAGTACTGTCGAATCCGCAGATTGCTCTGGTGCTGATGATGATCGGCATCTACGGCCTGTTCTTCGAATTCACCAGTCCGGGCTTCGGCGTCCCGGGCGTGGCCGGGCTGATCTGCATCCTGATCGCGATGTACGCGTTCCAGTTGCTGCCCGTGAACTGGGCGGGGGTGGCCTTGATCGCGGTTGGTGCGGTGTTGATGCTCGCGGAGGCCTTTCTGCCGAGCTTCGGCGTGCTCGGCATCGGGGGAATCGTCGCCTTCATTGTCGGTGGCCTGTTCCTGATCGACAGTGACATACCCGGCTTTGGGATTCCCATATCGTTCCTGGTCGCGCTGGCCATCGTAAGTGCGGGCCTGCTGCTCGCGATCGGCGGTTTTGCGGTGCGCGCGCGCAAGCGCAGGGTGGTCAGCGGCGCGGAGGATATGCTCGGTACAGTCGGTACCGTCACCTCCGTAGATGCTCTGGGCGCCTACGCGCACATCCACGGCGAAAGCTGGCGGGTGCAGGGCGTCGGCCAACTGTCCCCCGGCGACCGGGTCCGGGTCACTGCCCTGGACGGACTGACGCTCACGGTCGAATCCATAACGCCCGACAACGAATCCATAGCGAGGAGCACGACATGATGTTTGACTTCAACCTGGGCCTGAGCACGGTGCTGATCATCCTGGTCGCGCTGCTCATCAGTGCGATCCGCATCCTGCGGGAGTACGAGCGCGGCGTGATTTTCATGCTCGGCCGCTTCTGGAAGGTGAAGGGGCCAGGACTCATCATCGTCATCCCCGGCGTGCAGCAGATGGTGCGGGTGGACCTGCGCGTGGTGACGATGGACGTACCGAGCCAGGACGTGATCTCGCGCGACAACGTGTCGGTGAAGGTGAATGCGGTGTTGTATTTCCGTGTGGTCGCGCCGGACAAGGCCATCATCCAGGTCGAGAATTACTTCGATGCCACCAGCCAGCTTGCACAGACCACTCTGCGGGCGGTGCTCGGCAAACACGAACTCGACGAAATGCTCGCCGAACGCGAGAAGCTCAATCTGGACGTGCAACAGATTCTCGACGCGCAGACTGACTCGTGGGGGATCAAGGTCACCAACGTCGAGATCAAGCATGTGGACCTCAACGAGACGATGATTCGCGCGATCGCGCGCCAGGCCGAGGCCGAGCGCGAGCGGCGCGCCAAGATAATCCATGCCGAAGGCGAAAAACAGGCGGCCCAGTCACTGATGGAAGCCGCGGAGATGCTGTCCCGCCAGCCTGCCGCGATGCAGTTGCGCTACCTGCAGACCCTGACCCAGGTCGCCGGCGACAAGAGCTCGACCCTCGTATTCCCGGTTCCGGTCGATCTGATCACTTCTTTGCTGGGCAAGACCCCGGCGCAGGCGGCCGCAGCGCCACCGCCACAGGACACATGACGCTTTGACGAGTCGGTGGCCGGACTGGGTCAGAGAGGCCGCATCGCGCCGCAGTTCCAGCACTGTGCAAACTGTCCTTCGATATCCTCTCCGCACCCAGCGCAGTGCCAGGCCGACTGAGTCGGTGCGCGGCGGGATTCCTCGATGATGGTACGCGCGAGATCGGGATCCTGGCGGTCGTCGATCCAGATCTGAGGACCCGCCTCCATGAACGGGATGTCGCCGACGGCCCCGGCAAGAAAGGTATTCCTGAGCTCGGCCCGGATACCTGCGGAGCGCAGCAGATTGGCGTAATGATGCGCTTCGACCAGGTTCATGCAATTCATGAAGCGCTTCATCGCGTCGGGGTTTCCGCATCGGCGGACGCGTCGTTCGGTCCATCGTCGAGCACGATGGTCACGCGCCGGTTGCGCCGCCCTTCGGAGCGGATCTTCGTCACGGACACGCGCCCTATCTCGCCGGTACGGCGCAGATGGGTGCCGCCGCATGGCTGCAGATCCACGTCCGGGATGCGGATCGTGCGGACCCGTCCTTGACCTCGCGGCGGCTGAACCGACATCGTCTTGACCAGCCCCGGATTCGCATCCAGCGTCTCCTCGTCGATCTCGCCCGTTTCGACCGGGTGGTCGGCCCGGATCAACTGGTTCAAACGTTCCTCGATCTCGGGACCGACCAGACGATCCATGTCGACGTCGAAGTCCAGGTGCGCCTTGTCTTCGCTCATGCGCCCGCCCGTCACAGGGGCATCGACGACGGCACAAAGCAGATGCAGGCAGGTGTGATAGCGCATCAGGACATAACGCCGGGGCCAGTCGATCGCAGCCGTCACCCGCGTGCCCGGCTGCAGCCGGGGTTCATCCTCGGCAAGGACGTGCACAACCTCGCCGTCGTCACCCTTGACCGTGTCGATCACCGCATGTCGTGAATCATCGGCCATTACCAACTGCCCACGATCGCCCGGCTGCCCTCCGCCGAGCGGGTAGAAGACGGTTCGGTCGAGGACCACGCGATTGCCTTCGACACTCATCACGCGGGCGTCGCACAGTCTTGCATAGGCATCGGACTGAAACACGCATTCGGTCATCTGCACTCCTGTGGGGTCAGGGCAAGGACATCGCAAGCGCAATTGGCAGAAACAGCAGCGCCGAGATATTGCCGATCAGGACCATCGATGCGACCGCTTCCGGCTCCTGGTGATAGCGCTCCGCGAATATGTAGTTAAGCACAGCGGGCGGCAGCGCGCCAAAAACCAGCAGCAAGGCCTGCTCCTGCGGGGGAAGGTCGATCACCAGCATCACCGCTACGGCCAGCAGGATGCCGACGATCGGACGAGCGGCGGCGACAAATACACCGATACCGACCGAAGCAATGCGTGAATCGGACAACCTTACGCCGAGCGCGAAGAGCATGAGCGGGATGGAGATCTCCCCGAGCATGCGGATCGCGACGAGCAACGGCGGCCAGAGTTCGATCCCGACGATACCGACGGCAAGTCCGGCAAATGTCGCGATCACGGAAGGCACTTTCCACACCGTCCACACCTTGACCCGGTGGTCGAGCAACCATGCGCCGAAGGAGAAATGCAGCAGATTCGACACCATGAACATGACAACTGCGGGCGCGAGCGCCAGCTCTCCGAACGCGAGCACCGCGAGCGGCAAACCGAGATTGCCGCAATTGTTGAACATCATGGGTGGAACCAGCGTCTTCGGCGCGATCCCGGCGAGCTTCGCGAGCATCCAGCCGGCGATGCCCGAAGCGACGACCACGAACAGCGTGGCAAACCCCAGCGGCACGAACTCGGTAACCCGGAACTCCTTGTTTACCAGCGCCGCAAAAACGAGCGCGGGCACGAAGACGTCCATGTTCAGCTTGTTCGCGTGCGACAGATCGGGCTTCATCCGCCGGCCGACGAGGTAACCCAGTGCGGCGATCGCAAACAGCGGGAACAGGATGGAAACGATCCGGATGAACATGGGCGATTTTCGGGTGCGGCAAGGCCGTGTGGAAGTCGGGACGCCCTGCGCGCCCGACCGGGACGAAACTGTGATCTGAACCGTGGCGGGGTCTTGTACCCCGGGCGTCAGAGCACGTAGCGGGCGAGATCCTCGCGCTGCGACAGTGCCTCGAGACGTTCGTCGACATAGGCCGCATCCACGAGCACCTTGTCGATCCCGGCCTTGCCCGCATCGAAGGAGACCTCTTCAAGCAGTTTCTCCATCACCGTATAGAGCCGCCGGGCCCCGATATTCTCGGTCCGCTCGTTGACCTGGAACGCGATCTCCGCGAGCCGGCGAATGCCCTCGTCGGTAAAGCTGATGTCCACGCCATCGGTGGCGAGCAGGGCCTGGTATTGCCGCGTCAGGCAGGCATCGGTCTGGGTGAGGATACGCTCGAAGTCTTCGACCGACAGGCTCTGCAGTTCGACGCGGATGGGAAATCGCCCCTGCAGCTCGGGAATCAGATCGCTGGGCTTGGACAGATGAAAAGCGCCGCTGGCAATGAAGAGGACGTGATCGGTCTTTATCATGCCGTACTTGGTCGAGATCGTGGTGCCTTCGACAAGCGGCAGCAAATCGCGCTGAACGCCCTGTCTCGAAACGTCTGCGCCATGCACGTCCGAACGTGCGGCAATCTTGTCGACCTCGTCGAGAAAGACGATTCCGTTCTGCTCGACCGCCCTGACCGCCTCGGCCTTGACTTCCTCGTCGTTGATCATGCGGGCGGCTTCCTCGTCGGCTAGCGCCTTGAGTGCGTCCGCAATCCGCATCTTGCGCAGCTTCTTCTTGCCGCCGCCCAGGTTCTGGAACATTCCCTGGATCTGCTGGGTAAGCTCCTCCATTCCCGGAGGCGCGAAGATCTCCGCCGTCATCGACTGTGCCGCGACCTCGATCTCGATCTCCTTGTCGTCGATCTCGCCCTCGCGCAGTTTCTTGCGGAATTTCTGACGCGTCGCGGAATCCGCGGACTCCGCAGGCGCTGCGTCGAAGCTCACCGGCCGCGCCGGCGGCAGCAGGGCGTCGAGAACCCGGTCCTCGGCCGCGTCGAGCGCGCGATCGCGCACCGAGCGCATCGCATGCTCACGCCCGTCCTTCACTGCAATCTCGACCAGATCGCGGATGATGGTCTCGACGTCCCGTCCCACGTAACCCACCTCGGTGAACTTGGTCGCTTCGATCTTGATGAACGGTGCGTTGGCAAGCCGTGCGAGACGACGCGCGATCTCGGTCTTGCCGACGCCGGTCGGACCGATCATCAGGATGTTCTTGGGGGTGATCTCGCTGCGCAAGGGTTCCTCGACCTGGGCGCGGCGCCAGCGGTTACGCAATGCGATCGCAACGGCCTTCTTCGCCTTTCCCTGGCCAACGATATGCTTGTCGAGCTCGGAGACGATCTCCGGCGGGGTCATCTGGGTCATTGCTGTCATGCCTCGAGCACTTCGATCACGTGGCTCTGATTGGTGTAGATGCACAAGTCTCCGGCGATCTGCAAGGACTTGCTCACGATCTGCTCCGGCGGCAATTCCGTATTCTCGAGCAGGGCGCGCGCCGCGGACTGCGCATACGGGCCGCCGCTGCCGATCGCGACGATACCCTGCTCGGGTTCGAGGACGTCGCCATTGCCGGTGATCACCAGGGAGTTCTCGGCATCGGCGATCGCCAGCATCGCCTCGAGGCGGCGCAGCATCCGATCGGTGCGCCAGTCCTTGGCAAGTTCCACGGCGCTGCGCAGGAGATTGCCCTGATGCTTGTCGAGCTTCTCCTCGAAACGCTCGAACAGGGTAAATGCATCGGCCGTGCCCCCGGCGAAACCGGCGAGGATCCGGCCCTGGTATAGCGTTCGAACCTTGCGTGCGCTTGCCTTGATGACGATGTTGCCGAGCGTAACCTGGCCATCTCCGCCAAGTGCGACACGCCTGCCGCGGCGCACCGACAGAATGGTGGTTCCGTGGTATTGCTCCATGAATCAGTCCTTGATCGAATGACTGCGCATGCTCAACTGCGCAGCGTAACCTGTGCGACCTGATCGACGCTCATGACGCGCAGCAGTGCCGCAACCATCGCATTGACACCCTGCAAGGTGACGAGCTTGCCCTGGGCCTGCAGCGTCGCAAGGATATTGAAAAGTGTTCCGGCACTGACGAAATCCAGCCGCTTGAGTCGACTGCAATCCACTTCCACGGCCTGCCGCGAACTCGCGTAAGCAGCCAGTTTGCGAATGCTTTCACTGTTTGCGCCGGTCAATTCGCCTTCCAGACTGATCACATCCACATCCGCGGCGTCGTGCTGCGTCATCGTCGCCATGACGGGTTGCGCTTGCTCGCGTGCTTCCCACGACGGCGGTGACTCTTCGAAAGTGATCGCGTAATCGACCGCCAACTGCTCGAAACGCTCATGTTCACCCGTGTGCTGAAGCAGCTCCAGCGTCAGGAGCCACATGTCCCGCCCCTCGGCACGGCCTGGATGGATCTGGCCGTCAAGCATCGCCACCAACTGTGCTCCATTGAGCAGTGAAACCCTTACGCGGTCCCGCGCCAGCGTGCTGATGACGTCCAGCAGCAGCCGACAGCCCGTATCGTCAACCGAACGCAGTCGCTTGAGGTCGATTCTTATTGCGCCGCTCTTCTGCCCGATCACCAGGATCTGCTTGAACTGCTCGGACGCATCCCCGGAGAGGTTGCCGCCGAGGTTGATCAACGGCATGACATCGGCCTTGCGCCGAGGCTGACTCGATGACAGATCGACCCACGGCGGCGGAGAACGCTCGAAGCGGGTGGCGTAATCGAGTACGCGCGACTCGAAGCGCTCGCGCTGTCCCGTCAACTTGTACAGATCGAGGAGCATCATCCACAGCCCCTCGCCGGCGGTAAAGGAATCATCGTTCAGGATCGATTCGAGCAGGGTCTCGGCGTCACGCGCATTTCCGTTCGCGTAGAGAATCGCGGCTTCTTCGTATGCCGCGCCGATGCCCGACCCGACCTCCTGGACCTCGACCATGTCCGCACATTCGGCCAGCGCACGCGACACGTCGGCACCGGAGAAATCGATCGTGGACAGCTCGGTACGCTGCGGCGCGGCACCCGCAGGAGGTGTGTCGGGTGCCTGCGGGGTAACTGCAGGGGGCTTCTTGCCGAATAATCCGGAAACCACGCTATGATCTGCCCGAGTAATACCGTCGTGAACGGTCCGAAAGACTTGAAAGGATAGCACTTTGTCCGCGGCTGCTGCGACTGCCGCGTCAGCGCAAACACTGTGCCACAGACTGACCCTGCAATGAAGCCCCCGTCGCCTGCAGCGGGATGCACCGGGTTACCTTTTGCAAAAATCGCGATGACCGCGCGTCACGCCAGGTACGTCCGCCTCGGATAGAATGCGCGGATGCATTTCCCAAGCCCTTCCTCGCCGCCGCCCGGGCACACCGGTATTGTGCTGCCCATCCGGATCTATTACGAGGACACCGATGCTGCGGGCGTGGTCTACTACGCCAATTACCTGCGATTCTGCGAGCGTGCACGCACAGAGTGGCTTCGTTCGCTCGGTTTCGAGCAACACGAATTGCTCACCGGGCGCAGCATCGCCTTTGTGGTCAGATCGGTCGAAGCACGATACGTGTCACCCGCAAGGCTCGATGATGCGTTGACGCTCCAGACACGCGTCGTCGAGTTGCGAGGGGCCAGCCTGACGTTCGAGCAGCAGTTGTTCAGGGAAAGGGAGCTTCTGTTCGATTCCCGGATCACCATCGCCTGTATCGACACACTGCGGAATCGGCCAATGCCGATTCCTCCGGATATGCGCGTTCCAATGCAACCTTCGAATCCGACATGACCACTACCGAAGATCTTTCAATCATCTATCTGATCACTCAGGCGAGCCTTCTGGTTCAGCTCGTCATGGCACTGCTGATCGGCCTGTCGCTTGTGTCCTGGTACTGGATCTTTCGCAAGTGGTTTCAGATCCGCGCCGCCCGCACGACCACGGGATCGTTCGAACGCGACTTCTGGAGCGGCGGGGATCTCAACACCCTGTATCAGTCGGCCGCGGCATCGCGCGACGACATCGGCGGCATCGAGCGGATCTTCGAGTCCGGCTATCGCGAGTTCACCAAACTGCGCGCAAAGAGTCATGATCAGAGCGCCATCATCGACGGGTCGCGGCGAGCGATGCGGGCGACACACCAGCGCGAGATGGACGACCTTGAAGCGCATCTCGCCTTTCTTGCCACGGTCGGATCGGTCTCTCCCTACATCGGTCTGCTCGGCACCGTATGGGGCATCATGAACGCCTTCAGGGGCCTCGCCAACGTCAGCTCGGCGACCCTCGCCCAGGTCGCTCCGGGCATCGCGGAAGCGCTGGTGGCAACCGCGATCGGCCTGTTTGCGGCAATCCCTGCGGTGGTCGCATACAATCGCTTCACCCATGACATCGACCGGATCGGCATCCGCTTCGAGAGCTTCATGGAAGAATTTTCCAACATCCTGCAGCGCCATCTGCGCTGACAGGCGGATCCGAGAAATGCGTCAGCGCCGCCTCATGAACCAGATCAACGTCGTACCGTATATCGACGTGATGCTGGTACTGCTCGTGATCTTCATGGTAACCGCCCCGATGATCCAGACCGGCAGCGTCGAGCTACCCAGAGTCGGGGACGTGCCACAGCCTCCAAGCGATGCGATCACCGTGTTCGTCAGGACCGATGAGTTCGACAGCACGAAGGTCGCCTTCGCCCTGCAGGTGGGACCGGGGACGGCCCCAGTCCCGATGAGCAGCAGTGATCTGCAGCGCGCCCTGCAACAGGCCCGCGAGCGCGACCCGGCGCAATCGGTCGTGGTGGCCGCCGACAGGCAGGTACGTTACGAGAACGTGATGGACATGCTCAACGCGCTGCGCACCGAGGGTTTTCAGAAGGTCGGCCTGCTGACCGACGCCAGCGCAGGTGCGAAATGACCGACGCACCGCGGCTGGAGGGCCGCGCCCCACCGGGCAAGTGGATTTCGATCGCCCTGACAATTGCAGTCCATGTCGGCCTGATTGCATTCCTGGTGCTCGGCGTCCGCTGGGAATCGCGACCGCCCGCAGCACTCGAGGTCGAACTTGTCGCGAGCGCTCCCGCGCCGGCGCCCGCCACACCAGTACCGGCCCCGAAGCCGGCTCCTGCACCGGCGCCAAGACCTGAACCGAAGCCCGAGCCGAAACCGGAACCAAAGCCCGTCCCGAAGCCCGTCCCGAAGCCCGTCCCGAAGCCCG
>DAOMNN010000028.1:0-40116 GCA_035443825.1 Rhodocyclaceae bacterium | reverse complement strand
CCTTCACACGGCAGGGGTCACTGGTTCGATCCCAGTACCGCCCACCACGATCGAGACCCCGACGCGCGTGCTTCGGGGTTTTTTGTTTCGGGCCGGCGCTGCGACATGCCGCAAGAAGCCGAGCCCTTGACCAGGATCCGATATTCGCGGCCGGGCGTCGAGGGCACAATGTATCGAATCTCGCGTCCACATCAAGGTTCCAGCACAGATGCCCTCCAACAAGGTCCGTACCCGCTTCGCACCCAGCCCGACAGGCTACCTTCACATCGGAGGTGCCAGAACGGCCTTGTTCTGCTGGGCCTTTGCGCGGCGGCATGGAGGAACCTTCATCCTGCGCGTAGAGGACACCGATGTCGAGCGTTCGACACCGGAAGCCGTGCAGGCGATTCTGGACGGGATGAGCTGGCTTGGACTCGATCCGGACGAAGGCCCCTTCTACCAGATGCAGCGAATGGATCGCTACAAGGAAGTCATCGGCAGAATGCTCGCCGAGGGAGCCGCCTACCATTGTTATGCGACGGCCGAGGAACTCGACCGGATGCGCGAGCAGCAGCGCGAAAGGGGCGAGAAGCCCCGTTACGATGGCCGATGGAGGCCGGAACCGGGCAAGCTCCTGCCGGAGCCGCCGGAGGGGGCAAGGCCGGTGGTACGTTTTCGCAACCCTGCCGATGGTGTCGTCGCTTGGGATGATCTCGTCAAGGGCCGGATCGAGATTGCGAACGCCGAGCTTGACGACCTGGTGATCGCGCGTGCCGATGGGACGCCGACCTACAACTTCTGCGTGGTCGTCGACGACCTGGACATGCGTATTACGCACGTCATCCGCGGTGACGACCACGTCAATAACACGCCACGGCAGATCAACATCCTCAAGGCGCTCGGTGCCGAGCTGCCACGGTATGCTCACCTGTCGATGATACTCGGCGACGATGGCACGAAGCTTTCGAAGCGCCACGGCGCGGTAAGCGTAATGCAGTATCACGACGATGGTTACCTCGCCGACGCGGTCGTGAACTATCTCGCGCGGCTGGGCTGGAGCCACGGCGATGACGAGATCTTTTCGCGCGCACAATTCGTGGCGTGGTTCGACCTCGATCACATCACACCATCGGCGGCACAGTTCAACACCGAGAAGCTGAACTGGCTCAACGCACATTACATCAAGCAATCGAACGATTTAGCACTGGCGGCCGACGTCGCGAATCGCCTTGCGAAGAGAGGAATCGACCCGGAGGCCGGCCCTGCACTGGAGGGTATCGTCGCCTTGTACAAGGAGCGGGTCGGCAACCTCAACGAGTTGGCCGATGCGGTCGAACTCTATCTCGTGGAGGTGCACCCCGCTCCCGAAGTGCTCGAACAACATCTCGGCGAAGGTGCGCGAACGGCGCTCGCAAGCTTGAAGCGTCGCCTCGAATCCATTGCATGGGAGAGATCGAGCCTGAATCAGGCGATCAAGGACACGATGGCTGAACATGGCCTGAAGATGCCCCAGGTGGCGATCCCGTTGCGGGTGGCGACGCTTGGGGTTGCACAGACGCCATCGATCGACGCGGTACTCGAGCTGCTGGGTCGTGAGCGGGTAATGGCGAGGATGTCCCGCTACGTCTGAAGCGTGTGCTCGGACGGATGTGGACGCGTCAGCTCTTGTGCTGGAACTTGTCGGGGCGAAGCACGCCCACGTCGGTGACATAGGCGACCATCGCGAAGTTGCGGAAGTAGGCCTGCTCCACGTGCGCCACGATCGCGACCGAGGTCGTTTCGTCGCACAGGATTTCCATGCGGATACTTCGGTCCGCGCCCCACAGCGCGCTCCGTGCCCCATGGCTTCCCTGGCCGCGCACATCGGCGACCGTGTAGCCATGAGCCCCCAGGCGCATCACGTCGTCCGACAACGAGGCCTCGATTGCGGATTCGCAGATGATGACCACCAGCTTGCATGGATGCGTGTTGCTCATTTCAGCCCCCGTAAACCAGTCCCACGATTCGATCGTACAGTGGTATCCCGATCAGTATGTTGAAGGGGAAGGTGATGACGAGCGCGGCGGTGATCGAGAGTCCCGGATTGGCTTCCGGTATCGCGATGCGCATGGCCGCAGGTGCAGCGATATAGGATGCGCTGGCCGCGAGTGTCGCGAGCAACAGCGCGCCTCCGGCCGAAAGCCCGATCAGCGCGCCCACAATGCTGCCCAGGATTGCCGACACCACCGGCATCGCAACGGCGAACGCCACGAGAAAGGAACCGCTGGTGCGCAGGGCCGCCGCCTGGCTTGCCGCAACAAGTCCCATCTCGAGCAGGAAGAGGCACAGTACGCCCTTGAACAGGCTGAAGAAGAAGGGTTCCAGCGGTGACAGTCCTTCGGGCCCTGCAACCCAGCCGATCACGAGACCGCCTCCGAGCAGGACCATGCTCTTGCCGAACAGGATTTCGTGGCCGAGTGCGCCCCAGCGCACTTTCGCAAGTTCTCCGCCCATTCTTGCCAGAAGGATTCCGATCGCGATGCCGGGCATCTCGAGTAGCACCAGGAACAGAGGCATATAGGCTTCAAAGTCGCTGCCACGCGCGATCAGGTAGTCGATGGCGACGGCAAACGTCACCACGCTTACAGAACCATAGTGGCCCGCAATGGCTGCCGCATTGAAGCGGTCGAATCGGCCGAGCCTGCGCAGTACGGGGAACGCGATCAGCGGTATGAGCACGCCCAGGCCCATGACGGAAACAGCCTGGGGAAGAATGTGCAACGCATCCTGTCTTGCAAGCTCCATCCCTCCCTTCAGCCCGATCGCGAGCAGAAGGTAGATCGACAAAGCCTCGTATAACTGAGCCGGAATCTTCAGGTCCGAACGTGTCAGACGGGCGAGGAAACCGAGCACGAAGAAGAGCGGAATGGGGTCCATGCGTTCTTGCGCGATCGACCGGAGCATGGCAGGGCTTGAGATTATATGTCGGTTCAGGTGTCCCTTGTCGTCGATCGGGTCCGCGCGGGTGTCCTGCCACTACGGTGCAGCAGGTATCGTGCCGGGTCGATTGCGTCCACAAGCTCACGCTCGAGCGGTACCACGTCTCCGTCCAGCTGACTTGCGAGCATTTCGGCCACGATCGATGCCCACACCAGCCCTCTGGCACCGAAGCCTGAGACCGCATACAGGCCGGGATGGCGCGGAATTTCCCGCAGGGGAGTGTCGCGCTCGACGGGGTGCCCGGACGGCACCGCACCCACGATGGGCAAGCGGTCTGGTGAAGCGGGGCGAAACCCGACGCGACCCGCGAGGCTGGAAGTCGTGAGATCACGGGTATACCCCGGGAGGATGAACTCGAGTCTGGCCAGGTTCTCCTGATGATCGGTTTCACGCAGGGCGGGATCGTCATCATCTACCGAAAAGGTTGCACCGGCACTGCGCCAGCCGTCGATCGCAGGGCTGACGTATCCGAGACGACAGACCACGACGTGAGGTGCGCTGTTTGCGATGGCGGGCAGATGCGAGACCTGTCCCCGTGCGCTGCGTACCGGCAATGAACGGGACTGCTCGACGGTGGTGATGGCGATTCCGTTGGCGAGTATTGCGATCGGGGCGTGCGCAATGATGCTGCCGCCGGTATCGAGCGCGAACCAATGGCCATCACGACGTTCGAGCCGATGCATCGTGCGACCCAGGTGTCTGCGTATCCGTTGCGGCCATGCAGCGATGCCGGCTTCGCACAAGCTCGGCGGCTGTACCCAGGCGCCCTGAGGAAACCACCATCCGCCCAGTTCGACCGGCCAGCCCGCGATCTCCGATGCCTGGTCGCGCTCGACGAATCGAACGTACGACTCGGGGTAGCGATGGGTTCGTACCACCTCGCGCTGTTTCTCCAGTTGACGCGGGTCGCGCGCAAGATGCAGCGCACCGCATGATCCCCAGCGCACGCTCAGGTCGGATTGTTCCAGGCGGCGCAGGTGATCGACGCCGTAAAGGCTGCCTGCGCGCGTGAGACGTGCGAGGCGATTGTCGTCGAGGCTGGGCAATGGACGCAGCACGCCGGCCAGGTTTCCGGAAGCGCCGCGGCCGGGCGCCTCGGCAGAATCGATCAGATCGATCGTCCAGCCTCGTTCGGCAAGGCGATTGGCAATCGCGGTGCCGGCGAGGCCAGCGCCGACTACGAGAGCGTGTTGCTTGGGCGGCGGGCGCGTGGTGCGATTCTGACCGTGAAATCGACCGTGCAGCATCTCGCGCTTGAGTGCGAAGCCAGGTGCCTTGTGGCATTCGAACCCCACCTCGGTCAGTCCACGGCGAACGGCGCCAGTGACCGACCAGGTCGCCAGCGTGGCGCCGGGTTGTGCGAGCCGGGCGAGCTCGTGATACAGGCTCACCGTCCACATCTCGGCATTGCATCTGGGCGAGAATCCGTCCAGGAAGAAGGCGTCCGCACGACAGTCGAGTTGCCGCAACTGACTGGTGGCGTCTCCGAAGAGCAGCGTAAGTACCACTGCACCGTCGTCGAGGTGGATCCGGTGGAATCCGGGGGTCAGTACGGGCCATCGTGCCCGCAAGGCCCCGGAGAGCGGTTCGAGTTGCGGCCACTGGGCATGCAGCACGGCCAGATCCTCGCAACGGAACGGATGCAGCTCTGCAGATACGAAATGCAGTCGAGCGCATCGTTTGGGGTCAGCGCGCCAGGCCGCCCAGGTTGCTAGGAAGTTCAGGCCCTGCCCGAAACCTGTCTCGACGATGGTGAAGGTCGCGCACCGCTGCCAGCGCTCGGGCAAGGCATTGCCACCGAGGAAGACCTGCGTGGCCTGTTGCAGCCCCCCTGCGTTCGAGTGATACACGTCGCGGTATGATTCGGAGTAGGCTACTCCGTCTTCACGGAAGGCGAGGCGGGCGGGTTCGAGCGGCATGTGCTGCGGCTCCGAAGGGGTGTGCAAATGAGCCCTTCGGCCAGGGAATCCGCGTCATTCCGCACGCATTTGCGGAAACAGGATCACGTCGCGAATCGAGGGACTGTCGGTAAGCAACATCACGAGCCGGTCGATTCCGATGCCGCAGCCGCCTGTCGGGGGCAGGCCGTATTCGAGTGCCCGAATGTAGTCCGCGTCGTAATACATCGCCTCCTCGTCCCCGGCTTCCTTTGCCTTGACCTGCTCGAGGAAGCGGGCCGCCTGGTCCTCGGGGTCGTTCAACTCCGAAAAGCCGTTGGCGATTTCGCGTCCGACGATGAACAGTTCGAACCGCTCCGTGATATCGGGATTGAGCTGGTTGCGCCGGGCCAGCGGCGACACCTCGGCCGGATAGTCGATGATGAAGGTCGGATCCCACAGGTCCGCCTCCGTGGTCTCCTCGAAAAGAGTGAGCTGGAGTGCGCCAAGGCCCGATCCGGGGCGTACCTCGATGTCGAGTTCGGCGAGCTTGCCGCGCAGCCATGCGGCGTTCTGGAGTTGTTCGAGGGTGAAGCCCGGATGATGCCTGTGGATGGCCTCGACAATGGTCAGGCGTGCAAATGGTCGCGACAGATCGAGTTCGCGGCCCTGGTAGACGAAGGTTTCGGAACCCAGCGCCTCGCGCGCCGAGTGACGGATGAGGCCCTCGGTGAAGTCCATCAGCGAACGGTAGTTCGCGTAGGCTTCGTAGAACTCCATCATCGTGAACTCAGGATTGTGGCGGGGGCTCAGGCCCTCGTTGCGGAAATTGCGGTTGACCTCGAACACCTTCTCGAAACCGCCGACCACGAGGCGCTTGAGGTAGAGCTCCGGTGCAATGCGCAGGAAAAGATCCATGTCGAGCGCGTTGTGGTGCGTGGTGAAGGGTTTCGCCACGGCACCGCCAGGAATCGGATGCATCATCGGGGTCTCGACCTCGAGGAAACCGTGTCCGACCATATAGTTGCGGATCGACTGGACCATGCGACTGCGCGCGACGAAGGTGAATCGGGTCTGCTCGTTCATGATCAGATCGACGTAGCGCTGCCGGTACTTCTGTTCGACGTCGGTCAATCCGTGATACTTGTCGGGCAGCGGGCGCAGGCTTTTGGTGAGGAGGCGCACCTCGGCGGCCTTGATCGTCAATTCTCCGGTCTTGGTCTTGAACAGCGTGCCGACGACCCCGACGATGTCGCCGATGTCCCAGTGTTTGAACGCGGCGTAGACTTCCTCGCCGACGGCGTCTCGCGTCACATATATCTGGATCCGACCCGAAAGATCCTGAATCGTGATGAAGCTTGCCTTGCCCATCACACGCTTGAGCATGATGCGTCCGGCCACCTTGACCTCTACCGGCGTCCCTTCCAACTCCTCGTTGCCCTTTTGCGCGTAGAGTTCATCAAGCCTGCCGGCCGTGTTCTCCCGCTCGAAATCGTTGGGAAACGCCGTGCCCGACGCGCGCCACGCGGAGAGCTTCTCGCGCCGCTCGGCAATGATGTGGTTCTCGTCGGGTTGCGACGGATTGTGGCTGTTCTGATCGTTCATGAGGCTCGGCTTGAATAGGATGGATTGGTGCGTACCCGGGGCAGATGTGTCATGACGCCACCGTTTGCGGCAACGCGGAATTGTGGCATGGGCGATGGCGGCGGGCAAATCGGTCCGCATGATTTCCCCCGAAGATGCCGATTCTTGCGGGGGGCGGGAGAATTTATCGGGTATGCCTAAAGTAGTGCGATACGATTCCGTTACAAGTAATGGAAACACCTGGCAGAGAGGGAGAGGGAGATCGAATGGGTACGTTCGCACAACTATACGAGTCGATCGAAAAGACGTTCTGGAATTCGTTGACCAAGAAGCTTTGCAGTTTCCTGCTGCTTTTCTTTATTGACGTCTTCTACCTGGGTATCTACTTCCGCCACAAGAGCGAGGTGCAGTCCCTTCTGGCAAGGGGGGAGGTCCAGCCTGAAGTTGCGCAGGGTATCACCGCATCGCTGGACATTACCCTCTATGCGATGCTCGTGCTCACCGTAATCGCGCTGCTGATCAACATCGGACAGATTCTCTACATCCGCCACCTCATCGTGCGGCCGGTGAAGGAGATCACCAGAATTTTCAACGAGATCGCGCGGGGCGAGGGCGACTTTTCCCATGATCTGCCGCTCGTCACACATGATGAACTGCGGGATCTGGCGATGGGCTACAACCGGTTCGCCGGCAAGATGCGCCAGATCATCAGCGAGGTCCGCACCACGAGCGTCAGCATTGCGACTGAGGCGGTTCAGGTCAAGACTCGGGTCGAGAACTCCGCTCGGGACGCCAAGGCGCAGGGTCAGATGACCGAGATCGTTTTTTCGGCCAGTACTGAATCCACGTCCGCGATCGACAGCGTTTCCGCAAGCACGCAGAACATCTCCGCATCGACGACCGCCAATCTGGAAACCGCACGCCATTCGCTCAGCGAGATGCGCGACATTGCCGGCAAGATCAACGCGGTCGGAGAAAAGGTGCTGAGCTTCAATCAGACCGTCGATGATCTGTCCAAGCGATCAGAAAGTGTCAAGAAGATTGCATCGCTGATTCGCGAGGTTGCCGATCAGACCAACCTTCTGGCGCTGAATGCGGCCATCGAAGCCGCACGCGCCGGCGAGGCCGGTCGCGGGTTTGCGGTGGTGGCCGATGAGGTGCGCAAACTCGCCGAGCGAGTGAATCAGGCGACGGAAGAGATCGCTGGCAACATCAATGGAATGATCGAACTCGTATCGAACACGCGCGCCGAGAACGAGGTCATCAACACGGACGTGCAGCAAACGCGTGAAGTGGTGGGCCGTTCAGCCGAGCAGTTCGCCTCGATGGTGGGTGATTTCGAAGCAACTGGCGAGCAGTTGCTGCAGATCGCTGCGGCAATGGAGGAACTTTCGGCAACGAACGCGCAGGTGCATGAGAACGTGACCGCCATTCACGACCTGTCCGGCGCCGTGGCCGAAAACATGGTCGAGTCCGAGAAGCGGACGCAGTTGCTGTCGAAGGCGACCGAAGCGGTGCAGGAACTGGTATCGCGGTTCAAGATCGGCCAGGGTGCGTTCGACCATGCGGTGGACCAGGCTCGACGGTTCCGGGACAGTATCCAGGCGCAGATGGAGGAGATGGCAAGATCCGGCATGGATGTGTTCGACAAACGCTACGATCCGATTCCGAACACCGATCCTCCAAAGTTCCGTGTCTCCTGGGGAGAGGAGTTCGGACGTCGTTGTCAACAGATGCTCGAGGAGGGGATGAACTCGATCCCCGGTTGCGCGTTCGCCGTGGCGGTAAACACCGACAGCTATCTGTCGGCGCATAACCTGCGCTATTCGAAACCGCTCACCGGCAAACCCGAGGTCGACCTGGTGGGCAATCGTACCTGCAGAAAGTTCGAGCGCCCGCCCGAACTGCGGGCAGCTAGGAACACCGAACCGATGTTGTTGCAGACATACCTTCGGGACACCGGAGAGATTCTTTGCGATATCGCGATGCCGATCACCGTGTCGGGACGGCATTGGGGCAACGTTCGCGTTGGTGTTCCGGCCGAGGCGCTGCTCGCGAGCTGATCGGCGCCGGCGGCCAGTCCGGTTCGCCTCGAACCCTGGCCGCATCTGCCTTTGCGTCGCCGTGCGTCCCTCGCATGTCGGTTCGTGTGGGCGTCGCGCAAGCGCGTCTGCATCGACGTCTTTGAGCCCTCAAGTGGTGCGCACGGCACCCGGCGCGCACATCCAGCGTGCGAGTATTCCCCTGGATCCAACGTCCATTGTCCAGATCGGTCGAGATTGACAGACTGGCATGCATCCTGCTGAGCACGGTCATGTGGCTGGTTCCGGATACTGCGCATGTGGCCGAGATCGCTGCCAGCGCGGCTTCTCGCACCGTAGTGCGGGTTTACCCGTATATGGCTATCCCTAGGTGGCAGCGGCTCGAAATGAGGCTATCGTGAGCCTGCAGTCCCGGACAGACCGGGCTGTCCGCCCGGCCGGCGCACGTATCAATCGGTCGGGTCAAGTCCTCTCCGGGCTCCGGATCACTCATTCCCAACCTTCAGGAGTGCAACAATGTCCAAGAAAGTTCTGGCGCTCATCGCAAGTGCAGGCGCAGTAGCAACCCTGGCCTTCGCAGGCACGGCGAGCGCGAATACGCTCGAGGCGGTCAAGCAGCGGGGCCATCTGCTCTGCGGCGTTACCAGTGGGCTTCCGGGCTTCTCCCTGCCGGACGAGCGTGGCAACTGGACCGGCATCGACGTCGATACCTGCCGAGGCATCGCAGCGGCGGTGTTCGGTGATCCGAGCAAGGTGCGCTTCACGCCGCTGACCGCACGCGAGCGCTTCACCGCCCTTCAGTCAGGCGAGATCGACGTACTGTCTCGCAACACGACATGGACCCTGACGCGAGATGCCTCGCTGGGGATCAACTTCACCGGTGTGAACTACTACGATGGCCAGGGCTTCATGGTCAGCAAGAGCCTGGGCGTTGCAAGTGCCAAGGAACTCGATGGCGCGACGGTGTGCATCCAGTCGGGCACCACGACCGAACTGAACCTGGCCGACTATTTCCGCACGAACGGGATGAAGTACGACGCGCTGGTCTTCGATACATCGGAACAGACCGTTCAGGGCTTTGCGGCAAATCGGTGCGATGTTCTGACCTCGGACATCTCCCAGCTCGCCGGCCTGCGCAGCAAGCTCGAGGATCCGTCGTCGGCGGTGTTGCTGCCCGAGCTGATCTCCAAGGAGCCGCTCGGGCCCGCAGTCCGTCAGGGTGACGATGCATGGTTCAACGTCGTCAAGTGGGCGCTCTATGTCCAGGTGAATGCCGAGGAACTCGGTGTCACGGCGGCGAACGTCGACGAGATGCTGAAGTCCGAGAATCCGGAGATCCAGCGTTTGCTGGGCACCTCCGGCGACATGGGATCGCTGCTGGGTCTGAACACCGATTTCGGTTATCAGATCGTCAAGGCGGTCGGCAACTACGGCGAGATGTTCGAGCGAAATGTCGGCCCGAATACGCCGCTTGGTCTGCCCAGGGGTATGAACGCCCTGTGGAATCAGGGCGGGATCATGTACGCGCCGCCGGTGCGCTGACGCGATCCTCCATCGTGCGGGGATTGCCCGGTCGGGCGATCCCCGTGTCCTTCGGCGTCCCGGTCGGGGCTGCCGTGCATTCGGGGCTGGGGCCACCATGGCAGACAAGCGCGATACCGGGTCGGGCGGACTTGCGCGATTCTGGAACGATCCGATCATCAGGTCGCGGACCTTCCAGATTCTGACCGCGCTCGTGGTCATCTACTTTCTGTGGACCATCTACCAGAACACCATCATCAACATGGAACGCCGTGGAATCACCACGGGTTTCGCATTTCTTGGATCGCCGGCCGGGTTCGGGATCGTCATGAGCCTTATTCCCTATGACGAGACGATGTCCTACGGCCGCACCTTCTACGTCGGATTGCTCAATACGCTGCTGGTTTCATCGCTCGGGATCGTGGCAGCGACGATCCTCGGATTTGCAATCGGCATCGGCCGTCTGTCGAAGAACTGGCTGGTGTCGACCCTGTCGGCGATTTTCGTAGACACTTTCCGCAACATCCCGCTGCTGCTCCAGATCTTCTTCTGGTATTTCGCGGTTCTGAGAAACCTCCCCAGTCCGCGCGACAGCATGGAGATCGGGGAGATGTTCTTTCTGAACAACCGCGGTGTATACATGCCGGCGCCGATTCCGGAGGAGGGGTTCTGGCTCGTCGTGGCGGTGCTGTGCGCTGCGATCGTGGGCGCGGCAGTGCTCTACCGCTGGGCGCGCAAACGCCAGGACGCAACCGGACAGCTCTTTCCGGCGATTCGTGTCGGACTGGCGATGGTCCTGCTCCTCCCGTCTGGAGTCTTCCTGCTGGCCGGTTCACCGCTTGGATGGGATGTACCCGAATTGCGCGGATTCAACTTTCGGGGCGGCGTGAGCATGATTCCCGAACTGGGCGCATTGTTCATCGCATTGACCGTGTACACGGCTTCGTTCATCGCGGAGATCGTGCGTTCGGGGATACAGTCGGTAAGCCATGGGCAGACCGAGGCGGCGTCGGCGCTGGGTCTGAGACGGGGCACCACCTTGCGTCTGGTGATCATCCCTCAGGCGATGCGCGTGATCATTCCGCCATTGACCAGCCAGTATCTGAACCTCACCAAGAACTCGTCGCTTGCCGTCGCGATCGGCTATCCGGACCTCGTCGCAGTGTTCATGGGAACGACTCTCAATCAGACGGGCCAGGCGGTTGAAGTCGTCGCCATCACGATGCTCGTATATCTGTCGATCAGTCTCTTGATATCGCTGCTGATGAATGTTTACAACAAGGCCATGGCGCTGAAGGAGCGATAGGCGATGTCGGGTGCAACGAAGCGAGACGTGGTGTTGCCACCGGCAAGCACGGTGGGTGTGCTGGGCTGGATTCGAAAGAACCTGTTTCCGAGCTGGTATAGCGGCGTGGTCACCGTGGTTCTCGGCTACTTCATCATCAGCAACTTCATTCCGATGATCAACTGGGCGCTGTTCAACGCCGATTTCATCGGGGAGAGTTCGGCCGATTGCAGCGGGGAGGGTGCGTGCTGGGTGTTCATCGGGACGCGTTTCGATTTCTTCATCTACGGCTTCTATCCGGAGGCGGAGTTCTGGCGCATCAACGTCCTGTACGTGATCTTCGCGCTCCTGATCGTGCCGCAGTTCTTCAATGCGGTGTTGACCCGGATCAAGATGGTGCTTGGTGTCCTGGGCGTGACGATCTTCCCGGTGCTCGCCTTCATCCTGATCCGAGGAAGCGAAACCTTCGGGCTCGAGATCATCGAGACGAATCGCTGGGGCGGGCTGACGCTGACGCTCATCCTCGCCTATGTGGGGATCGTCGCGGCAATACCCATCGGCATCCTGCTCGCCCTGGGGCGCCGTTCGGACATGCCGCTGGTACGTGCGCTGAGCGTCGTGTTCATCGAGTTCTGGCGAGGCGTTCCACTCATCACGATTCTGTTCATGGCCTCGGTCATGCTGCCCCTGTTCCTGCCGGAAGGGGTCTCCTTCGACAGGCTTCTTCGAGCACTGATAGGGATTACCCTGTTCCAGTCGGCCTACATGGCCGAAGTGATCCGTGGCGGCCTGCAGGCCATTCCGAAAGGGCAGTACGAGGCGGCCGAAGCGATGGGCCTGGGTTACTGGCGCAGCATGGGGCTCATCATTCTGCCGCAGGCGCTCAAGATCGTGATCCCGGGCATCGTCAATACCCTGATTTCGCTGTTCAAGGATACGACGCTGGTGCTCATCATCGGCCTGTTCGATCTGCTCAATGCGGTGCAGACGACCATCATCGACCCTGCCTGGCGCAACGTCGCGATAGAGGGCTATGTGTTCGCGGCTTTTCTGTTCTGGGTCTTCTGCTTCGGGATGTCGCGATACAGCCAGCAACTCGAACGCAAGCTGCACCGGGGTCATAAACGTTAGCTGGAAATGTCAGGAGCGAATGCATCATGAATCAGGACGTGGAAAACGGGGGACGGACCGTTCAGGTCGCGTCGATGGCTGCCCAGGGCGAAGCGATGATCAAGGTCGAGGGCATGCACAAGTGGTACGACACGTTCCACGTGCTCAAGGGGCTCGATCTGGATGTCAGTCGCGGGGAACGGATCGTGATCTGCGGACCTTCAGGGTCGGGCAAGTCGACTTTCATCCGTTGCATAAACCGGCTCGAGGAGCATCAGAAAGGACGCATCGTTGTCGACGGCGTCGAACTTACCAACGATCTTCGCAATATCGAGCTGATTCGCCGCGAGGTCGGCATGGTGTTTCAGCATTTCAATCTGTTCCCGCACCTTACGGTCCTCGAGAATTGCTGCCTGGCCCCGATCTGGGTGCGCAAGACGCCGCGCAGAGAGGCCGAGGAGCAGGCGATGAAGTACCTCGAGCGGGTGAAGATTCCCGAGCAGGCGAAGAAGTATCCGGGTCAGCTCTCGGGGGGTCAGCAACAGCGGGTGGCGATCGCCCGGTCCCTGTGCATGAATCCCAAGATCATGCTCTTCGATGAACCGACATCGGCGCTGGATCCGGAGATGATCAAGGAAGTGCTCGATGTGATGGTCGAACTCGCACAAAGCGGCATGACCATGATATGCGTGACACACGAGATGGGTTTCGCGAAAACGGTGGCTGACCGCGTGATCTTCATGGATCAGGGAGAGATCGTCGAGCAGGGTCCTCCATCGGAGTTCTTCGGCAACCCACGGGAACCGCGCACGCAGCAGTTCCTACAGCAGATCTTGCACCATTGACGGCCGGCGCCGTTTGCCTCACCGTGACCCGCCCGGCGCGATGTGACGCAGGTCCCGCGCGGATCAGGTCTTGTGGCGAACGCAGATCGAGGTCGCTTGCTGCAGGAATTTCGGGCTTGAGGCAGGCTGTGGGAACCGAAATGCGCTACGACCCGGCTGCGGCAATCGGTCGCTCGGCACCACATGTGAAGAACCGGGTTTCCGGAAAGCGGCCGGGGGTTCTGAGCATGTCCGGCAGTGGACTATAGTGCGAAGGATGCCGGTATATCCTGAAGTCGTCCTGACGATATACGGAGCGAGGGATGCGAGACGAAGATGAGTCTCTGCGTGAGGTCGGGTCTGGAGCCTACCCGGAGGGTCGTGAATCCCTCGTGGGCCGCTTCAAGGCGGTCCGTGATCTGACCAGTGCGATTGCTGCTCCGCTATCCGCCGAAGACCAATGCATTCAGTCGATGCCCGACGCGAGTCCGACAAAGTGGCATCTGGGGCATACGACCTGGTTTTTCGAGACCGTCATTCTTGCGGCAATGGTGCCGCACTACCGCCCGGTGGACGAGCGCTTTGCCTACCTCTTCAACTCGTACTACGAGAGTCTTGGTCCGCGACAGCCGCGACCGCAACGGGGGATGATCACGCGGCCAGGGATCGACGAGGTCCTACAGTACCGGCAGGACATCGATCGGCGCATGGAGCGGTTTCTTGGCACTTGCCCTCATGATGACTGGGAGCACGCGAGATCGCTGACGATCCTGGGATTGAATCACGAGCAGCAGCATCAGGAACTGATTCTCACCGACATCAAATACACTCTCTCACTCAATCCGTTCGAAGCCGTCTATCGCGCTCGAGGACATTCCGTGCGAAGCGGACCGGTAGCACCGTCGGAGTGGCTGAACTGTGCGGGGGGTACGGTGAATGCGGGCCACGGGGTGGAGCGTGGCTTCGCCTACGATAACGAGAAGCCGCGGCATCCCGTGATACTGGCGCCATATCGGCTCGCTAACCGCCTCGTGACCTGCGGCGAGTATCTCGAGTTCATGACCGATGGCGGCTATGCATGTCCCGAACTCTGGCTCTCGGACGGGTGGGCACAGGTATGCAGCGAAGGCTGGAAAGCGCCTCTGTACTGGCGCGACGAAGGCACGGCCGGCTGGAGCCTGTTCACCCTGCATGGCCGTCGTCCGGTCGATCCGGACGAGCCCGTGTGTCACATCAGCTTCTACGAGGCTGCCGCGTACGCGGAGTGGGCGGGGGCGCGACTGCCGACCGAGTTCGAATGGGAGGCGGCCGCCTCCAACAGGGAAGTCACCGGCAACTTCCTCGATCCGGAACTCCTCCATCCGCAGGCTGCCGTTGCGGGTCAAGGCTTGCTGCAGTCGTTCGGAGATGTCTGGGAGTGGACACGCTCGTCCTATGACCCCTATCCGGGATTCCGCCCCATGACCGGAGCTGTCGCGGAGTACAACGGCAAGTTCATGGTCGGGCAACTGGTTCTGCGTGGTGGAAGCTGCGCGAGCCCGCCTGGCCACTTGCGGGCGACCTACCGCAATTTCTTTCCGCCGGGAGCCCGCTGGCAGTTTTCGGGCATTCGCCTCGCAGGGGACGTCTCATGAGCGCCCGGGAGCCGCAGATTGTCGGGAGAACGATGGGGCAGTCGGAGTTCGCGCTTGACCTGCTCGCATGCTTTGAAGCGCACCCTCACAGCATCTCCCCGAAATACTTCTATGACTGCGTGGGTTCGCAGTTATTCGAGCGTATCTGCGATCTGCCCGAGTACTATCTGACTCGCACCGAGATTTCCATCTTCGATCGCCATGTTGCCGAGATGGCCGCGGCGATCGGTCCCGGAGCCGAGGTCGTCGAGTTCGGAGCGGGGTCGCTGCGCAAGGCCCGGCTGCTGCTCGATGCGCTGCCGGCGCCGCGGCGTTTCATCGCTATCGATATCTCGGGCGAGCATCTGGAAGCCTCTGCGACCGAACTGCGCAGTCTGTTTCCGTCTGTCGAGATCGAACCCGTCGTCGGGGATTTCACCCGCCTGCAAGCACTGTCGCTATGGGGAACGGTGGGAAAGCGTCGGATCGGCTTCTTCCCCGGTTCGACCATCGGCAATTTCACGCTCGAGCAGGCACATGAGTTCCTCTCGGCGGCGGCGTCCCTGCTTGCCGGAGGGGGACTGCTGATCGGGGTCGATCTGGTGAAGGATCCACGCGTTCTGCATGCGGCCTACAACGATGCTGCGGGTGTCACCGCGTCGTTCAACCGCAATCTGCTGACCCGCGCAAATCGAGAGCTGGGCTGTGATTTCCACGAAGAGTCCTTCCACCACTACGCGTTCTATCAGGCGCAGAAGCAGCGCATCGAAATGCACCTGATCAGTACCTGTGTGCAGGAAGTGTCACTTTGCGACCGGCGTTTCGTGCTCGCCGAGGGAGAATCGATCCATACCGAGAGTTCGCAGAAGTATACGATCGAAGGCTTCCATGCGCTGGCCAGGCAATGTGGCTTCCGACCGCGGACCACATGGTGCGACGACAGGCGCTTGTTCAGTGTTCATTGGCTTGAGGCTCCTTCCTGAGGTCGCTGCGATCCCGGTTCGCGGCGATCGCCATACGCCGAAGGCCCTTCGGCTTAACGGTCATGGGATCGTTCACCCCAAATCATGAAAGCTGCCCTGACCGCGTCCCTCGCCCCCAGCCACTCGCGCGCGGCGCGAAGGGAGCGTTATGTGTCGCCGGGGCGACTTTCACACCAGGGCGACCCGGGGAGGACCACCCACTCGGGCTCCTCGAATTCTCCAATGACCCGGATCTCGCACTTCTCGGCATGCTTGTCGAGGATTGCGCGAACCGTTGCATCCCTTCGGTCGTCCTTGGCATCGCGATGCGCTTTCGATTCCCAGGATGCGATCGCGAGCAGGGTGTCGGGTGCACCGATCTTGCGATGCAGGCGCGTACCCCTGGCGCCAGGAGTGCGCTGGATGACCTCGCTGGCGCTCACCCAGGCTGCGGCGTACTCCTCGACGGTGTAGCCCGGCTTCATGCGAACTTCGAAGATGAACTTCATGTCCGTGGCCCCTTCTTGATTGGAGGTCGGCTGATCTTACGACAACTTCGCCGCCGCCGGCGCATTCGAGGGTCTCGACGACGGGCACGGCTACAATTGCGAATATGACCGCATCCATGCTCATCACCTTCTTCGGTGGCGTCGGTTTGTTCCTGCTCGGCATGCGGTTGATGACCGACGGGCTGAAAGTGGCTGCCGGCGATGCGCTGCGCGAGATTCTTGCGCATGGCACGGCGACGACTGGCCGCGGCATTCTGTCCGGTATGTTGATTACCGCGATGGTGCAGTCTTCGACTGCCGTGATCATCGCGAGCATCGGCTTTGTAAATGCCGGCCTGATGACCCTGTACCAATCGGTCGGGGTGATCATCGGCAGTAACATCGGCACGACCGCAACGAGCTGGCTTGTTGCCCTGGTCGGGTTCAAGGTCAATATCCAGGCGCTGGCAATGCCTGCAATCGCACTGGGCATGGCCCTGCGCGTGACCGGAGGCCGGACGAGACGAGGGGCATTCGGCGAGGCGCTGACCGGGTTCGGAATCTTCTTTCTCGGAATCGACGTTCTGCGTGACACCTTCGCAGGTGTAGAGGAACTGTTCGACCTGGGCGCGCTTCCCGATCAGGGTATCGTCGGAGCCCTGCTGTTCGTGCTGATCGGCATCGTCCTGACCGTGCTGATGAATTCGTCCAGTGCTGCGCTGGCCGTCATCCTGACCGCCGCCGGAGCCGGCCTGATCCCCCTCGCGGCCGCGGCAGCGATGGTGATCGGCGCCAACATCGGCACGACTTCGACCGCCTTGTTCTCGGTCATCGGTGCGACATCCAATGCCAAGCGTGCCGCGATGGCACTGACGTTCTTCAACGTCGTCACCGGTATTGCCGCGTTTCTGATTCTTCCGCTACTGCTGGTCGCTGTGAGCGGCATCGCACGCCTGATCGGCCTGGAACCGAATGCGGCGACGGTTCTCGCCATCTTTCATACGGCCACCAAGATTACCGGGACGGCACTGGTGTGGCCGATCACACCGTGGCTGGTCCGTCGGCTCGAACGCCTGTTCGTGACCGCGGACGAAGATCAGGGGCGCCCCAGGCACCTTGACAGCAACGTTGCCGGAACGCCGATCCTTGCACTGGAAGCGCTTGATCGGGAACTGGCGCGCATCGGCGACATCGCACGGGGTGCGGCGCAGGGTGCAATCAGTGCCGAAGCCTCGTCGGACCAATGGCTGGAGAAGGACCGCAGCGTGGTCGACAAACTGGTGCTTGCGGTCGGTGACTTCAGCGCCCGGGCCACCCGCTCGGGGGACATGTCGGAGGCGATCGCAGGTGCGTTCGCCGAGGGGCTTCGCGTCACCCAGTACTTCGACGACGTGATGGCGCGTGCGCTCGAGATCAGTCGGCTGCACCGTGCCCTGGATGACATCGCGGATCCGGGACTGGCCGACGTCGTGAGCGGGTTCAAGCGTGAGGCTAGCGTTCTGATCGATGCGGCGAATCCCGCCGTGGAAGGCTTCCGCCCGAAACGCGTGCGCAAGGCGTTCAAGGCATTCGAGGACGTGTACCAGGAGGTCAAGAGACACCTTCTCTTTGCAGGCACTTCGGGCCGCATTCCGGTGCGGCAGATGGCGGCCCGTCTGGATGAACTGTCGGATATCCGCCGCATCGCGGATCAGATCACCAAGGCGGCACTGTACACGCACAGGATTCACAAGGTCCTGCGCGGAGAGTACGAGGGCGATGACAATGCGGACGACGATACCGCCGAACATGCCGCGCAGAACGAAGCGGCCGGGGTGCCGGAGAGTCCGTGATTTGCCGGCACTTGCTGCAGTCCTCTTCGCAGCTGATCGATTTCGCAAGTAACCGTCAATGCAGTACTGCGAAAAAATGACGGGGGGAGCGGCGGCTCCCGATCGTGCGGCAGGCGAGGACTGGATAAGGTCCGTCGCGCCGCCGACGGACTTGAAGCAGGTATCAGCCCTTCTGTTCCGGCAGGACGATATTGACCTCGAGTACCTCGTAGTTGTCCTGCTTCTCGAGCTGGACCTTGATGTCTTCGGGATTGACCGAAACGTACTTGGAGATGACTTCGATCAGTTCGCGTTGAAGGGCCGGAAGAAAGTCCGCACCACGGGTCGCGCTGCCGTGCTCACGCGCAATGATGAGTTGCAGGCGCTCCTTCGCGACCGCTGCGGTTCGCTTCTTTTCTCCGAACAGCAGAGAGAGCAGGGACATGTCACTTGCCTCCGAACAGGCGCTTCATGAGGCCCGGCTTTTCATAATTCACAAATCGCAAGGGGCGGTCTTCGCCAAGGAAGCGCGCAACCACGTCGGTATAGGCTTCGGACACGTCGGTGCCCTTGAGGTGGATCGCAGGTGTGCCCTGGTTCGAGGCGTGAAGGACCGACTCGGACTCGGGGATGACCCCGATCAGCGGTACGCGCAGCAGCTCCTGGACGTCCTTGTAGGAGAGCATCTCGCCTTCCTCGACTCGTTTCGGGGAGTAGCGAGTGAGCAGGAGGTGCTCCTTCACCGCCTCACGGCCCTCGGCGGCGCGGCGCGACTTCGACTGCAGAATGCCGAGGATGCGGTCGGAGTCGCGGACCGAGGACACTTCCGGATTGGTGGTGACGATTGCTTCGTCGGCAAATGTCAGCGCCAGCACCGCACCGCGCTCGATACCCGCTGGCGAATCGCACACGATGTAGTCGAAACCCATGTGTTCGAGATCGCGGATCACCGCCTCGACGCCCTCTTCGGTGAGCGCGTCCTTGTCCCGCGTCTGCGAAGCGGGGAGCACAAAGAGGTTTTCGCAGTTCTTGTCCTTGATCAGCGCCTGGTTGAGCTTGGCTTCGCCATTGATGACATTCACGAAGTCATACACGACCCGTCGCTCGCATCCCATGATCAGATCGAGATTGCGCAGGCCGACGTCAAAGTCGATGACTGCGGTCTTGAAGCCGCGCAGTGCGAGGCCGGACGCGAAAGCCGCACTGGTGGTGGTCTTGCCCACACCGCCCTTGCCTGATGTTACGACGACGACTCGAGTCACGTTTTGTCCTTCCTGAGTGTGAGATGTGCGCTCAATCGAGCAGCAGGGGTTCAATGCCAAGTTTCTGATCGGTAGCGCTACCCACCAGCCTCACCGTTGCAGGCTTGCCGGCGATGCTGGCCGGGATACCTTGCTCGAATGTCTTGTATACGCCCGCGATCGACACGATCTCGGGCCCGAAATTGGTCGATATGATCCGGGCCGAGGCATTTCCCTGGGCACCCGCAAGTGCGCGGCCACGCAGCGGACCGTAGCAGTGGATGCTTCCGTCGGCGATGATCTCGGCGCCGTTGCTCATGCCGGCGAGCAGGACCAGGTCACCGCCGCGTGCATAGACCTGCTGTCCGGAGCGAACCGGCCGGTCAACGAACATCGTGCCTGCGTGAACGGGGGCAGGCGGGGCGACCGGAGACTGCTGGGGCGCAGTCTGCGGTGCAGGTGCAGGCGTGGGTGCGGGGGGCGGGTTGGGCGAGCTGCGCTCGTCGAGGACGACACCGTCGAGAATGGCGAGTCCGGCCTTGCGTGCGTTTGCGGCGTGGTCCGGGTGGAGGTTGCGTACCCCGATGGGCTGCAACTGGAAGCGCCGCAGCAGACTGAGCAAACCGGCCCAATCGATCTGTCCGGGCAATTCGTCCAGCTCTGCGAAGTCGAGTATTGCGGCTTCGCCGCTGAAGAAGTCCGGCATTCCGCCCAGCATCTTGTGAAGTGCGTCGGCGAGGAGCGGTGGCCGGGTTTCGCGCAGGACCGCCACAGTGGCGCCGAGCGAGGCATTGCGAAACTCTATCGGACGGGCGGAGTGGACGGCTGACATGTACGATCGGGGCCTGTAAAGATCACGAGTCTACTGACCGCGCAGGATTCGGGCAAGACCGGAAGCATTTCGCGGCGATCGTACCCGATATGGACGCCGGTGGTGTTGCGACATGTCAGTGGATCGTCGGCGGAACGAAGCCGCTGTCGTCGTCGGGGAGGGCGAAGATGAGGTCGATGTCGTCCTTGTCGAAGCGATAGTCGTGATTGGACAGATCGTCGCGAATGAGTACCTCGCCGTTCTCGGCCAGAATCTGCCGCACCTCGGCCTCGCCCAGGCTGCGAAGCATTCCGACCACCTTGTCACGGTCCGGTGGCCAACGATGAGTGATCGGGCGGCTGTCGAAAAGGCGTATTCGTTCCTCGGCAAACAGGCGGTTCAGCAGCTCGGCTGGAGCGAGTTCAAGCAGTTCCGTCGGGCGCACCGTCTGTGCAAGCTGACGTACCCGATTCCACCCGTCCGAATCGCGCTCGTTGGCACCCGGGAGACATTGCAGGAACAATGCGGCCGATGCGGTCTCCGCGGCTGCAAGCCACAAACCGGCAGGTTGTTGTTCCGACTGGGTCAGATAAAGTTCGAACACGGCGGCGATGTCCTCTCCCTGGAGCGGAACGAGGCTGCTGTATGGTTCTCGCATCGTCGGTGCGTCGAGCGATAGCTGCAGGCGGCCATCGCCGACGAGGGTGGTGAAATCCGCGGCCCCCGCCAAGGGTCGATCGAGGCGTGCCACTGCGCGAAGGTTGAGCGTCTCGGTGCAGTCCACGACCAGCAGACCGACCGGCCCGTGTCCCTGAATCTGGAAGGTCAGGCGTCCCGGTTGCTTCAGGTTGCCTGCGATCACCGCCGCGACGGCACTCATTTCGCCCAGCAGGGTGGCTACGGCGGGCGGATAGTCACGACCGGCCTGCAGTGCTTCCCAGACCGCGCCCAGACGTACCACCGCGCCGCGAATGTCGAGATCCTCGAGAAGAAAGCGCTGGATATAGCTGTCCGCGCCGATCATTCGTGCTCTCCGGGCGGAAGGAGGCGTTCCGCAAAGACTGTTTCGCTGAATCCGACGAGCAGTTCGCCGGATTCGGTTTCCACTACCGGTCGCCGGATCAGACTGGGGTATTCGACCATCAGTTCGATGGCTGCGCCTTCGTCAGCGAGGTTCTGCCGGGAGGCATCGAGCTTGCGCCACGTCGTTCCCCTGGTGTTGACCAATGCCGGCCAGCCGAGCCGGTTGCACCAGCGCATCAGCGCGTCACGGTCGGCGCCGGCCTTCCTGTAGTCGTGAAAGCGGTAGGGCACATGATGGCTCTCGAGCCATTCGAAAGCCGCCTTCATCGTATTGCAGTTCCTGATTCCGAAGATGGCAAGTGTCATCCGTCGGGCTCCTGAGTCGTGTTGCGTACCATGATTGCAGGTGTCATCGCCGGTCGCCGCCGCATCGACCGTCAATGAACAGGACACCAGGGTGCGCGTTCACAGTGCGATCAGCGTCTGGCGCCCGGTCCATTCAGCTCCCGCGTCCAGGGCGATGCGCTGTCGCGCGGCGGCGGCTTCCACACACAGCATGTGGCGAAAGCCAAGTGGCGGCATGTCGGCGAGTGCTGCGCAATTCGTCTCCCAGGGATTCCATACCACGACGTCGGGAAATCCCTCGGCGTGGATTCCGAGGCTGCGCCCGCTGTCGCGAAGCAGAAGTGGTCGCGTCACGTGATGATAGACGCGGTTGACCTCTGCCTCGACGTGAACCGCCTCGCCGGTATCGCGCCTGATCCGGTCCTTGTCGGCCGCGTCGCGGTACTCGTAACCATAAAGCCCCTCGAGCGCAGCGTTCTCCACCTCACGCACGCGCAGATAGGTGTGAAGTGCGGCAGTAAAGGCGAAAGGGGCATGGCCGGTGTTGCGTACCGAAAACTCGACGTCGAGGCGTCGTTGCTCGAGCACCACGGTCAGTTCGGCATCGAACATGCTTGGCCATAGAGCATGTGTGTGATCGTCGTCGGTGAGCCCCAGGGTCGCGAGTGCATGATCCTTGCTGCTTCGCAGTTCCCTTGTTTCCCATGTCGCTTGCCTTGCGAGTCCGTGTTTCGGGAGCTTGCCAAGTCCCGAGAACTGCGGAAAACAGACCGGGATGCCGCCGCGAATTGCGCTGCTGCCGTCGAAACAGGCCCTCTCGCTGAGGTACAGACGCTCGTCGCTACCGGCAGGGATCCATGAAAGGACCTGTGCACCGAACAGCGTCACGATCGCGCGCGCGCCCGTTCCGTCGCAGAGTTCGAGTGCGGGAAGCCCGTGAAAGTCGATCTTGTCTATGCTTGCTGACATGGGTCCGGGTCTGGGTCGGAGGAGCGGATGATAAGCGAATCGGCGGACTCAGTCCTGCAGGGACAGGACGCCGACTTTCACCGTGCTGTCATCGGGATCGTTGGCAAGAACGAAGCCCAAGCCCTGGACAAAGCGCAGCATCCGCTCGTTGTTGGCCAGAAACACCCCGTTCATGTAGGCGAGCCCCTTGTTGCGTGCGGCTTCTATGAGGACGCCCATCAGACGGCGGGCGAGGCCGCGGTGCTGCCAGTCGTCCGCGACGACGATCGCAAATTCGCAGGACTCGCCATCCGGATTGACCGCGTATCGACATACGCCGATCTCGACTTCCTTGCCGTCCTCCATGACCGTGGCAACGAAGGCCATCTCCCGGTCGTAATCGATCTGGGTGAGGCGCGCGACCATGGCCGGCGGCAGTTCGCGCATCGTGTTCATGAAGCGGTAGTACTTGGTCTCGGGGGAGAGCTTGCGCACGAACTCGACCTCGAGCTCGGCGTCCTCCGGTTTGATCGGCCTGATTGTGATCTCAACCCCGTCTGGCTGCATCCATTTGGTGATGAGCTGCGACGGATAGGGATGGATCGCCATGTGGTCGTAGCGATCAGCCGAGGGTGCGATGTTGTCGGTCACCAGTCGCGCGTCGACCGCCACGGCGCCGACCTCATCGACGATCAGCGGATTGATCTCGAGCTCATGGATCCATGGAAGCTCGCACACCATCTCGGACACGCGCAGGAGCACGAACTCCAGCGCCTCGTGATTGATCGCAGGCATGTTCCTGACTTCGTCGAGCAAGGCGGCTACGCGCGTGGACTGGATCAGGTCGCGCACCAGATAGCGGTTGAGTGGTGGTAGCGCGATCCCGAGTTCCTTGCTGACCGTGACCCGGTTGCCACCTTCGCCGAAGGTGATCACCGGTCCGAACACCGGATCACGCTTGACCCCGACCATCAGCTCACGCCCGTGGCGTTTCAGAATCATGGGTTCGATGGCGACGCCATTGATCGACGCATCGGGCTTGTTGCGCCGCACCTCGTCCAGGATTTCCTGATAGGCGGTGCGCACTGCCGCAAGACTGCCAAGATTGAGCCTCACCCCGCCCGAGTCGGCCTTGTGAATGATGGATGGCGAGTCGATCTTCATCACCACGGGAAGGCCGATCTCTTCGGCCAGTACCATCGCCTCGGTCGCGGACCGTGCCACCACGGTCTGTGCGATCGGAATGCGAAAGGCCGCCAGACAGGCCTTGGACTCCATCTCGTTGAGCACCTTGCGCCGTTCTGCCAGCGCGGTTTCGATCACCAGACGCGCGCTTTCGATGCTGGGCGGATTCAGATGCGACAACGATGCGGGCGTCTGCATCAGGAGCTTCTGGTTGCGGTAATAGGCGGAGATATGGCTGAACAGCTCCACCGCGGGTTCCGGTGTGCGGAAGGTCGGGATGCCGGCGGCTTCGAAGACCTTTCTGCCCGTATGTACCAGATCCTCACCCATCCAGCATGTGACCACAGGCTTGTCGGCGGTCTTCTCGATACCGACGATGGCTTCGGCGACCAGGGTTGGATCGGTCATTGCCTGGGGCGTGAGCAAGACCAGGACGCCATCGACGCTCGGGGCCTCGAGCACTGCCTGAAGGGCATCGCGATACCGCTCGACGCCGGCATCGCCGCCGATGTCAACCGGGTTGCCGCGAGACCAATGGGCTGGCAACGTGCTGTTGAGCTTCTCTATGGTGGAGTCGTCGAGCTCGGCGAGCGGGATTCCCAGGTCGGCCGCACGGTCTGCAGCCATCACACCCGGGCCGCCGCCATTGGTGATGATCGCAAGCCGGTTCCCGCGCGGACGGAAGTGCGAGAACAGTGCATTCGCCGCGGCGAACAGCTGTCCGAGGTTGTAGAGGCGGATCACGCCGGCCCGGCGCAAGGCGGCATCGAATACCGCATCCTCGCCGCTGGCGACGCCCGAGTGCGAAAGGATTGCCCGTGACGCGCCCGGATGGCGACCGACCTTGATCAGCAGCACCGGCTTGACGCGCGCCGCCCCGCGTAGCGCGCTCATGAAGCGCCGTGCATCACGGATGCCCTCGACGTACAGGAAGATGCTCTCGGTGCGCGGATCCGAAATCATGTATTCGAGAACCTCGCCGAAATCGATGTCGCTGCTCGATCCCAGCGACACGACCGCCGAGAACCCCACATTGTTGGGTTTGGCCCAATCGAGGATCGCCGTGCACAGTGCGCCGGATTGAGAAATGAGTCCGATCGAGCCCTTGAGCGCGCTGGCGTGGGCGAATGTCGCGTTCAAGCCCAGCTCCGGGCGCATGATGCCTAGACAATTGGGGCCGAGCAGGCGGATCTTGTGGCGCCGTGCCGCTTCGACGACCTGCCTTTCGAGAAGCGCGCCGCGCGCACCCGTCTCGGAGAAGCCCGCCGGCAGGACGATCACCGCCCGGACCCCCGCGCGGCCGCAGCTGTCGACGATCGCCGGAACCTTTTCCGCATTGACTGCGATCACGGCGAGATCGAGACGATGCGGTACATCCTCGACCGACTTGTGACAGGGAACGCCGAGTACGGATTCGTGCTTGGGATTGATCGCGAAGAGCCGGCCCTTGAATCCCGCTTCGAGCATGTTCCGGATCACCACGTTGCCGAGTGAGGCCTTGCGCTCGCTGGCGCCGATGACGCCGACGGACCGAGGTTGCAGGAGTGGGGTCAGGTAGTGTTTTTCTTTCATGTGCGTTGGTCCGGTCTGCGGGTGTGCCGCGATTTGGCGGAACGGCGACGATGCGATGTGCAGGATCGGGAACCAGTCTACCGCAGTGCAGCATCAGACTTCGTGAAATATGTACGTCGACGTCGCGGCCCGGGTTCGTGCTCCATTCTAAGGGGTGCCGAGCTCATGCATCCAGCGTGAAGTAGAAGGTCGCCCCTTCGTCCGGCGCGGCAGTGGCCCAGATCTGTCCGCGGAGACGCTGGATGATGCGGTGCACGTTCGCCAGACCGATGCCCGAACCGGGGAACTCGCCCTGGTGGTGCATGCGGTTGAACGCCCGGAAGAGGTTCGCCGCGAATGCCATGTCGAATCCCACACCATTGTCCGAAACGGCGAAGACCCGTCGCTCGCCTCTGATGTCCGCACGGAAGGAGATGCGCGCGACCTCGCATCGGGACGAGAATTTCCAGGCGTTTTCAAGCAGGTTCTGAAGCACCACACGCATCAGGGTGCGGTCGGCCGTCACGACGAGACCGCTGGTGATCTCGACCTCGACCGTGCGTGAGGGCTCCTGGGCACGCAGGTCCTCGATGATCTGCAGCGCCATTTCGGAGAGATCGACACTTTCCTTGCGCAGGGTGTGACGGGAGAATCTTGCGAGTTCGATGAGGTCGTCGGTGAGACGGGCCATGCGGGCTGCGGCACCGCGTATGCGCTCCAGATTCTCACGTGCCTCGGTGTCGAGACGATCGCCGAGTTCTTCCTCGATGATTCTCGTGAAACCGTCGATCGAACGCAGGGGTGCCCGCAGGTCGTGCGATACGGAATACGAGAAGGCCTCGAGTTCGCGATTGGAAGCCTCGAGTTCCGCAGTGCGCATCCTGACCCGGGCCTCCAGTTCAAGATTGATGTTGCGCAGCGTCATCTCCGCGATCTTGCCGCTCGAGATGTCGTCGAATGTTCCGACGATGCTGAGGTGTTCCGGGCGTTCATCGTGGTCTAGCACCAGGCGCGCAGTCGCGTCTATCCAGCGGATCTCGCCTTCGTGCGTGCGAAGCCGGATCTGACCGCGGTATTCATCGAGTTCTCCGCCCAGTAGCTGTGTCAACTTCGCCGCTACACCGTCGCGGTCATCCGGGTGCAGGTAATCGGGAAGGGGTTGGCCGATCGAAGCGATGATCGATTCGCCACTCGTGGTCTCCCAGGCGCGATTAAGGAAGACGAAGCGCATCTGTCGATCGGTGCGAAACACCACTTCACGAATCGAATCGATCACGTCCGCGTACGGATGCGGGGGTGCAGGTGCGCCGCGCCGCGGCTCTTCCGGTTTCGCCTGCTCCGTCCCGAGAGCTTGCATTCGTGCATTCGACCCGGAATCAGCGAGGCTTGCCCGTCTCTGCCGGAGATCTCGCAGGCGTGCTGCCAGGGTGATGCAGATCGCGCCAAGCGTTGCCGCGAGAATCCAGGGAAGGATGAGAGAAATCGTCACGAGGCGTCCGAATGCGGCGGCGACAATGAATTGAATCTTAACACTTTCGTATGAGGCGCCGTCCCTCGCCGGGCCGCTGGGGCGGGCTGGTGTGCGGACGCCACTGCGGCGGCCCTGATCGTGTCCTCGCGGCCGGGCAAGGATAGCCGACGAACGCGGTTCGCACCGTGCGGCCGACAGATCAGGAGGCAGAAAATTCACGCCGATATCCGCCAGGTGCGGGTCTTCCCGCGGTGGCGACGCATGGCCTCTGCCCTTGTCCTGCACGGCAGATCCGCCACGCAAACGCAGAGCGTCCGCTATTCGCGAATGAGCTGAAACAGCATGCCGGGCATTGGCTTTTGCGCCAGCGAGTGATCGGCATTGTGCAGTCTCGCTGTCGGACCGCTAGAATTGGACTCGTCGAACCAATGCGACCCGCTGATCTGCGTGTCGCCCACAACAGGAAAGCGAACCGTAGCCATGAAAAACCTGAGCGAATCCCCACTTTTCCGTCAACTCGCGTTCATCGATGGCGCATGGCTCGGCGCCGACTCCGGTGCGAGTTTCAGCGTCGACAACCCCGCAACAGGCGAGATTGTCGGTACCGTGCCTGATATGGGTGCGGGTGAGACCGCGCGCGCGATCGCCGCGGCCGAGCGGGCCTTCCCGGCCTGGCGGCGATTGTTGGCAAAGGAACGTTCCGCGCTTCTTCAACGCTGGTTCGCGCTAATCATGGACTCGGCCGACGAGCTGGCAATGATGATGACCGCCGAGCAGGGCAAGCCGCTGGCCGAGGCCAGGGGCGAGGTGCAATATGCGGCGTCCTTCGTCGAGTGGTTTGCCGAGGAGGGCAAACGCACCAATGGGGACGTGATTCCGACCAACGCGACCGACCGTCGCCTGCTGGCGATTCGGCAACCCGTGGGGGTCTGTGCTGCCATCACACCCTGGAATTTCCCTGCGGCGATGATTACCCGCAAGGTCGCGCCGGCGCTTGCGGCAGGCTGCACCGTGGTCGTGAAGCCTGCCGAGCAGACACCGTTTACCGCGCTGGCTCTGGCCGTGCTGGCGGAGAAGGCCGGATTCCCCAAGGGCGTGTTCAACGTGCTTACGGGGGATGCGGTCGCGATCGGGGGCGAACTGACCTCCAGTCCCGTGGTAAGGAAGCTGTCATTCACCGGATCGACCGAAGTAGGGCGTCTGCTGATGGCTCAATGCGCTCCGACCCTGAAGAAACTGTCGCTGGAGCTTGGGGGAAACGCGCCCTTCATCGTGTTCGACGATGCCGATATCGACGCCGCGGTCGAAGGCGCGATGGCGTCCAAGTATCGCAATGCGGGTCAGACCTGCGTCTGTGCGAACCGCTTGCTGGTCCAAGCGGGCGTTTATGACCGGTTCGCCGAGAAATTGGCTGCGGCCGTCGCGGCGCTGAGCGTCGGCCCCGGATCGGAGCACGGTGTCGCCATCGGTCCGCTGATCGACGGCGCCGCCATAGCGAAGGTGGAAAACCATGTCGCGGATGCGCTGGCCAAGGGAGCACGTGTGCTGACGGGCGGGAAGCGGCACGCACTGGGTGGGGGCTTTTTCGAACCTACCGTTCTTGCCGACGTCACGCCCGACATGCGTGTAGCGCGTGAGGAAACCTTCGGTCCGGTTGCACCGCTGTTTCGCTTCGAGACCGAGGATGAAGCCATTCGGATGGCCAATGACACGGAATTCGGACTCGCGGCCTATTTCTACTCGCGCGACATCGGTCGCATCTTCCGTGTCGCGGAGGACCTGGAGTACGGGATGGTCGGGGTCAATACGGGGATCATGTCGAACGAGGTTTCCCCGTTCGGCGGCATCAAGCAATCGGGGATCGGGCGCGAGGGCTCGAGCTACGGGATCGACGAATACCTCGAGATCAAGTCGATCTGCCTCGCGGGAATGGATCGTTGAACCCGGAGGTGCCGCATGCCGCGCCGGGTGAGGCGTCGGCCTGGGTTCGCAGGTTCGCACCACTGATTCGGGCTGGGGGCACGGCCCTCGACTATGCGTGCGGAAGCGGGCGCCACGCGCGCCTCATCGCGGCACTGGGAGTGAAAGTCGATGCCGTCGACCGCGATGCATCGGCGCTCGAATCGCTGAGCGACGTCGATGGTGTGCGCACGATTCTGGCTGATCTGGAGAGCGATGAATGGATTTTCGACGGCGAGCGCTACGATGCCATCGTGGTCACGAATTACCTGTTTCGCCCCCGTGTCGACGATCTGCTCGGCTGCCTCGATCCGGGTGGCATGCTTATCTACGAAACCTTCATGCTTGGAAACGAACGCTTCGGAAGGCCTTCCAATCCTGAGTTTCTGCTCGCTCCGGGCGAACTTCTCGAACGCGTCAGGAGCGATTTCTCGGTCGTGGCATTCGAGCAGGGCGAGGTGTCGGTTCCCAAACCGGCGATGGTGCAGCGAATCTGCGCGATCAAGGGGCAGGGCCGGACGATCCGCTTGCCGAACGCACGATGATCACGGTTCGGAGAGAATCAGTTCGGCCAGTTTCGTGATTCCCTCCTGTGACAAGTCATCGGTCTCGACCCGGCGTGCTTCCGCGAACCGGGTGAAATTGCGGTTCTGGGAGCGCCGGTAGAGAGGATCGTAGTGCAGGTCGATGAACTCGCCGAACAGCTCATGGAGATTGTGATCGCGGGCTAGTGCCTTCCATCGCGTCAGGGTCTCGTTGCTCTGAAGGGCCTTGAGGTAGTCGATCTTGTTCTGGAGTTCGTCGACATCGTCGCCGAGGTAGGCATAGTCGCGGACCAGGAATGCCAGGCGTGCGTCCCTTCCAGCCTCGATCGCGACGCACCGCGAAGCGCGCATGCGCTTGATCAGGGCATCTGGAATCTGGATTCGACCGATCCTGCGGCTTTCCGCTTCGACGTAGACCGGGCGCGAAGCATCGAACCCGGAAAGAGCGTCATGAAGGCAGGTCTCGAACCACTTTTGCGTGGGCTGCGGGCATCCCGGAATTGCGCCGAGGACCGAGCCCTTGTGCGCAGCCACTGCCTCCAGATCGAGCACCTGTGCGCCCCGCTCAGCGAGCGCCTCGAGCACACGGGTCTTGGCGCTGCCGGTGGCGCCGCAGATGACACGAAGATCGAGCAGATCCGGGAGCCACTCCAGTTCCGAGACGATCTGTCGCCGCCAGCGCTTGTAGCCCCCTTCGAGCTGGCAGGCATCCCACCCGATCATGCGTAGCCAGGTCACGAACGATCCGCTGCGCTGACCGCCTCGCCAGCAGTACACAAGCGGGCGCCAGTCGCGCGGTTTGTCCTGGAATCGGTCGCGCAGGTGTCGGGCGATATTCTCGGCGACCATTGCGGCACCAACGCGCCGCGCTTCGAAGGCCGACTGCTGCTTGTAGATGGTGCCCACGAGCGCTCGTTGCGCGTCGTCCAGAACCGGGCAGCTGATCGCCCCTGGAATGCGATCGGCCGCAAACTCGGACGGGCTGCGGGCGTCGATGACCTCGTCAAACTCGGCCAGCTGTGCTACGGTCGCGAAGCCTTTTCTCATGATCAATACGCGCTCCGGGGCGATCACTCCGGGCGCTCAATTTCTCCGGATATATGGACGACATCAGACTTACGCAATTCTCCCATGGCGGAGGTTGCGGCTGCAAAATAGCGCCCGCGGTACTTGCCCGCCTCCTGGCTCACGCTCCCGCGGGGATCGTTCCGCCCGATCTCATGGTCGGCACCGACCATGCCGACGATGCCGCCGTCTATCGCTTGAACGACCGCCAGGCGATCGTGGCGACCACGGATTTCTTTACCCCGATCGTCGACGATCCTTTCGACTTCGGCCGTATCGCCGCCACGAATGCCCTGTCGGACGTATATGCAATGGGCGCGCGGCCGATCATGGCGCTGGCGGTGGTCGGCATGCCGATCGACAAGCTGCCCCACGAGGTGATCGGACGTATCCTCGAAGGCGGGGCGGCGGTGTGTCGCGAGGCGGGTATTCCGGTCGCGGGTGGGCATTCGATCGATGTGCTGGAGCCCATCTACGGGCTGGTAGGAATTGGAATTGTCGACCCCCGGCAGGTCAAGACCAATGCCGGGGCGCACGCCGATGATGTCCTGATCCTCACCAAGCCCCTGGGTATCGGAATCCTCTCGGCCGGGCTCAAGAAGGCACTGCTCGCGGACGCGGATTACGCGGAGATGCTGCGCTGGACGACCATGCTCAATCGGGTGGGGATGCGTCTTGCAGACATGGACGCGGTTCACGCAGTTACCGACGTGACGGGGTTCGGCCTGGCGGGGCACCTGCTGGAGATCTGCCGCGCTTCGAAGCTCGGTGCCGAGGTGCGCTTCGGCGACTTGCCCTTGATCGAAGCGGCAGTGAAACTCGCTCGCGACGGCGTGGCAACTGGCGCATCCGGCCGCAACTGGGCAAGCTACGGCGATGCAATGAGCCTCGATTCGGGAATTCAGGCGTGGCAGCAGACACTCGTGACCGATCCTCAGACCAGTGGCGGACTGCTCATAGCCTGCGCGCGAGACGCTGTCCCCGCGGTACTCGAAGCGATCCGTGAGGAGCAGGGTGCCGAGGGCCGGGTCGTCGGACGCATGATTGCCGGCGAATCCGTGCTCAATGTCCTTTGCTGACCAGAGGCTTCAGATAGCCCCAGACCGTGTCGAGGATGAGTTCCTGGGCATCGGCATTGGGATGGATGCCGTCGGAAAGAAAATACTCGGGGCGATCGGCGAAGCCATCCAGGAGAAAGGGCACCAACGGGACGTCGGTTCGCTCGGCCACGTCGTGATAGGTCTGGTGGAAGCGGCGCGTGTAGGCGGGGCCGTAGTTGGGCGGCATCTCCATCCCGACGAGCAGCACCCGCGAACCGTGCGCGCGCGCCGCTTCGATCATGGCCTCCAGGTTTTCGGCAAGCAACTGTGGTCGCAGCCCGCGTAAACCGTCGTTTGCCCCAAGGCCGAGAATGAGCAGATCCGGCCGGTGTGCCTCCAAGGCAGCCGGCAGCCGCGTGCGTCCTCCGGCAGAGGTTTCGCCGCTGACGCTGGCGTTTATTACGGCATGGGTGAAACCTTCCTGTTGCAGCCGCGTCTGCAACAGGGTGGGCCAGTCCTCCCCCGGCCGAAGCTGGTAGCCGGCGGACAGACTGTCACCCCAAACCAGAATCGTGGCCGCCTGCGCGGTCCCCTGGAAGATGACGAACATAAAGAAGATCGCAATGGATCGCAGCAACATCGAATTCTCCGCTCCGGTGATGGAAGTGTCGGACCTGTGCAAGAGCGTACCGCTGGCCGACGGACAAGGCACGCTGCACATCCTGCAGGATGTGTCGTTCGACATCCGCGCCGGCGAGTCCGTGGCGATCGTCGGGGCCTCGGGCTCCGGCAAGTCCACTCTGCTCGGATTGCTTGCCGGGCTGGATGTTCCCACGAGCGGATCGGTGCGCATACGCGGTATCGACGTTTTCGGGCTCGACGAGGATGCGCGTGCGCAGTTGCGCGGCGAGTCCGTCGGGTTCGTCTTCCAGTCTTTCCAGTTGCTGCCTGCCTTGACGGCGCTCGAGAACGTGATGCTGCCGCTGGAACTCGCGGGTGTCGACAATCCGCGCGAGATTGCGTCGCAGTGGCTGGACCGGGTCGGCCTCGGGGGCCGCAGGCAGCATTATCCCAAGCACCTTTCGGGCGGGGAACAGCAGCGCGTCGCGCTGGCGCGAGCGTTCGCGCCCGATCCCCAATTGCTCCTGGCGGACGAGCCGACCGGCAATCTTGACGCGGCGACCGGGGCAGCCGTGATCGATCTGATCTTCACCCTCAACCGCGAGTCTTCGACGACCCTGATCCTGGTGACCCATGACGAAGCGCTTGCCGGGCGCTGTGAGCGGATGATGCGCATGAACGCAGGTCGCCTGCAGGAAGAGTTGCGCGTCATGCCCCAGCGCTGACAGGTCCGATGCGTCCGAACTTGATGATCGACGCCGCCACTTCACTCCCGGAGCGCACGGCGGACTCGAGCGTGGCCGGGTAGGGTGAATCGACGTAGTCGCCGGCAAGCCACAGGCCCGGCACCGGGGTACGGATGGCGGGACGATTAACTCCCGGGCGGCACGCGAAAGTTGCGCGTTTTTCGGTGATGGTGAGCGCCCATTCCGGCGCCGGCAGACGTCTCTGGAGTTCACGCTCGAGCTGCTGGTGCACTGCAATTTCCAGATCCTCGCGGGTCAACAACTCATGTGGGCCGTGGGCGCTGATTACGCACGCGACCAGGCCGGACTCCCCACCCAGACGACCGCGGTCGAAAGCCCATTGCGCAGGACCGTCGGCGAGCCCGATCATCGCATGCGGCAGGTGCTGGCCATCGCCAAGCGCGAAGTACACGGTGGTGATCGGTTGGTGCTCGAGCTGGTCGATCTGCTGCGCCAGCCGGTCGCAGCGGCCCGTGCCGCGCACGAGTGCGGCGGCATGGTAGGGGGCGGTGGCCACAACGACATGGTCATAGACCTGTTTCTCGGCAGGATCGCCCTCAAGGCGAAAGCCGCTTTCATCGTGGCGAATCGACGTCACACTCGTGCCGGTGCGCACTTTCCCCCTGCGGAGCGCAAGATAGCGGGCGGCCTGGACCGGAAACAGTTCCGAAAGATCGACCCGCGGCAGCATCAGTTCGCTCGCGCCGGCATCGGCCGCGAGGGTGTCACGCAGCACGTTCGCGAACATCTGGGCGGAAGCCTCGTCGGCCGGGGTGTTGAGCGCGGCTACGCACAGCGGGATCCACACCAGTTGGGAAATCCGTTGCGTCTGGCCTGTATCGGCAACCAAACCCGCCACCGTGAGATCGGCGTCGACCCGAAACGCGTTCTTCTTCAGATGGCGCATCAGCCGCAGCATGGCGCGCTTGTCTTCACGGTCGAGTCCGCTTGAGCGCAGCAAACCTACGGCGAGGTGAAACGGGGCCGGCAGGCGGGCGGCCTGCAAGTGCATCCGGCCGGGCACGTGGAGGGTCAGGGGCAGGCGCTCGAGTGTTTTCGGGGACACGCCCGTAAGCCGCAACAGGCGCGCCAGTTCGGTATATGCGCCGACCAGGATGTGCTGCCCGTTGTCCACCCGCCAGCCGTCCTTGGAGACGACCCGCGCACGGCCCCCCAATACGTGCGAGCGCTCGAACACGGTCACGAAATGACCGCTTCGGGCAAGCTCGACGGCGCAGGCGAGTCCCGCGTAGCCGGCGCCGATCACGGCCACCTGCAGGCTCATCTGGCAGCACCTTCGGGTGGCGGATCCAACGGCGCCACGCTCAGCTCCGGAACCAGGTCATGCCGGCCAGCCAGATCTTGCGCGCCGGCGTCAGCGAGGTGTGCCGATCGAGCACGAGAAATCCGTCCCGGGCGATCTCGTCGAGCAGGGTTCGATAGATTGCCGCCATGATCAGACCCGGACGCTGGCCACGGCGGTCGCAAGCAGGCAACTGCGCCATGGCCTGATCGTAGAAGTGGTAGGCGCGTTCGGCCTGAAATTCCATCAGACGCCGGAACTCGGGCGTATGGCGGGACTCGAGGATGTCATGCGCGGGTACGTTGAAGCGCGCAAGCTCTTCGATCGGGAGGTAGATGCGGCCACGACGCGCGTCGTCACCCACATCCCGAATGATGTTGGTGAGCTGGAAGGCCATGCCCAGGTCGTGTGCGTACTTGAGCGTGTGGCGATCGGTGTAGCCGAAGATCTCCGCGGACAGGAGTCCGACCACGCTCGCAACGCGGTAGCAGTAGAGCTGGAGGCTCTTGAAGTCGGCGTAGCGTGCCTGGGCCAGATCCATCGCCATGCCGTCGATGATCTCCATCAGCTGTTCGCGCGGAAGCTCGAAGCGTGTGATCACGTCCTTGAGTGCTTGCCCGACCGGATGGGTGGGCTCGCCGTCGAAGACGCGATCGAGTTCTGTGCGCCACCACGCGAGCTTGGCGTTCGCGATCTCGACCTCGGTGCATTCGTCGACCACATCGTCGACCTCGCGGCAGAATGCATACAAGGCCGTGATCGCCTGGCGCCGTTCCGGCGGCAGGAACACGAAGCTGTAATAGAAGCTCGAGCCGCTCTTCGCAGCCCTGTCCCGGCAGTAATCGTGTGGGTTCATGTTGGTCGGTAATCAAGTGCGCGCCAGACGAGTCTTGCCCAGTCTGCGCTGTTCAAGGTCGGTCGGTGGCGAAAGACGTCGTATCGCGCGCATTCGATGCGCTCGAGGATGCGCAGTCCCCCGAGCACGGCGAGGCGAAGCTCCCAGCCGATACGCCCGGCAAGCCTGCGAGCCAAGGGTGCGCCACGCAGCATCATGACACGGGCACGCTCCACCTGGAACGTCATCAGGGCGCGCCACGCGGCATCGCAGCGACCATCTTCGATGTGCGCCTCGGTCACGCCGAAACGCGTGAGCTCGTCGAGTGGTAGATAGACTCGTTGCTTGTCATGATCGATCGCGACATCCTGCCAGAAGTTGATCAATTGCAGGCTGGTGCAGATCTCGTCGGACATGCGCAGATTGTCCGGGGTGACTGCACCATACAGGTGAAGCAGGAGGCGACCGACCGGATTTGCCGAACGCCGGCAGTAATCGGCCAGCTCGCCGAAGTCCTCATAGCGCGTCTTGACCACATCCTGGCTGAAGGCATCCAGCAGGTCACGAAACGGCTGGAGCGGCAGGTCGAAGCTGTGGATGTTCCTGCCCAGTCGAGTGAAGAGCTGCGAGCGCGAGCCATCATTCGGCGGCCGATGCTGCTCGATCGCGCTCAGTTCGAGGCGATAGTCATCGAGGCGTGCAAGCCGCAGCAACGGGTCTGCATCGCCTTCGTCGGCGATGTCGTCGGCGCTTCGTGCGAAGGCGTATATTGCCTCGACCGGCTCGCGCAGCCGCGCCGGCAGCAGGAACGACGCGACAGGGAAATTCTCGTAATGATCGACGGGCATGGCTGGCGCGGAAGTATACGCGATCCGGCCGGCTGCTAAGATCGCACTTTGTCGCTGCGGCGCGGTCATTGCAGGCATGCTCGAAATCGAAGGACTCTCCAAGGGCTTTTCCGGCACGGCGGCTCAAGCGCTTTTCTCCGGCCTTGCGTTGACGCTCGCGCAGGGCGAATGCGTTGCGATCATGGGTGAGTCCGGGGTCGGCAAGTCCACGCTCCTGAACTGCATTGCCGGCCTGGAGCCGATCGACGGCGGACGGATGGTGCTCGACGGCACCGACCTCGCCGCTCTGGACGAAGACGCCTGGGCGCTTCTTCGCCGACGCAAGCTGGGCTTCGTCTTCCAGGCGTTCCACGTCCTGCCCCACCTGACATTGCTCCAGAACGTCGCGCTGCCCATGTGGTTGCTCGATGTAGCCGGCGACGAAGCCGAAACCCGTGCGCACGAGATGCTTCGTCGGGTCGGTCTTGGCGCACGAGCCAGCGATTGGCCGAAGCATCTGTCGGGCGGCGAGATGCAGCGCGTTGCAATCGCCCGCGCCCTGGTGCACTGCCCGTCGCTGGTATTGTGTGACGAACCGACCGGCAACCTCGATCCGGAGCGCGCCCGAGAGGTGCTTGATCTGCTGCTCGAACGCATTCGTGAGGCCGGCGCGATGGGCATTCTCGTCACCCACTCGGCGGCGGCCGCGGCGCGCACGGACCGCGTGCTGCGTCTGTCGCGCGATGGACTCGTCGAGGATCGGGACGGGGCATGAAGCGCGCCCTGGTGCACGTATTCCTGGCGAGCCTGCTTCGCCGTCGCCTGGCGACCGCACTGTCGCTGTTCGCGATCGCATTGGGGGCCGCGCTCGGGCTGGCGGTGCAGCTCATCCACTCGGCGGCGCTGGACGAGTTCGGACGCGGGATGCGATTGCTCAGCGGTGAGGCGGATCTTCAGGTGGTGGGCCCGCGCCGTGGATTCGACGATGCCGTCTATGTGATGCTGGCGCAACGCCCCGAGGTGGCGCAGGCCAGTCCGGTGCTGGAGCTCGAGGCGCGGCTTCCCGGCAGGGAAGGCAGCCTGCGCATCTTCGGAATCGACCTGTTCCGCGTCGCGCAGGTCGCACCGGTGCTCATGCCCATGCCCATGGACGACGGCGATCGGGCGGAGCGGTTCGCCGCACTGCAGTCCGATGCCCTGTTTCTGAGCGCGGCGGCGCGATCCGAACTGGGAGTCGATCCGGGCGATCTGCTTTCGGTTCAGGCAGGTACGCGCGAACTTCCGCTCACAATCGCCGGTGCGGTTCCCGGCGCCGGCCTGGCTCAGGCGCTGGGGGTGATGGACATCGCAGCGGCGCAGCAGGTGTTTGATCGAATCGGCAGATTGACCCGGGTAGACATCCGATTGGTGCGAGGGGCGGAGCGCGACGTCTTGCAGCAGCGCCTGCGCGCCCTCTTGCCGGCAGGGGTCGAGATCCTTCCCCCCGAGGCCGCGGAATCGCAGGCGGCCGGGCTGTCGCGTGCCTATCGGGTCAATCTCACGATGTTGACGGCGATCGCGCTGGTCACCGGAGGCTTCCTGGTGTTCTCGACCCAGTTGCTTTCGGTCGTGCGGAGGCGCCAGGAGTTCGCCTTTCTGCGCGCATTGGGGCTCGATCGGGCGAGCCTGGTGCGCGGGCTGCTTGCGGAGGGTGGAATGCTGGGTCTTGTCGGCGCGGCGATCGGCGTGGCATTGGCGTATGCAATCACGGCGCTCGCGTTTCGGCTCATTGGTGGCGACCTGGGGGCGGGCTACTTTCGCGGGGTCGCGCCCGAGATTCATTTCCGGCCCGGGCTCAGCGCGATCTACCTGACGCTCGGCGTGCTGGCGGGCGTTGCGGGCGCCTGGTTACCGGCGCGCGAGGCGGCGCGGATGCTGCCTGCACGCGCGCTGCGCTCGGGGGACGAGCGTGAAGTGTTCAGCATCCAGGCACATTGGCCGGCGGCGGTCACATGCCTCGCAGGTGCCGCGGTTCTGTGTCTTTTACCGCCGATTGCCGGAGTGCCGCTCTTCGGCTACGTTGCGGTCGCGCTGATTCTCGCCGGTGCGGTGCTCTTGCTTCCCGATGCGGCACGGATGGCGATGACCCTGTTTCGCCACGCGCGCCCGGTTCTGCTTCGTCTCGCGCACGCCAGGCTTGCGTTCGCGCCGGGACAGATCGTGGTGGCTGGCGCCGGTGTCGTGGCCAGTGTCGCACTGGCAGTCTCGATGGCGATCATGGTCAGTTCGTTCCGCGGATCCGTGGACGAGTGGTTGTCACAGGTGCTGCCGGCAGGTCTATACGTACGCGCATCATCGTCCGCCGCGACCGGCTATCTCGGCCCGGAGGAGGTCGCGCGGATCGCGTCGCTGGCTGGAATCGCCTCGGTACAAGCCGTGCGTTACGATACCCTGCGGCTTTCGGAGCGATTCCCGATGACCCTGATCGCACGTCCGGTGCGCGACGGCACGCCGTTGCCGCTGGTGTCGGGTTCCGCAAGTAATGTGGCGGTGACGCCGGGCGACATGCTCCCGGTATGGATTTCGGAAGCCATGGCCGATCTGCTGCGGCTGGGTGTCGGCGATGTACTGTCGCTGCCGCTCGCCGGGCAGGATCATGCTTTCCGTGTTGCGGGGATCTGGCGTGACTATGCGCGCCAGCATGGTGCGGCGGTGATCGAACTGGACGATTACCGCAAGCTGACCGGGGATCCCCTGACGAACGACCTTGGCGTCCATCTTTCGCCGGGGACGTCGACGGAAGCGGTCATGAGCGCCATTCGGGAAACACTCGGGGAGCGCACGATAGAGATCTCGCTGCCGGGCGAGATCCGTGCAGTCAGCTTGGCGATCTTCGATCGCACCTTCCTGGTGACGTATCTGATGCAGGCCGTGGCCGTGCTGATCGGCCTGTTCGGCATCAGCACGACCTTTGCCGCACTTGCGACCAGTCGACGCAAGGAGTTCGGTGTATTGCAGCATCTCGGCCTGTTACGCCGTGAGATCGGCACACTGCTCGGGGCGGAGGCCGCCCTGACCGCGGCGGTGGGCGTATGCGTCGGGATGGTGGCAGGCGCGGCGATCTCGGTCGTACTGGTCGAGATCGTCAATCGGCAAAGTTTCCACTGGAGCATGGACCTGAGCCTGCCGATCGGTCTCCTTTCGATCTTCGGCGCGTCCCTGATCCTTCTTGCAGCGCTCGCCGCCCGACTGTCGGGTCGCCAGGCCATGCGTCGCAGTGCGGTTTTCGCAGTGCGGGAGGACTGGTGATGCGCGTCATCGTACTGGTTGCCCTGCTGGCCGTCGTTTCGGTTGCGGCGCCGTCCGGATCGCCTGCATCGTTTTATCCCGCAGTGGTGCCGGGGAAGCAGCTGGTTTTTCCGGACGACACTGGATCGCATCCTGATTTCCGTACCGAGTGGTGGTACGTCACCGGCTGGGTGCGGGACGACAAAGGGCGTGAGCGCGGTTTTCAGGTGACGTTCTTTCGGGTGCGAACGCTGATTGGAGAGGATAACCCCAGCATTCACGCTCCGCGCCAACTCGTCTTTGCGCATGCGGCGGTGGCCGATCCCGGGGAAGGGCGATTGCTTCATGCGGAACGGATCGAGCGTGCCCTGGACCCGCTGGCCGGGGCGGACCGCGGACCTACCCGCGCCTGGATCCATGACTGGACGCTTGCACTGGAGGAAGATCGCTACCGCACGCGGATCGAAACGGAGGCATTCGGCTTCGAACTCGAATTCGTGCCGGACGGCCCTCCTGTGCCGAATGGCCGGGATGGGTTCAGTCAGAAGGCGCCGGACCCGGTCAACGCGAGCTACTACTACAGCCGTCCGCAGCTTGCCGTGAGTGGAAGCGTGCGCGTCCGGGATGAGGAGCAGCGGGTTTCCGGCCACGCCTGGCTCGACCATGAATGGTCGAGCGAGATACTTCCGGAGCAAGCGCAGGGGTGGGACTGGGTCGGGATCAACCTGCATGATGGTGGTGCCTTGATGGCCTTTCGCATGCGTGATCGGGAAGGCGGCGCGATGTGGGCCGCTGGAACAATTCGGGATCCGCTCGGTGATGTGCGCACGCTTGTGCCGGAGGACGTGCGCTTCGATCCGCTGCGCACATGGCGTTCGGCCCGCACCGGTGCAGAGTATCCGGTCGAGTGGGCGCTGGATATCGAAGGGCGCCGCCTGCAGCTTCGTCCCTTGATGGACGACCAGGAACTCGACAGCAGTCGCTCCACGGGAGCGGTCTATTGGGAGGGTGCGGTGCGGCTGTTCGAGGACGATGTGGAGATCGGGCAGGGTTACCTGGAGATGACCGGCTACGCCGATCGTCTGAGAATGTGAAGCGCCTGCGGCGCGTGTATAATCGCCGCCACTGCACCCGGGGCAGCCTTCGTGCGTAGCCGCCAGCGGCTATGATCGGGATCGGATAACGTGGCCTGCCGGTGTTGCCGTGCCCAGATGGCGGAATTGGTAGACGCACCAGATTTAGGTTCTGGCGCCGCGAG
>DAOMNN010000027.1:3181-42460 GCA_035443825.1 Rhodocyclaceae bacterium | reverse complement strand
ACAACGGCAACGGGACATACAGCTTCTGTGAAGGCGCCGCGGAGAACATCGTCGCCACGATCCAGGGCTCTCCCCAATGCCAGTGACGCAGACACGACGTCGGTCAATGGTCCGTGAGTTGTTCCGCTGCTCAAAGACCAAGCCAGCGGGCAATGATGTTGCGTTGCATCTCCGAAGTGCCCGAATAGATCGTACCGCCGACCGCATCCCGCAGTGCCCTCTCGACCTCGTACTCGACCATGTACCCATACCCGCCGTGCAGATGTACGGCGTCGAGGGCCGCCTTGAGAAGTGACTCACTGACCGCAAGCTTGGCCATCGCCGCATCCAGCGATGCATTCCTCAGGTTTTGCAGGCGCCAGGCAGCTCGATAGGTGAGCAAACGCCCCGCCTCCAACTGAACCTTGAGGTCGGCGATCTTATGCGCGACTGCCTGAAACTTCCCGATTGCCTGTCCGAACTGGTTCCTCGTGCGCGCATATCCGACAGAGGTTTCGAGCAGGCGCTCCATGATCCCGAGGTGGCCAGCAACCAGCAGGCAGCGCTCCCAATCCATCGCCGTCGCAAACACGGCGGAGCCACCCCCGACCTGACCGAGAACAGCGGCGTCGGAAACATATAGATCGTCGAATACGAGTTCGCCGACCGGTGACGTACGAAGGCCCAGCTTCTCGAATTTCTGACCGCAAGAGAAACCCGGTGTATCACGTTCGACGATGAAGGCCGTCACACCTCCGTAGAATCCCTTCTCCGCATCGGTAAGAGCGAAAAGCACCGCAACGTCGGCGACAGGGCCGTTCGAAATGAAGGTCTTGCTACCATTGATACGCCAACCGTTCCCGTCGCGTCTGGCGTGGGTGCGCATTGCAAACGTGTCTGAGCCGGAGCCCGCCTCCGTGATTGCATGGGCACCGACAAGACTGCCGTCACACAAGCCGGGCAGGTAGTGACGCTTTTGTCCCTCATCACCGTGGCGCAAGATCGGAACGACGCAGGCCAGCAGATGAGCACACAGGGAGAAGACCAGGCCCCCATCGCGGCAGCCGTAGCCCAATGCCTCCAGCACCACCGCGCACGAAAGCGCGTCGAGGTCCGTACCACCGTACACCTCTGGCACCGGCAGGCCCTGAATCCCGATTCCGGCGCACTCGCGCCACAGATCACGAGAGAAGGTCTGGTCTCGATCACGTTCGACGAGATCCTTGTTAAGCGAACCCTGGGCAAACCGGATCGTGCTCTCGCGCAAGGCTTTCTGTTCGTCGCTAAAGGCGAAATCCATTACGCGAACTCCTTTAGGCGCTGATAGTCAGTCTTGTCCGTGGACGTTCTGGGCAGCGCGTCGAGCCATTTGAACTGATCAGGAATCATGTATAGCGGCAATTCGTCAGCACAGAAACGCTTGAGCGCGATCAGCGAGACCGTCTGTCCGTCCTTACTGCTCAGGAAAGCGGCTATCCGGACCCCGGCATCGGCATCGGGAAGCGCAATCACAGCGGCCTCCTTGACCAGCGGATGCCGGTATAGACCGGATTCGATCTCGCCAAGCTCCACGCGATACCCGCGCCGCTTCACCATCCGGTCACGCCGTCCACGATAGGTGTAATTGCCGTCGGGTGCCTCGACGACAATGTCTCCGGTCCGGTACCAGCGCGTGCCGTCGACGTCTATCAGGAAGCCGCGCGCCGTTTGCTCGGGAAGCGACCAGTAGCCCTGCATCACCCCGTGGCCCGTAATGCACAGTTCACCTTCCTCCCCTGCGATTACCTCATTGCCGTTCTCGTCCACCACCTTGCTGCACAAGTGCTCACAGACTCGACCGATCGGATACGGCGCACTGCGTTCCTCCGGCACAGGCGGAACAACCTCGTAGTAGGTGCACACATTCGTCTCGGTCGGGCCGTAGAGATTGAAGTAGCGCGGATGCGGCACCTGCTCGCAGAGCGTGCGCAGGTGCTTGACCGGAAACACCTCACCGGCAAACAGGATGAGGCGCAGAGACGACCAGTCATGATCGGGCAGATGCCCGAACTGGGCCATCAGACCAAGTATGGAGGGAGCCGAGTACCAGATCGTGATGCCCTGCTCAGCGATGAGTCGTGCCAGATGGAGCGGATCCTTGCCCCGCTCCTCGGTAACCAGGACCAAGCTTGCGCCGTGCTTGATCGCGACATGTATGTCGAGGATCGACAGGTCGAAGTGAAACGGCGCATGTGATGAAAAGCGATCATTCGAATCCGGCCGAAAAACATCCGAACACCATTCCACAAAGCTGGTCGCGTTCTCATGCGAGAGCATGACTCCCTTGGGCTTCCCGGTTGATCCGGACGTGTAGAGTATGTAGGCAAGGTCGTCCGGGGCCGACACCACATCGGCACGCGCAGGAGTCGAGTCGACATCAGCCTGGTCCAGTACACGCGCCAAGGGCTCACCGGCACCAGTTCCATCGAGGACGAGCAGCGGCGGTGGTGCACCCAGGGTCGCGAACTCGGCCAGAAAGGTCGCCTCGTAGTTTCGCTCGATCACGATCGTCCTGACATCACAGTTGCGCATGATATATGCATTTCTGGACGGCGGAGCGTCGGGATCCACCGGCACATAGGCAGCCCCAGCCTTGAGGATGCCGTAAATGGCTGCCACGGCATCAATTGACTTGTGCAGATAGATACCGACGCGATCACCAGGAAGCACCCCGTTGGCAATCAGCCGGTCGCGCAATCGGCTCGCAAGCCATGCCAACTCGCGATAGGTGACCGAACCGTGTTCCGGCTCCACGATGGCGATCCGATCGGGATGACGGCCAGCAGCGGCGGCCAACGCATGATGCAAGGAGTCACGGGTCTTCATGGTCGCATCACCTCACCTTGGACGCGAGAAGTGCTGCGATGTCCCGTATCGTGTCCAGGTGTTCCTTGTCGGCCTCATGTGCCTCCAGGACGATCCCGTAGCGCTCCTCGAAATGCAGAACGAGCTTGAGCGTCGCGATCGAATCGATAATCCCGCCGCTTATCAGAGGCAGATCCTCGGTCAGATCGTCGGGATTCTCGCCTGGCAGGAATTCTTCCAGGATGTATCCCTTGACAGCCTGAGTGAAATCGATATTGGCATCCATCCTTTCTGCTCCCCCTCGCTGGTTGGTTCGGTCCTCAATCGTCTGCACGCCTGAAGATAAGGTCGCGCTGTGCCTCGAGACCGATGAACAGCCGATCCGCAATCAAGCGATGACCGAATGCATTTGGATGATCGTCCCACGGGGCGAGACGCACATCGTCGATGTCGTGCCCGCGGTAAACGTCCTCGAGATTGATGATGGTGAAGCCGGCAGACTGTGCAATTTCGACGGCCTCCCGGGTCTCCTCCTGCCAGCTGCCTTCCCGAACCTGTGGCAGAAAGATCCATACTGTCGCCGCGCCGCGCGCACGCGCTTCGGACACGACGCGCTCATACACATAGGCAAGTACCTCACGCCCATAGGGCGTGAGCCGCTGCATGACGGTCGCTCCGTCCATGCCCGGCACGACGTTCGCCTTCTCGAGAAGCTGCGTCAACCCCTCATACGGAATCTCGACCCGCTTCTCAACGACTTCGGCAATGTAATCGAGGGTGCGCGTGACCTCCCGTCCGCTCGCGACGTAAAAAATCGCATCCGGCTCGAATTCAAGGGCCCGTTCCATCATCACCAACTGTTGCGGCGGCTTGTGCCCGGGAACCCCCATGTTGAGCAATTCGAACCTGGCGAACGTACCGTCCGACCACTCCCGGTTCAATCTGTCCTCGATGAGGGCCTCGAATGCTTCGCCGTCACCGACCCCCCAGCCCATGACAAGCGATGCCCCCAGCACGGCGGCACGGTAGGTATCAGCAGCCGGTTCGATTTCGTAGTCCTTGTCCCGCATGCCGAACCGATTGATCGTGATCGTTCCGAATCTCGTCGTCTGCGCGAATGAAGGAATCAGTTCGGTCTGAGCGAAGCCGCCAACGAACCGCTTCAGATTGGCATTGTCGATATCAAGCCAGTTCTTCGGCTTGTTCATGTATACCTCCCACAACTGGGAGTTGAACCGATCGACCGACAGCAGGCTTTCGTAGTAGCCACGCTCGAGCTTCGCGGTATCAAGGCGACTCAGCTGCCCGGAGCGCAGCGAGTGGACGAACGTGCCGACGTCGCGCCCGAACTGTGAATGCACGCCTTCCACACTGACCCCGATCAAGAACATCATGCCCGCCAGCGTCGCCATTCGACCCCGTTGCCAGGCACGCTCACTTTGTTCTGAAGCGCGAACATTGCGCAGTGAGTCCCCGGGAATACTGCCGATGACTATCACCGCCAGAATAAGGGTGGGAAACAACAAGACTTCGATCGTGTAATCGCCCCGCAATGCAGCCCACATCGCGAACCAGGTCGGCAGCGACTCCGCAGTCCAGAATGACCACAGCACACATATGAACCAGAACGTGGCGTAGGTCTTGGCAACAAGCACCGCCATATCTCGCCAGCCGCGGGTGGGCTTGCCCAGGCTGCGCGCACGGCCGTGCTTCATCTCATAGAGTGAATTACCCACCACCAGCAACCCGAGAATGGTCCAGAAGAGTACGTCCTGCACCACCAGCAGCATTGTTCCCCGCAACCAGAACCACTGATAGGCATGGAGAAACCACGTCATCAGGAATACATAGAGCGTGGCGATCACCAGTGCCTTCTCGGTTCCGAGCTTGCGCAGCTTGAACACCGTCGGATAGTAGAAAACCTTCTGCATGAACTCCTTCCAGTAGATATTTATCCGACGCCAGAAGTCGGTAAAACTCGAAGCCAGCAGAAATCGATTGTGCGTCTCGGGCAGACGAAAGCCGAACAGGCACAACATCCCGATGATGAGATGGAAAAGCCCCGATACGCGTAGATAGAGCAAGAAGTTCGACACGAGGTACTGGGTCAGGTGTGCCGGCTCGCTGACCTCGTGTGGTGCCAGCGTCAGGTAGTAGTAAACGACGCGGTAGAGGATCAGATGGACAACCCCGCGTACCATCCATTCAATTCCGAACTGGTAGATCCGATATGCATCATCGTCGAAATAGTTGCGACGGAAAGTCTTGTAGTCCACCACCGGAAACAGTGGAAAACAGGCATTCGGCAGCATGAAAAAATAGGCCAGTGACTGACTGATGGTTGCAGGTGTCTTGTCATGGCGCAGGTCGTAGAAATACACGATGAGGCGAAACATGAACATCGAGCCGAGAATCGGCCAGATTGCATCAGACCAGGGAAACGGCAGGTGGCCAGCACGTTGCAGAGCTAGTACGCCCGCCACGCCCAGCAACAGAAAACCACGCGATCCGAATGACAAAGGAACGTGGCACAGGCCGATCATTACCAGTCCGATACCGACAAGCCACGCAGCGTTCTCGGCGCCCATTACCACACCGATGCCAGCTAGGCTCAGAAGCGAGAAGAACGGCAAGCGCCAGGAGAGCGGTAACCAGGCGTGCACGGCAAATCCGGCAAATGCCAGCATCGCCAGGCGCAAGAATGCACCTGACTCGATCTGAAACTGGCGCAGCAGAACGAGCAGTAATGCCAGTTGGGCAAGAATGACTAGATAATCGACGAGACCGATCCGACCCTGTTGCCTCGTATCGCTTAGACCTTGGCTGGAAACCGTGGCCGCGGCAGTCACGCTCATCACACCTCCCTGCTGAATCGCGTGGAGTCACCGCGCTGTCGTTATGCGAAAACAATCGGCCGGAAGTGGCCGATCGATCTTCATCTACCCAGTATGGACAGCGTTACCCAGAATTCAAGAGGAAGATCGGCATGATAATCGGATCCTCCGGGACGTCTGTGTGCGGGCTGCCCGATCGCACCCGTAGCTCATTTTCGACAAACTGATCGACCGGCGACAGATGTCGCGCTGAATGCTCCGCTATCGCCGTACCCGCTCGCCTGCAAGCTCGAAGGCCGATTCCGGCCCGGCGAGTAAGGCGCGGACACGGGCCGAGCCGGCTTGCGAAACCTCGAGCGAGAATCCGTGCCAGCCCTTCGCCAGCGGTAACGCGACGCGAAAGCCGCCGTCTTCCGCGCCGACCACTGCATGGTGCTTGCCCCATCCATCGACCGCCAGGGTGACATCGCCCACCGCTTCCACGCTCATTTCGTAAAGTCCCGACTCCCTGACCTCGAACGCGCCTGCGTACGTGATCGCGTGCGCCTCGGCCGAACGAAACTCGCGCGGCATTCGCCCGTCGACGCCGGGCACCACCGCCTCCTCGACCTCTGCGCCGGCACGTCGCTGCAGGCGCATCTTCACCCCCTCGCGATCCGCCTGCGGTGTCGCACCTGCCGGCACCAGCGCCGGCGTGGTCACCTCCAGCTCAAGCGGCGCCGCACGCGCGAGCCCGCCGTCGGGGTAAGCTGCGACCACCTGCAACCGCACCGGCCCGACGCCCACCATCGCGGCGGGAAAGCGCAATCTCCAGCGGCCATCCCGAACCTCTGCTTCGCCCAGCAGGCGACTCGCCTGACGGACCTCCACCCGCTGTGCCCCCCCGCCTGCCACTCCCGCCAGCGCCACCATGTCGCCAAGACCGACGCGTTCCGGCATCTGATCGAGCGTCACCTGACGCCCCTGGTTGTCAACGCGGATTGGCCAGCGCCCGTAGTATCGGGTTTCGATCGCGCTCGCCTCGACCGCCACCAGGCGCAGCTCGTTGATCCCGTCTGCGAGCGCGCGCGTATCGAGCGGCAGGTTCTGCCCCGGCGCTGCGGTGCCAAGCACTTGCCCGTTCACCCATAGTTCCACCCGCTCGACCCCTTGCCCCGCCGGCGGCACGACGTCGGCGACGACATCCACCACACCGCGCCACGGCAGCCCGGGATCGGGCGTTCGAAGCGACACCTTGCCGAAGTGCGCAAACGGTCGCGTCAGGGGGTCGCCCACTACCAGCAGTTGATACGGACCCGCGACGCTCTGGTAGAAGGCTTCGGCCAGGGAAGCGCCATCCGCGTAATGCACGTGCAGATGCGGCACCGGAAACTTCTCGATAAAACTGTATGGCTCGCGCACCGCACCGCTCGATCCCGCCGCGCCCTGCCGCAGGAATTCCGTCAGCTTGGTCTGGGACGAATGCGCGAAGTGTCCCGCATAGCTGGTAAACGATTCCGCGATCGCGCCGGGCAGCAACCGACTGCCGGCATCTGCCCACTTGAACACGCGTGTTCCGGCAGCAAGACCCACGATGTCGGTCTTGCCCCGCGGCTCGCGCCCGTTCTGTCCATCCCTGCCCTGGGTAAGCACCTCGCCCCGCCGCCCTCGCGCCTCGAGCGCGGCGATCGTCCACCCGAACATCGGGCGCCGCACCTGCCCGCGGATGTTGCGGTTCTCCATCAGATAGACCGAGCCTTGGGGGTGCGTCCCGTCACTCGCCGCCGCCCGTGCCAGATACGCCCGGATCTCGGGCAGGCTATTGCCCCGAAATCCGGTGTAGCCCAGCATCGCCGCCAGCACGTAGCGATCCGTCTCGGCCATGCCTGCCGAACCCGGGCCCCTGCCCCACAAGTAACGGCTGCGGAATGCCCGCGCCGCCTCGAACGGAACGATCACCTCGCTCGTCGCCGTCGCGCCGCCATCCTGCTGAACCAGCACGCGCGGCGGTAGCCGCACGGCCTGCGAGGGCAGCGGGCGGCGAAAATAGTGATTCGTGCGCAAACCCAGGTAGGTCACCGCGCCGGCCTCGACCTGGCGGGCAAAATAGGTCATCCCGGTCAGCGAACCCGCGTCACCACGGTACTTGTCGCGCTCGAGCCCATGCGCGCGCTCGTCGCTGCGAAAGTCCACCGCATAGGGGAATCCCGCGGAGTAGGCGATGAGATCGATCTCCTGTTCCAGCCCGGTCGCCTGCAGATGCGCGCGAACGGGGGCGAGGATGCGCGAGCGGAAGGTGTCCACGTCGATCGTGTCGAGCGGCGGCACGTCGTCGAGCCACAGCACCTGCCGCTCGGGCAGGTCGCGCAGGCGGATGTATTCGTTCGCCACGGACAGCGACAGGGGCGAGTTGCCGTTCACCACGAGCAGCGTGGTTTCCGCGCTCCCGCCGGCATGAGCCGACAGGGAGACTGCCGCCGCCGACGCGCAAGCGACCAGGCGCCGGCACAGGTGGCGAAGAAGATCGGTCATGGGCACGGAAAGTTCTCTCATGTTCGCCCGCGTCACAGGCGGCAACGGCATTGACCGATTGGTTTGATCGGCAACATATGTCACATTGCATCATCCGCAAGCCGGATAGCATTTCGAAGAATGCATCCGATGCCTTACGATGTCCGGCACGTTTGAACGACCGCATCCGCGGATCCCACATGCCTGACACCGCGATCGTGCTCGCCGCCGATGTAGGTCATTATAGGCATCGCGACCGGCGCAGAAGACTTCACCGAAGCACGGCTTGCATCGGCGGCAATGGCGGGAAGACGTATCCTGCGCCGATCGCGGGACATGCGTCACCGACAGCATCGTTCGTTTCCGCCCGGAAGGGCACTGGGGTGTCATGAAGATCGTCATCGTCAACCATCGCGGCGACATCGTGACCGGCGGAATCGAGCAATGGCTGCTCCGCATCGCCCGTTGCCGCGAACGGTCCGGGAACTGACGATGGCCTCCGTACCCCGCGTCAGCGTGCTGATGGCGATCTTCAACACCTCGGCATTTCTTTCCGAAGCGATCGAGAGTGTCCTGGCGCAAACGCTCACTGACTTCGAACTCATCCTCATCGACGACGGCAGCATGGACGACTGCGCAGCGTTGATCCGCGAGTTCGCAGCCCGCGATGCCCGGATCGTGGCCGAGTTCCAGGAGAACCGCGGCATCAGCGCAGCGACCAATCGCGCCCTTCGGCTCGCCCGGGCCCCCTATGTCGCGATCCTCGACAGCGACGACCGGATGATGCCCGAACGGCTCGCGATGCAGGCCGCCTATCTCGACGGGCATCCCGACGTCACGGCGATCGGCTCCCAGTGGTTTACGATGGATACGGACAGTCGCATCAACGGCCTCGACCGCCATGCGCAGCACTCGCACGACGCCCGTCACCTGATGTTCAACTACTTCACCTGCCATCACCCGACGATGATGGCGCGGCGGACCGCGCTTCTGGACGTCGGCGGATACGCCACCGATCGTCCTTACGGCGCGCTCGACTACGACCTGTTCTCGCGCCTCACCGTGCTCGGCCACCACCTCGCCAATCTCCCCGTCGTGCTGACCTGCTGGCGCCTGACGCCCGGTGGCATCACCCAGGGCAAGGCCCGCTTCCAGACCGAGCAATGCGTCGCCATTCGGGATCGGGATTTTGCCGCGCTTGCGGCGCAGGATCCGGACGAGGCGGATGAGATCGCGCTGTCGCTCGTACGCACGTATCCGGCAGGAAGCTGGTTCGACGACAAGGCCTCGCGCCTCGTGCCCGATCCGCCGCCGAGCCCGGCGCTGGTCCGCTGGCGCGACCTTGCGGCACGAGAGCGGGTACCGCCGCTGGAAAACGCAATCGTCGCCTGGCTGCATGACGAGCCCGATTGCACCCGCGCACTGGCCACCGAACTGAAACGCAGCGGCCTTCCCTGGCTGGAGCAACTCGTGCTCGCGCACGCAGCCGCGACGGCCGTCCCGCCACCCCCGATCGCGGGCATGGCGCTGGATCGCGGCGATGCCGCGATGACGCTGACGGTACTCGTGCCGACGCATGCGTCCGACACGGATCTAGCGAGTCGCATCGCGCATGCCCTCGACACGCTCCCCGCCGACAGCGAAATCATCGCATTCGCCACCGACGCAAAGCCGGTCGCCGCGCACGCGCTCCCCGACGACGCACGGGTGCGCGCGCTCCCCGCGACGTCTGCAAAGGATGCCTGGCCACAGGCACTGGTTGCGTCACGCGGGCTCTGCCTCGCCTTCCTGGAGGACCGGGCGCGCCACCATCCGGCATTCCTGACCGAGGCCGTGGCAAGCCTCGACGCCCGGCGCGACCGGGCGCTGGTCGTGACCCCGACCGATCTCTTCCATCCCGACGCCTCGAATGCCGACGGTACGCCGGCACGCGACCCGACACCCGAACCGCGCTGGACCCGCGCCACCCTGCTAGGACGCGACCGGACACACCTCGGCGCACTCGTGGTGCGCCGTGACGCCCTCGCCGAACTGCCGTTGCGCATCGCGGAAACGGGCGCCGCCACGGCCTGGTGCATCGCACGCGCCTTGCTGACGCGATACCCGCCCGAGATCGTCGAGCGGCGCAGCACGGTGTTCGGTGCACCGGTGGCGCTCGGGAACAACGTCCTTCCGACCCTGACGCAGCGTCTCGTCGGCTGGTACCTGGACACCGCCATGGGGCACGTCCCGAAGCAGGCCGCCTGGCCGCGGCTCACCCGCGCACAGGCAGGCATCAGACTGCGGGCGATGGACGCACAGCTCGAGGCAGGCGCCTTCTGCATTCATCCCGGCAATCGCGATCTCATCCTTCAGTTCACAAGCCGGGTCGGCCCCATGACCACGGGCGGCAGCGCGAGCTTCCACCACCTGCTGCGGGAGCGGCCGGCCCTCGTCGCCCGGACCCTTTCCGACGTGGGCCGGTGCTGGCTTCGCCCGCTGATCCCCCTCTGGCTCGCCCACGACCGCCTCAAGCGTCGCCTGCGCGCCACGTCTCGCGCCGCGCACGATGCGGCAACCGGACCGCGCCGATGAAGATCCTGCACGTCTTTCATCATTCGAATCTGCTCAACGGCGTCGACCGGACCACGCTGACGCTGATGCGTGCGCTGGCGCGCCAAGGCGCCGAGGTTCGCGCACTCGTTCCGCAGCGCGGAAGCGTAACCGACGCGCTCGAAGCGGATGGCATCGCCTTTCGGGTGGCCGACCTGCCCTGCTGCACCAGTCCGGCACCCATGGCGGAACTGCGTTTCTTCGCCCGGGCGGCGAGTCGTGCGAAGGAGATCGCCACGTGGCTTGACGAAGACCGTGTCGACCTCGTGCATCTGAACACCGGCCATCTCATCGACGGCGCCATCGGTGCGGCACTCACCGGCACCCCCGCGATCTGGCACATCCACGCCCCGTTCGAGGTCGACTACGCGCGCTACGCCCGAACCATGTCACCAGGTGGCTATGCCTGGCTGCTCGGCGATCTGGGCAGCCACGTGCTCGCGGTCTCGGACGACGTCCGGACTTCGCTGCTCGCGCACCTGGAGGCTGATCGGGTCAGCACGCTCTACAACGGCATCGACGTCGCGGAACTCGAGCGGCGGGCCGAGGCCGAGCCTTCGGACCTGCGCTCGGAGCTGGGGCTCGCCGCGAACGCCCCGCTGGTTCTCGGCGTGGGGCGAATCTCGGCACAGAAGGACTTCGCCGCCTTCGTTCGTGTCGCGAAGGAAACCGTCGACCGCCATGCGGAGGTGTGCTTCGCGATCATAGGACCACCGGAAGACCCGGCGTTGGCTGCGGCGCTGCGCGACATGATCACGGAGCTCCGCCTCGAGCGACGCGTCTTCGTTCTCGGCCCGCGAGACGACGTGCCGCAGCTCCTCGACCAGGCGCAGATCTTCCTGTCCACCGCAGTCTTCGAAGGCCAGGGCCTCGCCGCACTGGAAGCCATGGCACTGAGAAAGCCCGTCGTGGCCATGGCCTGCGTCGGACTGCGCGAATGCATCGTGCACGATCACGACGGCATGCTCGTGCCACCCGCCGACGAGCGCGCCGCCGCATCGACCCTCATCGAGCTACTGGCAAGTCCCGCCCGAGCACAGCCGCTGGGCGAAAACGCCCGGCGCGCCGTGCTCGAGCGCTTTTCTGCCGACACCTACGCCCGCGCCTTCCTGTCCATCGCCGAGCACGTATCCGGACCGGTGCCCATTGCACGCAGGGGCGCTGCGGAATACAGCCTCGGATTGCTGGGAAGCGCCGTCAATGCCTTTGAGCGACTGAGCTCGACGACCGTCCCCGCACGTTCCTTGCCGGATCGGTTAAGGGAGAAACTGAGGGAACTTCTGTAAGAGCAGGGTCAATGACAACCAGAGCAATCACACCTTCATGTCATAAATGCGAGCAAACCGGCTCGGAACTCATCAGTCGTTGCAGAGAGCATGCGTTTGAACCTGATGCTCGCCTTGCGTGTCGTATTGAGCCGCAGCAGGCTCATCACGATGTCGTGACGATGGCCAGGTTGTTGGCGGCGTATCCACTGCCCACGCGTGACGGATTCTCATTGAACTGCACATACAAACACCAGTGAAGCCGATTCGCCACCTCCCAGTGACTGCGTGCCGCCCGAGCAATTGCGGGGCAAGCCTCTATCGTAGTAGGCGCGCTCGGTACTCGTGCGTTCGCGGATCGTGCGAGCAATCGTGGTCTTCGTTCCCATCGCGTCGATCGTCACCACGCAAACCTCGCATGCCGGCTTTCCGAGCAACATCGCTGCGATTTCATTCGACTTCCCGGCCAGTTCGTGGCGTGTGTGACGCGCTGCACGAATCGGAAGCCGCGACCAAAACCAGCGTCAGCGGCATGAGATATCGTGCTGTCATGGGATACCCGGAAAGGTAGAACGCCACACAAAATATGACGCTGCGAACAGTGGCTGTAAGCTAATAAACACGCTCCATATTCTACGTTCTGCTATACACAGTAGATGTGATTACCCTGGTGGGAGCTAGCAGGGTGATGCAAAACCCAGTGAACGAACAGGAAAGTGGATTGTCATAGAACCGTTCCCGAAACTTATGTGTTCACAGCGATGCGCGGCCAACTCGATCCTCAGTCCTCGATGTTCCATTATTTCTCTCCGGAGTCTCGCGTGCCGGCGGATCATCCGCTGCGGCGAGTTAAGAAACTGGCCGACCGGGCCTTGAGCGCCATTTCGGCGGACCTCGATGCGCTGTATTCGAGTGTGGGGCGCCCTTCGATTGCTCCCGAACGGCTGCTCAAGGGGCAATTGCTGATAGCGCTGTACTCGATTCGGTCCGACCGCCAGTTTTGCGAGCAGCTCAACTACAACATTCTTTTTCGCTGGTTTCTCGACATGAATCTGGAGAGCGCAAGCCTCGACCAGTCGAACTTCAGCCGACTGCGCGAGCGCTTGGTGGTCACCGACATCGCACGGCGTTTTTTCGATGAAGTGGTGAGCCTTGCCCGCCGGGACAATCTCTTGTCCTCGGATCACTTCACCGTCGACGGCACGCTCATCGACGCGTGGGCCTCGTTCAAGAGCTTCAAGCGCAAGGACGGTGAGCCGCCCAGGAACGGCGGCGACGGCACCGGGATGGTCGACTTCAAGGGTGAGAAGCGCTCGAACGCCACGCACCAGAGCACGACCGATCCGGACTCGCGCCTCATGAGAAAGGGCAACGGCCAGCCGGCGAAGCTCAGCTACGGCGGGCATGTACTCATGGAAAACCGCAACGGGCTGTGCGTCGACATACTGGTCACCGAATCGACCCAGGCCGAACACCGTGCGGCCCGTTCGATGCTCACCCGGGCACGACGCCGGCGCATTCGTCCGAAGACGCTCGCTGCCGACAAGGGCTACCACGTCAAGGAGTTCGTGGCGCACCTGCGAGAGCATCGAATCCGTCCGCATATCGCTCGAATCGATGGGCGCAAGACGCCAGGGCTCGATGGCCGTACCACCTGCACCGAAGGCTATCGAATCAGCCAGCGCAAACGAAAACGGGTCGAGGAAATCTTCGGCTGGTTGAAAACGGTCGGCGGCCTGCGCAAAACACGATTCACTGGGCAGGCGAGGACACAAACGGCGGCCTTCATTTCCGGCGCGGCATACAACCTGCTGAGAATCGCGAAATTGAGCGATTCGGGGGCGAAAGCGTGAACCGCGGGCCGAAAAGAGCCCCCAAGGCGCGCGCCGACGGCCGGTTCGACAATCCGGAACGAATTGAAAATCCAATTCTCGCGAGGAAGTCACCATGAAAATCAATCCGAAGGCCTTCGTTGGCGCTGAATCGCGCGTTTTTGCATCACCTTGCTAGCCTGGCAATCGTCAAGTTCGGAGGCAACGCTGAAGTTCATCGACTTTGACATCTCAGAAGGTGCGATTTCATCGACGGTTCGGCGGAGAACTCTTGCGAAATGCGACACAATGACATCCCATCAGACTTCTTGCTGGTTGATTCCCTGTTTGTTCAATGCTTCACCAAGGTGAGGTATCGACTGCCACCATGACCCGGATAACACATATGCTCCAGCTTGCCCGCCGGGGTCTTGCGGCCGCGTCGCGGCATGCGGAGATCAAGACCCTCGCAGCGCTGAACTGTCGCAACACTCCTGAAGATTTGCGCAAGCCGTTCGCGCGGCGATACCTCGACCTGCTGTATTCCATGATTCGATGGAATGAACTCACGCCCCTTTATTACGCGCAACAACTCGATCACAAGGGCAAGCACATCAGCCGTGACTTTCTGACCTACAGACAGTTCCAGCGGATGCGAAATCGCGCAAACGGAACAGCGCCGGGAGCCGGACCGTTCAACTATGCGTGCCTCCTGCAGGACAAGTTGCTTTTCGAGCGCTATTTCGCGGCGAGAGGTATCCCGGTCGCCCGGTCCATCGGAGCGACGGAACACGGCGGTCTGCTGCGGGACGATGGGACACTCGATCGCGACTTCTGGCGCCGTGCCAAAGATGATCTGGAGGGGATGGAACTCTTCGTCAAGCCTCGATACGGCATCAAGGGCAGAGGCGCTTTCAAGCTGAGGTTCACGGACGGTCAGATCATCTTGAATGACACCCCGACAAATCCGGAAGAACTGGATGAACGCCTATCAGGCAGCGCCCATATCGTTCAGAAAGTGATCGAGCAACATCCCTCGATCGCACAGCTTCATCCGCCGTCCCTGAATACCCTCAGGATCATAATGTTCCGTTCGGCTGACGAGATACACGTATTCCTGCCGTATCTTCGAATGGCGTGCGGTGGGAGAATTACCGATAACAATGCGGTCTCCCGCGCCCTTGTGCAGGTCGACGAGCATTCGGGCCGCGCGCACGCCAATGGTTATCTGATACGCGAAGGGGTTGCTTCCACGATATCCAAGCACCCGGATAGCGGCATAGTCTTTTCTGAGTTGGCGATACCCTATCTTGGGGAAAGCATCGAACTCGCGAAATCCGCCCACCGCTGGATGCCGGACATGTACAGCATTGGATGGGACGTGGCTATCACACCAAACGGCCCGCTGCTGCTTGAAGGCAATGACGACTGGGGTGCGACGACACCGATGTGGGTGATGCCAGATTTTGTACCCCGCTTCCTCGAAATGACCGGCCGTGCGGAGGTCAACCGTGGCAAACGCTGAAGCGCAACGCAACTCCCAATCGAAAAGGATCGCGGCCGCCATCCGCTGGCGTCTGGCGCGTGGACGACGTGCCATCAGAGAGTCGACGAGCAAGATCATCGCTGCCGGCGGGGGTTTCTGGCGCGAGCGGCAGCGCACCAAACATGCCAAGGCGCAATTTGCGAAGCATGACCTGCTCCATCTCGATGACCGCGCCGATTATGTAGCGTGCACCCAGAGGTATTGGCTGAAGCATTATGGCCAATCGATCAATCCGCTATGGCACGTCGCCATCGCGGCGGTCACGGGCGTACGCGACGAACGATTCATCCCGCACAATATTTGGCTCGAGAAAATCGTTCCGCACTTCAATAGTGCGAGAAAGCGGCATGCGTATCTCGACAAGAATCTGGCACGCGCCCTGATCCACCCCAGACTGGAAGTCCCGTCTCTAATCAAGCGCATACATGGCGCATACTACACAGATGAATATTCACCCCTGTCCTCGCACGATGCCGCGCGCGTTCTGGCGGCGCATGACGGGGATGTGATCATAAAGGGCACGACGACAGATGACGGCCACGGCGTACGCTTGGCGAGGATTTCCGACGGCGTGATATGGATCAATGACAAGGCAACGATGCTTCCGGATCTCGAACGACTTTACGGCCCGGATTTCACTGTACAGGAGCGGGTCACGCAACATCCCGCCATGGCCGCGCCGCACCCTAACTCGGTCAACACGGTGCGCGTCCTCACTTTCAGGTGGCGGGGGGAGATCCATCTTCTATTGGCGTTTGTCAGAATGGGCGTCGACGGAAGGATCACGGATAACGCGGGCACCGGCGGAATCTGCCGAGGTGTGGAAGCAGATGGCTCTCTCTCGGCGACCGGGGTGGATGCCTACGGCAAAGTCTATCGCGCCCATCCTTCGTCAGGTTTCGCCTTCACGAGTGAGCAGCGTGTTCCAGGATACGAGCGACTCCGTGACTACGCGCGTGAATTGCATGAGCGCGTGTACCATTTCGATCTCGTATCGTGGGATTTCGTGATCGGGGCAGACGAGCAACCGATCTTTCTCGAGATGAACTTTCGGGGTGCCAGCTACGTGTACCAGTTCGCATGCGCCAAACCGATTTTCGGCGACCTCACACCCGAGGTATTTGCGGAAGTTCGAAAGGATTTGCAGACATTCAACTGGTGAAGGTCGAATCGAGTGATTCCGTGTGCGCCGGTCATCCTCCGTCAATGGGATGCACGCCCCCTCCCGGGTAGGCATCGTGTGCGTCGCGCGCCCAGTATCAGGTAGCGCACCTCCGACTCGCAACAACGGAAATCAAATGCAACACAGGATCTGCTACTTCGTTGGGACCAACAACGACTGGGCCGGCGCCAGTCGGATCTTGTTCAACATAGTCAGGCGAATTGACAGGAGTCGGTTCGCACCAGTCGTGATGCTGACCAGACGCGGTCCGATCTGTACTGAACTGGATTCACTCGGCATCAGATACGAGACTTGGAGCAGGCACGACACGTCGAATCTCCACGCATTTGCTACTGGCATGATCCAAAGTTACCGTTTCTTTGCGGCGTCCCAGATTGATCTGATTCACTTCAATCACGGCTGCATCGGTTGGCGGCCTGCAGAGCTTGCCGTTGCACGGTACCGGAAAATTCCACGGGTCGTGCACTGTCAACGAATCGTCCGAACCTCCTCCCCCGATCTCCTGCAAGCCAGTGTCGCCATCACGAGTTCGGCGTTTCTGGCGAACAGCTCCGATACGGGCAAGGTGGAGAAGAGGACCGTCTATGACGTTGTCGACCTGAGCCGATTCTCCGGCGGCGTGTCCGTGCGAGGCGCATTGGGCATCGACTCATCACACACCGTATTCAGTTTCATCGGCAGGGCGAGAAGGGCTAAGGGCCTTGAGCAGTTCATCCAGCTTGCCTCCCGGCTGCGAGGCGAAAACATTCGCTTTCTCATTACCCGGCAACGTGCAGGCCGTCCCACGGCGGACGTATACGAGCCACACGAGATCGCGACGCTCATTGCCGGCGACAAGAGGATTCATTATCTGGACTTCCGGGAAGACATCGAGAACATCTACGCGAGCTCTGACGTCATCGTCATGCCGTCGCAGGAAGACGAGCACTGCCCGGCGGTACCAGCGGAGGCGGCCGCGGCAGGCATACCAATCCTTGCCACGGACGCCGGTGCAACGGTCGAGATGGTCAAGCACGGCATCACGGGTTTTCTCGTCGACCGCGCGGACATGAATTCCTTGGTCACGTATGCCGAACGTTTGACATTGGATACCGACCTGAGGCGCACGATGGGCGCGGCAGCGCGAGAATTCGTCGAGGAGAAGTTCTGGCGAACGCCAATCATCGAAATCGAGTCCCTGTATGATGAGCTCATTTCCGGTGCGAATCGGGGAAGGGCGTAACGAGAGACTGCCATGGTGATTGATCCATTAACCCGAAATTTGCTTCGGAGCAGTGGCCGTCACGGGCCGGTCATGCTCATGTACCACGCTCTCACAGCGGAGCGAGGAAGTGCATCGTGGCCGTGGGCAGTTTCGCAGGGGCGTTTCCTGGACCACGTTGATCTGCTTCGGTCCGAGGGATGGCAGACACGAACGATGCGCGAATTGGCCTTGGGAACGAGCGATAGCTTTCCGGAAAGGACCATAGTGATCACCTTCGATGACGGCTTTGCGAACAATCTCGATGCGGTCGACGCACTCATCACACGCGGAATGACCGCTACGTGGTTTATCGTCACCAGCGCAATCGGCAGGAGGCCCCATTGGGAGGACGCCGGCCGCCCTCCCGGAAGTATGCTGAGCGCCGAGGATCTGCGACAGATGGACGCCAGCGGTATGGAAATCGGCTCACACACGGTGAGCCACGTTCGCCTCCCCGAAGTCTCCGACACCGCGCTCGCGTCCGAACTCAACGACTCAAAGCGCACGCTCGAAGATCTCCTCGGCAAACCGGTCGAAAGCTTCGCGTACCCGTACGGCACATGGAATGAACACTGTGAGGACGCTGTCGAACGTGCCGGATACCGGCAGGCTTGCACCACCCAAACCGGTGCAGCGTTGAAGGACGGCAATCGATACCGCCTGCGCCGACTGGCGGTATTCAATCACGACACGGCGGGGAGTCTCGCCCGAAAGCTCGTATTGATGACAAATGAAGGTGGATGGGGGCACATGCTCGCCTACTATGGAAGACGACTGGCAGGCCACGTTTTCCGACCGGAGGACCGAACTGGACGATGACAATTCACACGGATCAAGTCACACAATGAGCTGTCGCATTCGGATAACGCGACGACGACGTGGTTCCCGCTTCTTGATCGCGCCAGACATGAATGTGGACCGATTTCGACTCGAATCCATGACTATTCCACGTGCCGTGGGATACCCTGCTGAGCAATGAATCCTGCCACCCAGCCCATCTTCATCTTCGCTTCTTCATGGCGTTCCGGCAGCACCCTACTGCAGCGTTTCGTCACAGCCACGGGCGAAGTACTCGTGTGGGGCGAGACCGGCGGCGCACTGAACGCGATCGCCCAAGCCTGCGCAGGCTGGGAGCAGATCACGGCCGACAGTTCACGGCGCTTTGCCGGCGGACGCGGCGGCAAGGGAGAGGCTGCCTATCAGAAGTTCATTGCAGCGCCCAAGAGCGATCATGCGAGGCAGTGGATCGCAAACCTTTCTCCCCCGTATGCCGAGATTCTCGATGAACTGCGCACCATGTTCGGCACACTGTATCGCGAGCGTGCGCTCCGCCTCGGGTATCCTCGCTACGGGTTCAAGGAAACGCGTTGCGACCTGAACACTGCGCGACAGCTGCAGGTGCTCTTTCCGCAAGCGCACTTCATCTTTCTCGTGCGCAACCCAATGGACGTCATGCTCTCCATCAAGCGCCGTGACTGGCTGGGACTCACGCCCGGCCACGCAACCCTCAGGTACTTCGCGGACCACTGGCGCAGTCGCTCGCAGCAGTTTCGGCAGGCGGACTTCGGCCTTGTCCTGCGCTACGAAGATTTTGTCGCTGAAGCGGATTTGCAGGCCCGCGTACTAGACTATCTGGGCGTCAGCATCCGACCGTCGCCTGATTTCGTTCACAGCAGCCGTACCGACTGGAAGGCGCACAATACGTCGAAACTCAGCGCATGGGAACGCGCTCGCTTACGATATTGGCTCCGCGATGAAATGCTGCAATGGGGCTACTGAGATGACATCCCTGCGAAGCGAAGCTCAGCCCGGAAGCGCAATGCCCTCGTGGGTCGGACGCCGGCGCGGTTCCGGTCTTTTCAGCCCCGTCCGATGCCGGGAAAACGGATACCCTGAATGGCAATGATCTCGATCATCATGCCCTGCCATAACAGCGCGACCACAATCGTGGAGGCAATATCGAGCGTGCAAGCGCAGACCTTCGCCGATTGGGAACTGATCGTGGTCGACGACGGTTCACAGGATCGATCCGCGGAGATTGCACAGAACATCGATGACGCCCGTATCAAGGTCATCGTCCAGTCGAACCAGGGCGCTGCCGGCGCTCGCAACCGCGGGCTGGGTGCCGCGAGCGGCGATTTCATCGCATTCCTTGATTCGGACGACGCGTGGGAGCCGGTTTTCCTCGAGCGCATGTTCGACGCGCTCGAACCACGCGAGGATGCCGTCCTAGCGTATTGCGGCTGGCAGAATCTTGGCGTTACCGGCGGACGCGGCAAGCCTTTCGTCCCACCCGACTATGATCCGCTTGATCGTAGCGAGGTTCTGCTGGGTGGCTGCCGCTGGCCGATTCACGGGGTCCTCGTGCGCCACAGCGCGCTCGAACGCGCGGGAGGTTTCGACGTGACGCTTCGGACATCGGAAGACTATGATTTATGGTTCCGGGTAGCTCCACAGGGCCGTCTGGTGCGCGTTCCCGAGGTACTCGCCTACTACCGTCATCACGATGGCGAGCAGATCACCAAGAACCGCCTGCGCGTGGCACTGAACCACCTGCGTGCCCAGGAGAAGTTCCTGCGGCAGAATCCCGATGAGGCAAGGCGGCTGGGCCGCAAGCGCGTCCGCGAGCTCGTTGTCGGCGACCTTTTGCGCCGGGCCTACGTTTCCTACTGGGAGCGTGATTTGCCAACCGCGCGAGCACTGTTCCGCAAGGTGATGCGGGCCGGCTATGGGCGTCCTCGGGACTGGGTGTACATGTTGCCCGCCCTGCTCCCGATATCGTGGCATAGGGCCTTGCTCGCACGACGCGACGTAACACCATTGACTGGAGCCGACTCATGAATCCGGTCCCCGGTGTCCACCTGCACAGGTCGGGCAATGTCCCGGCTACGGATGCGCCAATACGCTTGCCCGCGACCAGACGAGATTTCACCGCCACCGTCACACTTGGCGACTGGCTGTCTGCCGGCGTCGTGAGCCGCCTGGCTCCGGAGCATGCACACACGCAGGATACGGACGGTGTGGCAGTGCTGTTCGACGGTTATCTTACCGACATCGTCGGCCGGCACCAGGTTGGCCGCCCCCCGGCCAGCGTCGTACTGGATGCGTATCGCGCGAACGGACTCGATTGCGTCCGGGATCTTCGAGGATCTTTCACCGTACTCGTGACCGATCCGCGGACCGAACAAGCCTTCGTGCTTACTGACCGTAGCGCCACGCGCCCGCTTTTTCACCGAGCCAACGCCGACGGCTCACTCCAGGTCGCACCGGAGGTCGGGCCGCTCGTGCAGTCGGGCACTGCGCCCGATCCTGTCGACCCGGTCGCGCTGTGCGAATTCCTGCTCTTCGGCAGTTACTTCGCCGACCGGACACTGTTTCCCTCCATACGAAAACTTCCCGCCAGCACGGTGATGTCGATCAGCAGGGACGGCCAGTCCGTCTCGCGCTACTGGCGGATTGCGTTCACACCGGATCCGACGCCTCGCCAGGAAAACGAACTCATCGAAGAGTACGACGCCCTGCTGCGACAATCCGTAACGCGACGCATGCGATGCTGCCCCACGCCGATGCTGTTCCTGAGCGGAGGAATCGATTCGCGCCTGATGCTCGGAAGCCTTTTGCGCGAAGGTCACAGGATACCGGTCGCAACATACGGTACCGAACATGGCGACGACCGCTCTTGTGCGGCATCACTTGCCCGAAAGTTCGACCTCGAGTTACATCAGTTCCCGCTGTCGGCATCACTGGCGCGGGCCGACATGCTCGAGATCTCGGTGCAGTCCGACGGTCGTGCCGAAATGATCGATACCGCAGCTCTGGTCAACTTCGTCGAGACCCTGGCGACACGTCACGGGACGTTCTTTCAGGGCGACCAATGCTTCAGTGCCAAGCCCGCCGCGGATCTCGATGAAGCGCTTGTCAAGCTGGAGATGCTGACGCTCGATCAGGCTCCGAGGCTTTCGGACTGGCTCCACCCGGAGCTTCGGAGGCGCACCACGCGCCAACTCGACGAGGGACGACGCGCACTGGTGGCGGAGATACGGCAGGAATCGACCTACGCAGTACGCGACACCCTGTACGTCGAGCAACGTCTCGGGAACCGCCAGAACGGCTACTCGGCAGCGTGGCTGCGCTCGATGGAACAGGCACGCCCCTGGATCGACGAGGATGTCGTCGATTTCGTCAGCAGGCTGCCCCCCGAACTCCGGGTAGGAAAGCCCTTGCTTCGAAGGCTCTATCAAGAGCGATATCCTGACATGGCCGACATCCCGTTCGCGCAGCAGGATTCGATCCCGCTGCCCCGTGACCTGCAGGCCGCGCTGCGGTCCAATGGCGAGTTTGCGCGCTTCGTGCGATCCGAACTCTGCGAGAATCTCGACCCACGCCTGAACGCGATTGTCCAGTCCGCGCGAATCGGCGCGGTGCTCGCCAGCATGACGGCGGGCAGGCCGTTGCCCCCCATCGCATCGGGCTGGCGCGACAGGATTCCCGGCGTCTGGCGCCTGTTCCCTCACGCTCTGGATGCAGTCCACCCTGCAAGCCTGCTCTTTCGCTTGCTGCAGATTCAGTTGTATCTTCGCGCCTTGGGCAACCCGCCGCAGAGGCGCCAAGAGCTACCGTGACCACAGCGACATCAACCTCAATGACCGCAAGACTCACCGCCGCGTTCTGCACCTACAATCGCGCAGCGCGCCTGCCCGGCCTCGTCGCGGCCCTGCGTGCCCAGGAATGCCCGATCCCCTTCGACATTCTGGTCGTCGACAACAACAGCAGCGACGATACACCGGAGGTACTTGCGCGCCTGGCCAGCCAGGAGGGTGCGGTGCTGCGCCATGTCCGCGAGACCGCGCAGGGCATTCCCTACGCGCGCAACCGGGCGGTGGAGGAATGCCTCGCCCTCGGCTCCGATTTCATGCTCTTCATGGACGACGACGAGTTACCCGGCCCGGGCCTACTCGCCGCCGCGGTCGACGCGCTCGACCACGAAAAGGCGGAAGTCGCCGGGGGGCGCGTGGAGATCATGTTCGCACCGGGGCAGCGTCCGAAATGGCTGGAAGATGAACTGCTCGGCTTTCTGGCCGAGATCGACCACGGGCGCGAGCCGTTCTGGATCACGGACCGGTCCACACCCCTGTGGACCGCGAACGTGGCCTACCGCATGGAAATCTTCTCACGTGATCCCGAACTGCGATTCGACACGCGCTACAACCGCCTCGGCCACTCCGTGGGGGGCGGCTCGGATGCGATCATCTTCCGGGCGATGGTCGACCGCGGCCTGCGCATCCGCTATCGGCCCGACATGGTGGTCGAGCACTACGTGGACGACTGGCGCCTGCGGCGCGGCTACTTCCTCAAGCTGCACTTCATCGCCGGGCGCAAGCACGGCCAGTTCCAGACGGGCGACTATCCCAGGACGATTCTCGGCGTGCCACCCTTCATGTTCCGCCAGGCCCTCGGACACTGGCTCAAGACCGGCGCGATGTGGCTGGGCCGCCGCCCCGGCGTATTGCGACAGGCGATGAACGGGACCAACGCGCTCGGCATGATCTGGGGCCGCATCCTGCGCAATCGACAGCAGTCCGGCCAGGCATGAGCGAGCCTGACGCCCGTCGCGACCGGGACTACCCGGGTACGCCCGACATCGAAGTGCTCATCTGCACCCACAATCGTGCCGACCTGCTCGAACGCGCGCTGGCTTCGCTGAATCGCTGCGAGCGCCCCGCGGACTGCCGGATCGCCTTCTTCGTCGTCGCCAATGCCTGCACCGACGGGACCGCTGCCTTCCTGCAACGCTATGTGGAAACGCGGGACGAACCCTCACCCGAAGACCCGCCCGCCAGGCTGCCCCTGCGCTGGATCGAGGATCCCGTGCCGGGCAAGAGCCACGCCCTGAACCTCGCCTTGCCCCAATCGACCGGCGTCGTGATCGCGTTCGTCGATGACGATCACCGTGTCGACGCCGGCTACCTGAAGGCAATCTGCGAGGCATCCCGCGCGCACCCCGATGCGGACTTCTTCTGTGGACGCATCCTGCCCGACTGGGACGGCTCCGAGCCGGCGTGGGTCCATGACGAGGGGCCCTATCGGGTCTACCCGCTCCCTGTGCCACGTTTCGAGCTCGGAACCGCACCGGCCTTCGTGGAACCGGGCACCGCAACCCCGGGAGGGGGAAACCTGGCGATCCGTCGCGGCCTGTTCGAACGCATCGGCCAGTTCGATCTCGAGCTCGGGCCTCACGGGCACGACCTCGGCGGCGCCGAGGACATCGAATGGGTGCGTCGCGGCGTCGCAGCCGGCGAGCGGCTCTACTACGTGCCCGAAATGCTGCAGTTCCACTATGTCGACACGGAGCGGCTCACGCTCGGCTACGTCATGCTCAAGGCCTACGAACGATCCGCCTCGACATCGAGGCTTTCGTCCAAGCTCAGCCCGCATCGACGAGTGCCGCTCTACATGGTGCGCAAGGCACTGACCTATGCGGTACAGGCGCTGTTTTCCCTGTCGCAGGCGCGCCGGCGCTTCTATCTCACCCGCCTTGCCGCCTCGCTCGGCGAGATCAAGGGATTCCGCCTGCAGAAGCGGGCACGCAGCGCAGCTTCCGCAAGAGACGAACGAAGTGAGTCCGATGACCGGCATCGCTAAGCTCGCCAAGCTCCTCGACCCCGGGATCCGCGCCAAGAACCTGCGCGCACTCCGGCACGCCGCGCGCGGTGCGTGGTGGGATGTCGCACACCCGCATTCGCCCGACCCGGTGTTCGTGCTGGGCTGTTCGCGGTCCGGGACGACCGTCACCTACGAAACGCTGGGGGCAGCCCCCGGCATGCTGAGTTTCGGCTACGAGATCCCGCAGTTCTGGAACGCCCTGTCCGGCCCCCTCAACAACGGCTGGGCATCGGAAGCGGCCGGCACGGAGGACGCACGACCCGAGCATCGCGATGCCGCCTTTCGCCATTTCTACCAGCGGCTCGGCCCGGGCCAGGTACTCGACAAGACCTGCATCAACACCTTGCGCGTGCCCTATCTGCACCGGCTGTTTCCAAAGGCGCGCTTTGTCTTCATCCACCGCGACGGGCGTGACAACGTCAGCTCCATGATGGATGGCTGGCGTCAGGGCCGCAGCGACGGAGGCTTCGGGTTGACCCAGTTCTTCGGCCCCTCGCCCGAACCCGTGGCGATCAACGGTGGTGAGTTCCGCGAATGGCACTTCTTCCTCCCGCCCGGCTGGCGCGAATACAACCACGCCAGCCTCGAGGAAGTGTGCGCGTTTCAGTGGATGACGGCCAATCGACTGGCGCTGGATGCGGCCGATGCGATCCCACCGGAACAATGGATCCAGATCCGCTACGAAACCATGCTGGAACGTCCCGGCGAAGTGTTCGAGCACGTGTTCGGGCGACTGGGCATTCCCTACGGTGCGGCCTTGCGCAAGCGCTGCGAGAGTCTCGACGAGCGGCCGACGAGCATGGTGTCCGGACCGCCCCAGCGGGCCAAGTGGCGTAAGCGCAACCCGGAGGCGATCGAGCGCATCAAGGAACGCATCAGGCCACTGATGCAGGAACTCGGCTATGACGTCGACGACTAGCCCGCCCCTGGTCAGCATCGTGATCCCAGCCTATAACGCGGCCGCGTTCGTGCGCATGGCGGTGGACAGCGCCCTTTCCCAGACGTGGACCGTGAGAGAAGTCATCGTGATCGACGATGGAAGCACGGACAATACCGGGAACATGCTCGCCACCTACGGAGATGCGATCCGTGTCGTCACGCAACCCAACGGCGGTCTTTCCAGCGCGCGCAATCGCGGCATTCGCGAGGCCGCAGGCACGTTCGTCGCATTTCTCGACGCCGACGACCGCTGGCTGCCGGACAAGCTCGCTCGCCAGGTCGAACTCATGCTGCAGCGACCCACGGTGGGGTTCTCGTCGACCTGCACCCTCGTCGAGGCGCCCGACGGATCGCCGGGCGGTCGCTGGGACTGCCCGCGGCTCGAAGGCGCCCTGCTCCGCACGCTGTTTGTGCGCAACGGTGCGGTGCCGGGAAGCGGCTCCGGCGTCATGGTGCGGCGCGAATTGTTCGACAAGGTGGGGCTGTTCGATGAGTCGCTGCGCAGCCTTGAGGACATCGACATGTGGATGCGCCTCGCCGCGGTCTCCGACTATGCGTGCATCGAGGAGCCATTGACCGTGATCGTGAAGCACCCGGACAGCATGAGCCGCAATCTCCAGGTCATGCGCACGGCGGCCTTGCAGGTGATGCGCAAGAACCGCCGGCTGCTGGCCCCGGCGGACCGGGGTGCGCATTGGCGTGCGGGCTATGCGAGCGTGCTCGCCGATTACGCCAAGTGGGAGTACCGCGCCGGACGACGCCTCGATGCGATGCTTCACCTCATGCAGGGGCTGATGCACGCCCCGCTGCGGCGCGGGCGCATGCTCGCCGGCCTGTTGCTGGCGATGACTCTGAGGCGGCCGCTTTGAGCACGCTTTCGATGGCTCCCTTTGCCGCCGCGACCGCTGGAGCGCTCGCCGCCGCCCTGGTTTTCACGATGCTGCTCGCGGTGAAGGCGGTGCGCGACTATACGACGACCGGACCCATGATCCCGCGCGAGATCGTGGCGCAATTCCGCGGATATGCTGCATTCGCCGTCGCCAGGTTGGCCTTCTGGGCCTTTCTGCTTGCCGTGTACTGGGCCCTGGTGGGCGTCATCGTAATGATCTGCCTGGAGATTCTCTTCGGTTGGCGCCCCGGCTTCGGCACCGGTTTCGTGGGCGGCGCGATGGCGATTACCGCTGCAGTGTCGCTGCGGTTCGCGAGCACGTTGCTGTTCAACCCTGGGGTGATCATCGCCTCGTCCCACTACCGGATCAGCCGTTTCTATCCCCTCTGGCATCACCTTGGCCCCGGGCTGTTCCAGCGTATCCGGATCGCGCTCGCACTCGCTGCGGCCCTGATCCTGGCGGCGACCCTGGCCCAGCTGGCCCGGGAGGGCGAATGGGCCGCTGCAGCCATGCTGACCGCCTGTGTCGCACTGCTGCTCGTAATCGCGTTCGGTGTGTCGGGAGCGCCGAAGGCGCAACCAGCACAGGCCCGCAAGGGTGACCCCGCTCGACCCAACATTCTGATGATCGGTTGCGATACCCTTCGCGCCGACCGTCTCGGCGTCGCAGGCAACGACAACAAGCTGACACCGCGGATGGATGCACTTGCCGCACAGGGCAGCTGGTTCGGGAGCTGTTACGTGCCCTGCGGCCGAACCGCCCCGAGCCTGGCCTCGCTGCTGACCGGCACTTGGCCACAGACCCACGGTATTCGGGACAACTTCGTGGCCGACGACGAAACCCGGCTGAAGGTCCCGGCCCTGCCCTCGCTGCTGGCGGCGGCAGGATATCGCACCGCGGCGATCAGCGACTGGTGCGGCGCTGACCTGGGCAAGTTCAACTTCGGCTTCCAGCACTGCGATCTGCCGCAGGACTCGTGGAACCTGCGCTATCTGCTGCGCCAGGGCCCCAAGGATCTGCGCCTGTTCCTGTCGCTGTTCCTGCGCAACCGTTTCGGAAAGTGGCTGCTGCCCGAGCTCTACTACCTCGGCGGCGTTCCTTCCACCGAGCTTCTCGGGCAGGATCTGCGCGCCGAACTGAGTCGGCTGGCATCCGACGACCGTCCCTTCCTGGTCAATGCCTTCTTCTCCACCACGCATCCGCCCTTCGCGTCCGAGTATCCCTACTACACGCGCTACGCGGATCCCGAGTACGCCGGCCCCTCCAAGTTCGCCATGGCGCGGCTCACGGATCCTTTCGAGATCATTCGCCGCCAGGGAGAACCACGCAGGGAGTTCGACCTCGACCAGATCCTCGCCCTCTATGATGGCTGCGTGAAGCGCTTCGACGACGAAGTGGGCCGGATCCTCGATCATCTCGAAGCCTGCGGCCTTGCGGACTCGACCATCATCGTCATCTACAGCGATCATGGCATGGAGTTCTTCGAGCACGACACCTGGGGGCAGGGCAACAGCGTGCGCGGCGACCACAGTGCCCGCATCCCGCTGATCATCCGCGATCCGCGCCAGCCGGGCGGAAACCGCATCGACGCGATCGTGCGCAGCGTGGATATCGCACCCACCCTGCTCGAACTCGCCGGCCAGTCGATCCCGGGGCAGATGGAGGGCGTGTCGCTCGCGAAATGCCTCTCCGGTGCGGCACCACCGACGCTGCCCGCCTACAACGAGAGTGGCATCTGGCTCACGGATCTGCCCGGCATGCCGGTCGATCATCTTCGCTACCCGAGCCTGTTCGATCTCCTGGAGGTTCCGGACAAGGCATCCGGGACGCTCGCGATCAAACCCATCTACCGCAAGCTCATCAACGATGCAAGGGACAGAATGATCCGCCTCGGCAACTGGAAACTGACTTATCAGCCCCTCGATAGCGGCGCACGCTATCAGCTTTTCGACATTCACACCGACCCCGGCTGCCGAAATGACGTTGCCGCAATGCACCCCGAGGTTGTCGCCGAACTCGCCGCCACTATGGAACCCTGGATTGCCGGGAGTCCCAGTTGAGCCTTGGCGACACCATCAGAAGCGGCGTCCGCTGGGTCGTCGCCGGCAAGGTAGGGCACGGGTTCCTCCACTTTGCACTGAGCATCGTCCTCGCCCGCCTGCTCACGCCCACCGATTTCGGCCTGCTGGTGACCGTGCAGATCTTCACCGGGGTCGCCGGCTTCTTCGCAGCAGGCGGTATGGGCCAGGCACTGATCCAGGCAAAGACAGTCGGGCCACGGGATACGCATGTCGTGTTCACCGCCCAGCTTGTCGTCTGCCTCATGATCTATGCGGCGTTCTACGCGATCGCCCCGGTATTCGCCATCTGGTTCAACGAGTCTCGATACGAGGATCTCTTGCGTGTCTCGGCACTGACTTTCCTGATCCGGCCATTTGCCAACGTTCCGAATTCCCTCTTGCACCGCGCGATGCGCTACAAGGCCAAGGCCGTCATGAACATAGTCGTGCTGGTGACCACCGGCACGACAAGCGTGACGCTGGCGCTACTCGGTTACGGGGTCTGGAGCCTGGTACTGGGAGGGATTGCCGGCGGGCTGACCAACGTGGCGCTCGCCCTGCTGGTTTCGCGGTGGAGACCGCGACTGGCCGTCGACCTGAGTGTTCTGAGGCTACACGCGAACTACGGCGTCAAGGTGACGTTGAACGATATCGTGGTTTACCTGCGCAACCAGTCGAGCAACTTCGTGGTGAGCCGCTTCATCGGCACCGAGGCGGTCGGCCTGTACAACAAGGCCGCCAGCCTCAACCAGAAACCACGCGGACTGCTTAGCGGCTCGGCCTACCACGTTGTGTTCCGCGCGCTGTCCAAGGTTCAGGAAAACCGCGACCAGTCGAAGTACATCTACCTGCGCACGCTCACGCTGGTATCCGTCTACGCCCTGCCCTTCTATGTCGGATTCTGGTGGGTTGCGGAGTCGTTCATCGTCACAATCTACGGCGCACACTGGGCCGGCGCCGCGCCGATCCTGCAGATCCTCGTGTTCACGGCGTTGTTCGACATCATCAACAACCAGTCAGGGGCAGTCTCGGCGGCCCGCCGCATGCTCGGACGAGAACTGGCAATCCAGATTGCCTCGTGGGCACTCCTCATCGCGGCAATCGCAGTCGGATATCGATGGGGCATCAAGGGCGTCGCCTGGGCAGTTGTCTTCACGTCGTTGCCGTACGCGCTGCTGATGGCGCGGCTGGCATGCAAGGAACTCCACGTATCTGTCCGAGAGGTGTGGAGTGCCCTCGTGCCCGCCCTGCTGCTCAACGGCTTGCTTGGACTCGCGCTGTGGGCGGCGGACTGGCTCCTGACGCCGGCGCTAGCCGCAACGTCCGCGGCGTATCTTGCGGCGATGGTCACCGTCGGCGCAGGATGCTACGTGTTGTGCTTCCTATTCCTGCCGATTGCCTCACTGAGCAAGGAGGCGGAGCGGTGGAAGAACAGACTGCACATCCCCCACTGATCTGGTGCCCTGCCAAATCTCAGTACAGCCGCAACTGCGACTCGGCCTGTATCTTGTAATTGCGCGCCTCGGCCGTCAAAGGAAAGCCCTCCGGCCAGCGCTTCAGCACATAGTCGAAATTCGAGACCGCGCGCTGCAGGAAGAACTTCCTGCGGTTCGGGTCGAACTCGGCGTTGGCCCGGCTCATGAAATTCAGGGCGATACAGTGATGGTGCACGTGCACGAACTGGTCTCGGCCCATCTGCCGTTCCCACAGGCGCTTCAAACTCGGGTCGTCCCTCATCCGCGCGTGACAATACTGGGGCAGTGCGGCCATCTCGGCGTCCGTCGGACCATGCGGCAATCCCCCGCGCTGCCCATACGCCGCTGCGGACAGTGCACACGCGAGGACGATCATTGCGACGATGTCGATTCGCCGGAGCATCGGCTTCATCAGAATCTCCTTGGCATTGCAGTCACCCTCTCATGATGTCGCCCGCCAATTCGCGCGCGACATCTTCCGTCAGTCGGACCGTTCGTTCGGCTACTGCGTTCCATGAAAAGTACTTGCGCGCCCGGGCAGCGCCGCTCAAACCCATTTTAGAGCATAGACTGCGATCACCGAGCAAGGCGTTCAGCGCCCGAGCGACTGCCTCGAGGTCGGTGCCGTCGACCCGCCAGCCCGTCACACCGTCCTCGACTGCGCCCTCCGTACCGCCGGCGATTCCTGCAATCGATGGCGTTCCGCAGGCGGCTGCTTCGACGAAGACCATGCCGAACCCCTCCGTGTCGCCATCTATGTCACGATTCGGCATCGCGAACACATCAGCCGCACAATACCAACGGGGCAGATCCACTGATTCGACATGCCCCAGAAAGTGCACGCGTTCGACAACCCCATGCTCACGCGCTTTCCCCTCCAGATAGGACCGATCCTCGCCTATCCCGATCAGCACATGATGAACGTCGAGCCCATTGGCGACGAGCCGAGGGAGCGCCGCAATTACCTGATCGAAACCCTTGCGTCGACTCAAGCGCCCCACGGAGAGGATTAGTTTATGCTCGTCACCCAGCCCGATGCGCGCCCTGAGATCCGATGTTTCGTGGTTCGGGTGAAAGCGATCGATGTCCACACCGGGATGGATGATCGCGATTCGATCCGGGTCGACGCCGAGCTTCACCAACTCGTCCCGGGTGAATTCACTGTTCGCGATGAGCTTGTCCGCGTGTCGGTAGGCGAATCGCATTGCCCTCAGTCGCCGGGGTGACCGGCGCCAGGTCGTGATCTCTTCGCCGTGCGCGTAGATGACGACCGGCCTGCGGATCACGCGTGCGACGGACCAGGCGACAAGGCCCTCCGGAAGAACACGCCCGGCATGCACCGCCTCCGATTCGCACCGCAAGCCCACTCGCAATCCATGGAAGAACAGTCGCAGGTAGGCCGGCAACGACGAGGGTCGTAGCCATGGATGACGGGCCAGATTCAACCTGTGGATCGTATTCGGGTGCACCCGGTCGTACTCGTCGCCACCGGGAATGCGGGCCGTCAGGATGTGGATTCCCTTGCCGCCGAGGCGACGATAAACCTCATCGAACCACACTGCGGTACCGCCCTTGGTCGGCAGAAACAGCTCCGTAAAAACCAGGAAACGGTGCTGTCCTGTCGGCCTTCCATCATGGTCACTCAAACTGCTACCTCCCAATCCCGTACACGAACTGCTCCTGGAACTGAAAATACACGAAGGGCGCCAAGGCCAAGCAAGGATAGTGCGTCGAGATACCGAGCCGATTGGCGGGGAGCCTGTTCCGAGGGGATTCCCACATCAATTGTGCTCATAGAACTTGCGCACACGTGGGTCGCGCAGCAGCGGACCATGAACCTGAAGGAGGTTGACATCGCTGCGGTGGTTGGCTTCTAGGATTTTCAGCGTCCCATCGATGCCAAGCACGATGTCCCAGCCAACGCAGCGCCAATAGGGAAATGCGCGAGCGATGTCGAGCAGTTGGCGTTGCGCGGCAGGCCAGTCAGGAATGCAGGTACCAGCGATACGCTCTCCCGTATCAGGGTGCTCGTTGCGCCATTCGAGCTTTCCGGTGGCCGGATACGTGACCGCCTTTGACAATTCACCCGTTGCAAGGTCGATTGCCGCGGAGAATCCGCCCTGTGTCCAATTGTCGACCGGATGCGATCTTGCAGAACCGAATCGCTGCACGGCCACCGCAACGAAGGGTTCGTCGTTTTCGGCATCCCACATGGTCAAGGCGCGGATCGTGTTCGTCGTCCGTGGGTAGATTATCCGCGCGTAGTCGGCCTGCTCGATCTTATCCTGAATGAGATAGCGGTCGAGGCGTTCGATCGTGCCGACAAGTTCCAGAGGGGTGATCGGTTCACCGTTGTGGAAGAGCCCGCCCTCGACAACCGTGATTACGATGATGCCACTCCCACCGCCGCCATCCAGGGGTTTAAGCACAGTGTCGTTTCCTGCCATGCACCAGCGAACGACATCCTGCGACGAACGTATGTGCGGATCCCGCGTAAGCGCATGAAACTTCCCCTTGCTGAGCAGGGCATAGGTCTTCGGGATGTTTGCCTGAAACGGACGCATCACCGCGTCGAACATCACCTTGTTGCTCAGCAGTGTCGTATAGACCCCGTTTATCCTGGTCTTGGTGAAACGGGCGTAGTCGGTAACATAGTCACTCCTTCGGTGATTCTGAAAATCGTAAATGAGGGACGATTCGCTGAGAAATCCCTGCTTCCAGCAATCCAGCCTTTGGCGCAGCGTAAGGCGCCTGCCAAGCGGCGATGCCCATTCCTTGTGAATCAGTTCGGCTAGGCTTGGCCGGATTCTGTTCAGATACTGGAGACGCCAGACGGGCACGACGCCCCTGGAAGAAAAGAATGCCATTCCCACTCCCCTTTATGCCATCCAGTTTCAACTTCATCTTGAATGGGGTCGATGACCCCATGGCGAACGCCTACAGTTCCGTAATTTCCTGCTATTCCCGCAGGCCTGGGTTACGCCCGCTTCATCACGTCAACAATCATTCAGTCCGCCGTTCGTAAACCCGGCTGAACCCGAGCCGGGACAAGGCGACAAGGGCCAACCAATAAAGAATGGCAAGCCCGCTGAGAATTGCAAGCTTGCGAAGACGAGAAACTGTCCGAAGGCGTAACAAGCATGCCTCCAGACGCCTGGAAAACCGGCCGTCAGTCACGCCCGGATCACCGCGTTGCAAGGCGGTCGCGAGTTCAAACGAACTCATGAAACGAACAGCCGGTAATCTATGCCGCACCTGTCCCAGCAATTCATCCAGGGCCGCGAGCGATCGCTCCCGGGCAGTCGGCTCATCCGTGAAATTGAACCGATGGGTCTCCAGCAGTGCAGGGCGTCCCAAACGAAAATGCTCCAGTACCCTTGCGACAGCGGCTTCGGGCGCATGATCGAGAGCCGGTTCGAAATAAATGTCTCGCACCAGACAGATCAACCCAGCCGATGATACATCGCCGTTGAGATAGTCGCGGTCGACCGGCCCCGGCTTACCTTGCTGGTCACGTCCAACGTTTCTGCGGCCCGGCGTGATGAGCACCTGCAGGCCGTTCGCGGACCACGCTCGCTCGACGGACTCATTCCACACGAAGGTGGGCGGTACGACGACTTTCGGCACCTCACCCAACGCCTGCTCGAATTCCAGCACTTCTTCAACTACGGCAGCGTCGATCTCGGCCTCCGTCAGCGCCACGGAAGGCAACGTGCTGCCCTCCGTCCAGCGGCTCTGGATCACGGATGGCAGTGCTTCCGTTGCAAGTTCGTCCCCCGCGGCAAGCCACCCGCGCACCTCGCTACCGGCCGTGCTGGCCGCCCGCATGAACGCGGGCGGCCAGAGGTGCTCCAGACCATGCAACTGAAGCGCCAGTACGCCACGCTCCCTGCCGCGGATCAAGCCATCTCGCATTGAACTGAAATCGGGATGCCGCAACGTCTTGCGCGCGTACTCTCGATGTCCGTTGCGCTGAATTTCAGCAATATCCGGTACAGCCAGGACAACCCCGATCGTCATGACCGCCGGGCGCCCGATGCTATCGCGATGACGTACAAGCACCTCACAGATTCGTGACAACGCAGCGGCGTGTTCCTCGGACCCGGGTCCCCAGTCATCGCTTTCGACGATGAAGATCGGCACACGGAGCACCGGCTCGCGCCAAAGGCGCGCCAGAGTCCGCCTGAATGTCCATAGCACCATACCCCATGCAATGATCAGCAGTACGGCGATGAGTGTGAGAAGCGATGCGCCCGACACCGGAATCATGCCCCGAAGAGCTTCCCGGGGCGGCTGCCTGCAACGACGGAAAGCACGCGCTCCTGATCGGACGGCGTCAGCTTCTGCTTCCATCCGGATGCCGCACGTTCTGGGTTCTTGAAGACGCTGAAATACGCCGACTTCTCGCTGTGCGTGCTCGCATCGACGAAATCGACCGTCTGGGCGTCCCAGCTCAGGTCCGCAAAGTCGAACAAGGCCCGATAGCCACCGACCGGATCGCGGCACAATTCCTCATAGACCGCAGTGCGCCCATTCTCCAGCCCTTCGAGATCGACGATCGCGCGCTCGTTGTACAGCAGCCATCGCCAGGCAAGGCGCTCGACCGGCTGCAGGCCTCGGAAAAAGTCCAGGGTCAGATTTCTTTGCTGCGCACCTTCGGTTTCGAGCAGGAGCTGGAGAATGCCGTAGTCCTCACTTGCTTCCACCGCACCGGGCATCAGTCCGGCGGCTTCGCCGCTCAGCACGGATGAGACATAGCCACAGGGATGGCGAATGATATGAATGGCGCGGGACTCGGGGAGAATCCAGGCGATCGTGCCAAGGCGCCCAAGCGATTCGATCGACTTCCACACGAGACGAGTCGACTCATCGCGCTCCGGGTCGACAAATTCGGGCACCGATGAAACCGGGAACCAGCGCGCCAACGCCTTCGCCGCAGGCACGAGCACCCGTCGCGCATGGAATGCCAGGGGCCGTTCGTACGATTTGCGAAACAAGGGCAGCTTGCCCGCCACGCGAAGGGATCGATTGCGCCGCAGGCCCTCGACGAAGGCACCGACGCCGGCCCGGTAGTCATCGACCCTGGACGGGTCCGGGAACATCGGCAGCGCGCCGTCGAGTGCGCCGCCGCTATCCGGTTCGTGACGGTACAGGGTCGCCGGATGGCTGTCGAAGACCTTGCCCAGCCACGTCGTGCCCGAACGTGGCATACCGAAGAGGAGTATGGGTTTCAAGTTCATGAGTGGCCGGCAGTCAACGCCATTGCATCCCGGGTGGCCCCGCCGTCGACACGTGTCCAGGCCCGGACGCAGGCGCGCCCTGCTCCGCCATGGAGCGTGCCGCCGCGCCGGCACGCTCCATGTCCTGCAGTCTTCGAGTCACAACACAGCGCGCCATGACGGTGATGGCAACCAGGTGATAGAAGAGGTCGAAGTACTGCAGGCCCAGGAAGGCACCGGCCGACATGTAGCCGACGAGGCTTACCTGCACCATTGCGGCCAGATCGCGCGCCCAGTAGAGCTCCTTGACTTTCCTGGTGTTGCGGATGATCCAGCTCCCGGATCGCCAGGTAAATAGCAGCAGGAGCAGGAACATCGTAAGCCCCACCCAGCCATGTTCGGCAAGTATGCCGAAGTAGATGCTGTGAGAGTCGCGCCCGCCCCAATGTACCAGTGCACGCATGCCGCCACCGATGAAACGGGTGTTCGCCAGATCGATTGCGTTGTTCCAAGCACGGACCCGCTCCGATGCGGAGCCATCCTCTTCCCAGTTCGTGATCGTCTCCATTCGCGCAAAATACTCGTCTGGCATGACCGTGTAGAGCACGAAAACCAGCGGAATGAGTGACAGGATGGCAACGAACTTCTGCCTCGACTTGAGGAGATAGAAGAAGGTCATGCACACGAGCCCGACCAGCGCGCCCCTCGAATGCGTCCCCACGATCGCAATCAGCGTGAGTCCAATGGCGCCGAGCAGCCCCCATCTCACCACCCACGCACTGATCATGTACCTGACCACCGGCAGATTGTTCACGAAGGCCCGGTCGAAATGCATGCGCATGTAGTTGAGCAACGGCACCGTCATGATCAGCGCCAGGCCGATCGAGTTGCGGTCACCGATGAAGCTTCCCATGGGGCCCATCACCGAGTGTGCGCTGCCCCCAGTAACGACGAAGATGCCGCCCTTGACACCGTAGAACCCGAGCGACAGCGCGATCACGAACATCAGCGCCTTGAGGCGATATTCGTCGTTGATCAGGATCATCGTGACGTAGGTCATGAGCATGACTTTCCACACCTTGTCCCACTGGGGCCAGGCAAGCCACGGATAGAGCGAGAAAACCGTGGTCACAAAAATCCAAACGGTCAGGACAAGCAACAGAATCGTCTCGCGGGTCCAGGGAATCTCCTTCTTTTCCCTTGAAATCAGCAGTGCGGTGAGCGTCGTGAGGGCGATGATCATCGCGAAGGGAAAGCTGTAGGCGAACCCCCAGGTCAGCCGGTGCGGATTCATGTAGCCGACCCACGCCCACACGAGGATGCCGATCCATGGGCGCTTGAGGATGAAGGGCAGCGTGGCGAATATGGCAAGGGTGACTGCGATGTCCCTCATTGCACGACCTCCGCAACGTCACCCTGCGGTGTGGCAGCGGGGCTCACGTGGCTGACGATGTAGCGGAACTTTCCGGAACGCTCCGCCGGGATATGGTCGGTACGGGACACCTGCACCTCGACGCCCTCGCCGAGACGTCGCGCAATACCGCTGCGGATGCCATCGATCGACGACTCGTCGAAGTCCGGCCCCGTTTCGAGCCAGACCCGCGTGCGTTCCAGGCTGTCCTGTTCGATCTTGAAGCGCGCCACGCCGGGTACGTCGCGCACCACATAGATCAGCGCGAGCCCGTGCATGACGGTGCCGTCGCGCGCGACGACGAAGTCGGTGCTGCGGCCCTGCAGTTCCTTGAGCAGGGGCAGGCCGCGGCCGCAGGCGCAGCGGCGATCGTCGAGCACGCCGATGTCGCCGGTGCGGTAACGGATGAACGGAAATTCCGACGTCGCCAGGTGAGTGATGACGATCTCGCCCGCTTCGCCCGGCGCGACGGACTCGCCTTCGGGGGTGACGGTTTCGACGATGATGTCCTCGGCCGTGATGTGCATGCCGCCCTCGGGGCATTCGTGCGCGATGAACCCGGCATCGCGGCCACCGTAGCCGTTGGCGACACGGCAGCCGAAGATCGACTCGATGTCGCGGCGCTGGTCGTCGTAGAGCTTCTCCGAGGTGACGAACGCGACGCGGATGCCGAGATCGTCCATGCGCACGCTCCCTGCCTTGGCGTGGCGTGCAATGTGGGCCAGCGCGGACGGATAGCCGAAAAGCATGCGCGGGCGCATCGCGCGAATTTCCGCGACGAAACGGTCGAGTTTTTCCGAAGACATCTCGAAGGCGGGGATCAGTCGTGTGCGCAGCAGGCGGTCACGCCACTGGCGGATGCGGTCCTGGCTGCCGAGTTCGATCGGGGAGCCCCATACGACGGCTTCGGGATCGCCGATATCCACACCCCACCAGCGCGTCGCGCGCCACTTGGCGGCGACGTCATGGCTCACGCGCTCGCGACCGATGAAGAAGATCAGGGGTTCGCCGCTCGATCCGCCGGTATTGAAGCGGGCAAGGCCGCCGGCGTTGTCCGCTTTGAGCGCATCGAGGTTCGCACGAATGTCGGCCTTGGTGAGAAAAGGCAGCGACCGGAGCGCTTCGGTGCCGGTCGCCGCGCGCGGATCGAAGCCGATATTGGCGAACAGGCGCCGATAGTATGGAACATGGGTTGCGGCATGCCCGAGCAGGGCCTGCAGCCGCCGCCCCTGCAGCGTCCGCAGTTCGTCCGGCGTGAGCCACTGGGTGCGCTCCATGTCGCGGCGGATGCGCACGCTGTCGTGCCCCTTCAGACGCTCGTGCAGCGGGAACAGCCAGCCGCTGACGAGGCCGGTATAGACGCTCGTGTCAGCCACGCGCATGACAATCCTCGAACACTTCCGCGAAACGTCCGTTCAACGCCTCGCACAGTGCCCTGACCTCTGGTTCGATCGGCGGCGGCGGGTTCTTGCGGATGGAACGGGCGGAGACGATGCTGCTGATCCGTGGTGAATAGGGAATCCCCAGGAAACGGAACAACTCGCCGAACTGCGCCTGCGGTTCGGTGACCAGGCGCTCGTAGCGCACCAGCCGCACACGCGGGTCGCGATCGAATCCGTTCTCGAAGAACAGGATGTTCCGGAAGTACCAGGTCAGTGCAGCGGCCGTCGGTTCGTTCATGTCCGGATGATAAAGGCTGAGTACGCGGGCGTGGGTCTCGTCGGACATTCCCCTCCCCCGCCACTGCGCCCCGTCGCGATCCTGCGCGATGCGCCCGACCTGCGCCGGAAAGTTGCGGAACGAGCGTGTCGCCGAATTGACCACGTCTTCGACATCCCTGAGTATCCACAGTGCCTTGGCCGGCGAGAAGGTCTGCATCAGACCCGGCATGAGATCGAGTTCGCACAGCGCCTTGATCACGAAGAACGGCGCCCGAGAGGCAGTCGCCAATTGCCGGATCACCGCCGGGTCGCGCATCTCGTAGCGTTCGAACGCGCGCGGATCGTTCTCATGATAGACGTCGGTGCCGAGGCTGCGTTCGAGCACGTCCATTACCATGTTGGTGCCGGAACGCTGCATGCCGGCGACGAAAACGTACGTGCGCACGGGCGCACGCGGTACGACACGCTGCCACACCGCCTTCGCAAGCAGGATGGCCTGACGCTGGGCACGGATCATCAGCGCTTCAGCACGGTCCACGCGCCCCTCCCTCCGTGATCGCCGATGCGGCAGGCACGCGCGCCCGGAGCATCTCTTCGAACGACGTGCAGAGCACATCCACCCGGGTGTCCCAATCGTTGGCGCGGGCGTGCGCGCGAATGCCCGCGCGGTCCCAATCCCGCCCCAGTGCATCGTGCAGCGCCGCCTGCAGCGCGCCCGGGTCGCCAAACGGTACCACCGCGCCGAGGCGATCGCTGCATACCACTTCACGATTGCCGCCGACATCGGTGGTCACGACCGGCACGCCGCAGGCCATGGCCTCGAGAAAGACGTTCGCCCAGCCCTCGTTGCGCGTCGCGAGCACGAAAACGTCGGATGCCGAAAGCGGCCCCTTCAACTTGTCGGGCGCCATCGGGCCGAGAAACCTTACCGTATCCTGCAGGCCCTGTTCGGCAACGAGCGCCTGCAGACGCTCGCTCCAGTCGCCTTCCGGTCCGGCCCCGCCCACGATGAGGTATTGCAGCCCCGGGTACGCATCGCGCAAGGCCGGCAGGCATTCGATCACCCGATGGAAACCCTTGCGTTCGACCAGTCCGCCGACCGAAATGAGCACCGGCGCCGCGGCAGGAATGTCCAGGGCCTTGCGTGCCTCGTCGCGCGGGACGGGATGGAAGC
>DAOMNN010000027.1:0-3081 GCA_035443825.1 Rhodocyclaceae bacterium | reverse complement strand
GCGGCAGGAATGTCCAGGGCCTTGCGTGCCTCGTCGCGCGGGACGGGATGGAAGCGGTCGTTGTCGACACCGTTGCCGACGACTTCGACACGCGCCGGATCGATGCCCAACTGCCCGACATGGCGCCGCAGCGAGTCCGAAACGCTGAAGACGTGGTCTGCATCCCTGAGCGCACGCGCCATCAGGTCGCGCCGCCAGCGCGTGCGCGACAAGGGCACTTCGGTGCCGCGCAGAGTGATCGACACCGGCACCGACAGCCACCGCCCGAGCAAGGTCGCCGCATGGCCGTCGGGATAGGCGAAATGCGCGTCGATGAGGTTGAAGCGCTCGGCCCGCTGCAGGCGACGCAGCAGCCGAAACGACGCCAGCGCCATCGAAAGACTGTCAAGCCCGCGGAACAGCCCCGGCACGGAAAAAAATCGGGGGCGATGGATCTCCACCCCCTGGTGAAGCTCGAAACCCGGTGCCGGCACCCTGAAATGCGGTCTGAAACGCCGAATCAACCCCTGCAACGGAAACCACGGCCTGGGAGAAACCACCACCAGCGGCAATCTTTGCGCGACCCGGAACATGCGCTCACGAATGAACACCCCCGCCGTCGGCTGTGCCGGACTCGGGAACAGGGTGCTGAATACGAGAATGCGCGGGGTCGTCATGCAGGGGAATGGTGCTCTTGCGCGCGCTGATTACGAGTGCGTAAGAGTAAATCAGATTCCATGCGAATGCGCCAACAAACCGCACACTCGCGATGGGGAATCGGCAAAGGTGGGCGTCACGGAGGATCGAAGGCTGATGCGGCGCAAGGCGCTGCGCTTTTCCGCCCTACGCGGGCGGGGGCAGGTACAAGGGTGGATGAGCCGAAGGCGTTATCCACCGAATGCGGTGGCGGCAAGTTCGGCCGTCGGTGGGTCGCCTATGGTCGGATGAGGCCTTCAGGTGGGTGCCTCCTTTGTCAAAGCATGCTAAATTTAGAACCTGATTTGACATCTATTTAGGAGCCAACTATGGACACGATCATGGCAAACATGACGGTCAGCGTTACTGAGCTGAAGCGCAACTTCGCCGGCATTCTCAAGCAGGCCGACGATTGCCCGGTGGCCGTTCTCAATCACAACCGCCCGGAAGCCTATCTGCTTTCGGCTGCGCATTACGAGCGACTGATGGCCTATCTGGAAGACCTCGAAGACGTCAAACTTGTGCGCGAACGTGCGGACGGCCCTTTTGTCGAGGTCGAACTGGATGCACTATAGACTCCGCTTTCACGAAGTCGCCCTGGTCGAATGGCGGAAGCTCGATTCGGGGTTACGCAGCCAGTTCAAGAAGAAGCTCGAAGAGCGCCTGACCAATCCACGCGTTCCTTCGGCAGCGCTGTCAGGCATGGCTGACTGTTTCAAGATAAAGTTACGCAGCGTCGGCTATCGACTGGTGTACCGTGTCGACGACGCTACGGCTTTCGTGACGGTAATTGCGGTCGGACGACGGGAGCGGAGCGGCGTGTACCGGAACGCATTGGTACGCCAGAAGGCATCGGGAAAATAGAGCGGCGTCTTGACGAGGCGAAGTCATCGGGGTCGTTGACGAAGGTGGCGACGATCCGTATGGATAACGCCGAAGGCGTTATCCACCACATCCGGACGAGCCATCTCGTGATTCACGAGTCCAACATCGCCCGTCAATCCAGCGCCTCGATGATTATTTCCGCGGCCGTGTCAGGCTCCAGATGACGTGGCGGAAGGCGCTTCGCTTTTCCATTGCCCTACGCGGGCTCCGTCAGCCGTGACCCAGCATCCCCCGCCGATGGAGTTCGGCCACGATGGAATCGGCCGCCGCATCGGCGTCGAAGGCGGTCGTGTCGATGCGGATCTCGGGATTCTCGGGTGCTTCGTAGGGCGAGTCGATGCCGGTGAAGTTCTTCAACTCGCCGCGCCGCGCCTTCTTGTAGAGGCCTTTCACGTCACGCTGTTCCGCCACTTCCAGCGGCGTATCGACGTGGACTTCGATGAACTCGCCCTCGGGAAGCAGTCCGCGCGCCATGCGTCGCTCGGAGCGGAACGGCGAGATGAAGGCGGTAAGGACGATCAGCCCGGCATCGGCCATGAGGCGGGCAACCTCGGCAATACGCCGGATATTCTCGACCCGGTCGGCCTCGGTGAAGCCCAGATCCTTGTTCAGCCCATGGCGCACGTTGTCGCCGTCGAGCAGATAGGTGTGCTTGCCCATTGCATGGAGGCGCATCTCGACGTGGTTGGCGATGGTCGATTTTCCAGAACCGGACAATCCGGTCAACCACAGCACGCCGGGCCTTTGCCCCTTGAGTCTCGCCCTCGCCGCCTTGTTCACATCCAGGTGCTGTATGTGGATGTTGTGCGCGCGACGGAGTGCGAAATGGAGCTCACCCGCGCCGATCGTCTCGTTCGTCAGCCGATCGATGATGCTGAAGCTCCCGGTCTCCCGGTTTTCATTGTACGGATCGAACGCGATCTGCCGATCGAGACTGATGTTGCACACGCCGATCATGCCGTCTCCGAGCGTCTTCGCGGCAATGTGCTCGCCGGTATCGGTATTGACCTGGTATTTGATGTCGGTCACGGTAAGGATGGCCGACTGACCGCCAAGCGCGAGCAGATACTCACGCCCCGCCAGCAGGGGATCATCGCTCAGCCAGGTGAGACCGGCCTCGAACTGGTCGGCCACGCCGGCCGGCGCATCGGCGGCCGAAACGAGCTCACCCGGTTCGATGACGATGGCGTCGCCCAGTGTCAACGTGACCTGCTGGCCGGCAACTGCGTGGGCCACCTCCTGATCGCGGGTGACGATACCCGTCACCGTGCTCTGCTTGCCGGAGGGTTGCACGCGGATGCGATCGCCGACGCGCACGGCGCCGCCGACGATGGTGCCGGAGAGCGCCACGGCATCGGCGCCGTCACGGGTGACGTCATGTACGGGAAGGCGGAAAGCGGCGCCGCTAACGGCGTCGTGCTGCCCGGTCGGAATCGATGTGTTCTGCATAGCTCGGAATTGTAGGCCGCCTCGCCGTCCCGCGGGTGGAAATAGCGCACATTTGTCGTTCGACGAAGCGAG
>DAOMNN010000026.1:0-43513 GCA_035443825.1 Rhodocyclaceae bacterium | reverse complement strand
CGGTCCATATTCGCCCGTTTTCTCGTTACATAGAACCACTATGCGCCTCGAAAACGGCCAAATCTGTCCTCGTTTTCCCACTGGGCTCGTGACGATCGCTCAAGTCCGACAGCCTTCTAGGGGCGAGACGACCTTTGAAGAGGGTAGCACAGGGCGAATCGGCCCGCGCTGCGAACTCCGCTGCAGCGACGGGCTCTATAGACCAGCGGCGCCGGATTCTTCCCGCATCTCGCATCTCATGTCCGTTGCATCTCTTCGGTCGAACTTCAGGAGGCACCATGGAAACGCCGGTCCATACGATGACCAATCTTTTCGCCCAGCTCGGACTACGCTCAGACCCCGAAGCCATCGCAAGCTTCATCGCCGCGCACTCGCCGATGGCGCAGGACATCAAGCTGGCCGATGCCCCGTTCTGGACTGGCGCGCAGGCCAGGTTCCTTCGCGAGGAAATCATCGAGGACGCAGACTGGGCCGAAGTCATCGACCAGCTCAATGCCAGCCTGCACCGGTGACTTGCGCGAACTGCAGGCTCGGTCGGGACGTCCTGGTGTGGTGCTTCGTAGATCAAGGAGCATGACGAAAACGATGGATTGGGGTACAGGGCAAGGCGCGAACCGCAAGCCGTAGCTATTGCGAGGATGAGCAACGCCGCCATGCGCCACAAGACGCGGTTACGTGTTCCGGTATTTGCGAAGCACTGCACTAGAATGAAATGTCGGCGCTGAACGCGTCACAAGGGAGGCTTGATTGTGGGTCCGGGCGAAAGGCTGGCGACAACACTGCCGGCCGTTTGCTCACTCCCGGGAGAGTCATCATGGCAATCGCAATGAAACTGCAGGACTACCTGTCACGACAGGGGATGCACTACGACGTGGTTCACCATCCGCACTCGGTCAGCAGCATGGAAACCGCGCAACTCGCTCACGTGCCGGGGAAGAACCTGGCGAAATCGGTCATTCTGGAAGACGAGCACGGATATCTGATGGCCATCCTTCCGTCGACCCGTCATGTTCGTCTGGGTGTGCTTGGCAAGGCGCTCAAGCGCCGACTGCGTCTGGCCACCGAAGACGAGCTTGCAGCACTCTTCGAGGACTGCGAAATCGGCGCCGTTCCGCCGGTCGGAGCCGCATATGGCCTGCGCACCGTGATCGACGACAGTCTCACCGATCAGCCGGAGATCTACTTTGAGGCAGGTGACCACGAGAGTCTGATCCGGGTCAGTCGCGAGGACTTTCTCGCGATGATGCATGGCGCCAGCCACATGCGTTTCGGCGAACATCACCGGCATCACCACTAGGGCGTGTTCTCATTCGCGCTGGCGACCGCCATGGCGAATGAGAACACGCCCTAAAGCTTCGCGTCGATTGCATGGTCCGTACCGGCGTTGTGTATGCGGAACGGGATCCGTCGTCTCAGCTGCTGCGGTCGATGTTTCCCGGCCGGCCCCAGTTTCGGCGTTCGCCGCCTCCGCCAATGCGATCCGACGCATCGCGGGTCTCAACCCGACTACCCGTGCCCTGCGCTCCCTCCCCCTGGGCTCCGTACCGATGCGTCGGTCCGGCTGCAGGCGTCCTGGTTCGCTGGCCGCCTTCGACTCGGCGGCCGTCCTGACGTCCTTCGACGCGCGGCGGCGGGTCCGGCGCAACCGCTGCGCGACCGGCGCGTTCGGGGCGCGCTTGCGTCTGCGACGGCGTCTGCGCGTCCACCGACTCCCGCATGCGTTGCCGTGGTTGAGTCGTCTCGGCACGGATGCGTTGCGACGGGACTCGCTGCTCCGGTCCGGCTCGAGGGGAACTGCGCTGCGGGGTCATCCCGACCGAGGATTCTGGGCGGCCGGATCGAACGCGTATGTGCTGCTCCTGGGGTGACGGTGCCGCTTGCTGTTCGCGAAGGCTTCGGATAGTCCCCTCGACACCGCTCGGCGCGGGCCTGGCTTGAGGACGCGCACGCGTTTGTGGTTCGGATGCGCGTGGCACGCTCTGCGATTCACGTGGCGGACGATCGGACGATTCACGCAAGGTCGTCACCGATCGGTTCGCCGCACGCCTGACGTGATCATCTCCCGAGCGCCGTCGTTCGCGCTCCCCCTCCAGCCGCAGGCTGAGCGCGCGCCGATCCGGATCGCGGCCCTGACGCGCACGGCTTGGCGCACCATCGGCAATCTGCACGTCGCGCGTCCAGCGGGCCGAATCGAGAACCGCGTCGCGATGCACGGTCCTGCGCTGTGACAGCGTGCTGGCGGGAATGACCGTCGCCGCGTGCCGATGATTGCGGTAATCCTGCCAATGGCGCCGCGAATGATCCGTCCGGCGGTGTATGTGGGTGACGTTGGTCACGTGCACGACATTGAGCCTATGGACGTGAGCCCGGCTCGCACGGTAGTACGGCACATAGAGCTCACGCGGGGCCAGCGGGAACCAGCCCACGGCGGGCGCGCTGCCAAACGAAAAGCCGACCCGCCAGCCGGGTGAACCGAGCCACGCGACGAGCGCAGGGGCGTATACCGGACGCGCTTCATAGGCACCCGGAATCCAGGCCCAGCGGCCGCGCACCATCGCCCAGCGTCCGTAGTGGAACGGGGCGAAACCCCACGGGGCATCATCCAGCCAGGTCCAGCCCCAGGGACGAACCCATACCCAGCGTCCGTACCGATAGGGTACCCAGCCGCTGGTGACGTAGTGCGGCGTCCATACCGGACCGTGATCCGCGTAGTGACTCCAGTCCCCATGGCGCGCAAGCTCTTCGGCCCCGGTCATCTCCGCCGAGACGTAGCGAGGCTGCCCGAGTGCGTCGTCGCGCGAGTCGCGTGCCAGATACCAGTGCGCGAACGCATCGCGCACGATGGCGATGCTGCGGTAGACGGTCCGCTGCGCATATCGAACCTCGATGCGCTGGCCGTCGGTGACCGTGGTCTGGCTGTCTTCTGCGAAAAAGCCGAGTTCGCCCTGATGGACGGTCAGGGTCGTGGTGCCATCTGCATAGTCGACACGGTACTGGCCAGGTTCGGTCGCGAGCACGCGCCCGTCCCGCGTGTCGACGGTGATCCAGTCGGCCGGGTCGTGACTGCGCACCCTGAGCGCCACGCTGCCGTAGTCCAGCCAGATTCGTATCTGTTCGTCGTCGAGCTGCCGCAGTTCGATCTCGGTGCCGGAATCGAGGCGTATCGCGCCGGAACCAATCCTCAGTTCCGCGCGCCCGTCGGCGCCGGAGTGCAGCACGTCACCCGTCGTGACGGGCCAGTTGACGTGTGCATCGGACCATTCGCGCGTGTCGTGGTCGAGCAGGAACACCGCACCGTCGGCGAGTGCGAGCCGGGCAACCCGGCCCGGGGGGTCGGTTTCCGCCATCGCAGAGAACGACAAGGCGAGGCATGCTGCAAGCAACAACAGGAAGATGCTGCGGACCGGATTCATGACACTCCTCATATGGTCCCCTGAGGGACACTCTGTCGAGTGCCCGTGGTGCAAACGAGCGCCGCTCGGACGGGCGGACAAGAAAACGGACACTTATGGGACCAACGCTTCGGCCCCCGAGTTCGCACACCGCTTTCACAATTTCTTGCACTTGCGGCCGCAAGCATGCGTCGCCGGCCGTCTCGGGTCGTCCGTTGGCAGCGGCTTTCGCGCTCCCCATGGCCGGCGTCGTACTGCCGGTGAGTCCCCGAGCGAGATGCGCTAACATGCGGTGCCGAGCAATGGCCGATTGCGATCGAATGAGGCCCCGTCAACCTTCGATTCGCGTATTGATTGCAGTGCCACCCCCCTTCCCGCCAGCACGGATCTCAGACATGCCACGCATCAGCATCGATTTGCCCGCACGCTTCCCGTTCTCGACCGAAGTTCAGATCTACCTCAGTCACATCAACGAGGCTGCCCACCTGGACAACGCCCAGCTGCTCACCCTCGTGTCGGAGGCACGGCAACGCTTCTTCCAGTCGCTCGGCTACACGCAAACGCAGGTCGAAGGTGTCGGGATCGTCGTTGCCGATGCCGCGGTCCAGTATCTGTCCGAGGCCTTCCATGGCGAAATGCTGGTGATCGAAATGACGGCCGATGATTTCAGCAAATACGGTTGCGATCTCGTGTATCGCATTCGGGAGCGAGACAGCGGCCGCGAGGTTGCGCGAGGCAAGACCGGCATCGTCTTCTTCGACTATGCGGCGCGCAAGGTCGCACCGGTCCCGTCGGCTTTCCGGGCGCAAGCAGGCATCGCGTGAGTGCATCGCGTCGGCGCATGCCGTGTGCCATCACCCGGGTTCGAGCTTGAGGATGCGACCGTTGGATTCGTCGAGAAGATAAAGCCCTCCGTCCGGGCCTTGACGGACGTCGCGGATGCGACTGCCCAGTTCGGTCAGGAGGCGCTCTTCGCCGACGATGCGTTCACCGTCGAGTTCGAGCCGCGACAGCAACTGGCCGCGCAGCGCGCCGACGAAGAGGTTGCCTCGCCACCGGGGGAAGGCATCACCGGTGTAGAACGCCATGCCCGATGGCGCGATTGACGGCGTCCAGTGATGCAGCGGCGGCTCGACGTCGTCGCGCTCCGTCCCTTCCCCGATGCGGCCACCGGTCACGTACTCGCGGCCGTAGGTGATGATCGGCCATCCGTAGTTGGCCCCCGCCTTTCCCACGTTGACCTCGTCGCCACCCTGAGGCCCGTGTTCGTGCGTCCACAGAACGCCGCTCTCGGGGTGCAGTGCCGCACCCTGCAGATTCCGGTGACCATAGGAGAAGATCTCGGGTTTCACCTCGGGCTGACCCACGAACGGGTTGTCGTCGGGAGCCGTTCCGTCCGGGTTGATGCGCACGATCTTGCCGTAGTGATTGTCCAGGGTCTGCGCCAGATCCCGATGCATGAAGCGATCGCCCAGCGTGACGAACAGCGTGCCGTCTCGCGCGAATGCCAGGCGCGAACCCCAATGGTGGCGCCCTGGCGGGTCATCGCTCTGGGCGAAGATCACCTCCACCTCGTCGAGCATGAGCGAATCCACGTCGAGCACCGCGCGTGCGACGGCGGTTCTGGCGCCCCGGCCGGTCGGCTCAGCGTAGGAGAAATAGATTCGGCGGTCAGCGGCGAAATCCGGGCCGAGCACGACATCGAGCAAGCCTCCCTGCCCCTGCGCATGAACTTCGGGAACGCCGACCAGTGGCGTCGAGCGTTCGCCGGAGTGGGAAACGATGCGCATCGTCCCGGGGCGTTCCGTGACCAGCATTCGCCCGTCGGGGAGGAACGCGAGGCTCCAGGGTGTCTGCAGTCCCTCGGCGATCGTGACCACACGGACAGGGCCGGCCTCGGAGCCCACCTCGATCACAGGACGCGCCGCGAGTACGTCCTGCACCGCGATGGCGGATACGGACAACACCAACGCGAGCGAAAGCAGTATGTTTCGATTGCGGCTCATGCCGATCCTCCTTTCCTGGTTCGTCCTCGGTTCGCCGGCGCGTAACGGCGGCCCGACGAGTGAAGGGACAGCAAGCCGCCGGCGCGGTTCGCGGCAATCTCCGAAAACCCGAGCGCGCACATGGTGCAGAATGTGAAGCTTTCCGGCCCTTGTTCGCAATGCTCAGATACGGCGTCGTCGGTTTCCTGTTCCTTCTCGCCCTGGTCGCCGGCCCGCTGCTGTGGGACATGGCCGACAGCGATCGGGATTCCGTCGAGCCAGCTGCAGGCCTACCGTGGCAGATCGTCCTCACCGCCGATGGCGATACCCGCGTCTTCGGCCTGATGCCTGGGAGCAGCCGCATCGACGACGCGCTTGCAGTGTTCGGTGACGACATCGACATCGCGATCGTCGCGCCACCCGCACGGCCTGCCCGACTCGAAGCCTACTTCTCCGCCATGCGCGCAGGCTTCGTCACCGGCAAACTGGTCCTGACCGTGGATGTCCCGGATGACGTGATCGATGCGATGCGCGAACGCGCGGTCAGAAGCACTTACATGGAAAGCGCGGCCCGAAAGTACGCCCTCCATTCCGAGGATCTGGTCGCTGCACGGGCCGCTCCGATCAGGGTCATCACCTTCATTCCGTCCGTCGACCTCGACGAAGCAGTGATCATTGCCCGTTTCGGGGAACCCGCGATGCGTATCGACGGATCCGATGGCGTCGAGCACTTTCTGTACCCGCCGCTCGGCCTTGACATCGCTTTGAGCACTCGGGGAAAGGAGGTCTTCCAGTACGTGGCGCCGCGCGATTTCGCACTCTTGAGGGATCCGCTCATGCTGCAGGACTAGGCCGTGATGCCGGGCGACCTTCGCACCCTTTTTCGACTGCTCTTCATCGCAGCCCTGGCCATGGTTTTCGTTCTCGCCCTCCTTCCCTCACCCGACGTTCCCGCGATCGTCGAGGGGCAGGACAAGGTCGGGCATTTCGCCGTATTCCTGCTGCTCACGTTGCTCGGACTGTTCGCCTGGCCGAATCATGCATTCGCGGTGTGCGCGTCCATGCTCCTCTATGGCCTTGCGATCGAGGCCGCCCAGTCATTCACGACGTATCGCCAGGGCGACCCCTGGGACTGGGCTGCCGACATCCTCGGCGTGGTCGTCGCACTCCTGCTGAGAGGGTTCGCAAACCGCTCGGGCAGCACGTGAGCGACAATATCCCTACTGCAGTCCGCGCCATTTCAGTTAGACTTTCCTGCGCCGTGAGCCAGGACATCGCGACATTGCAGCCGGTGGGATGCTTCCCGTCCGACCCCTTGCATGCGCGCGCCGGCCACCGTGCCGCAACGTGCGCAACCTGCCGAACCGCCGACAAGGACTCGAGCTGATGGAACGAAAGGAGTTTACCAAGCCCATTCACGTGACAACCTGGATGGGCGTCTTTCTGGCACTCGTCGCTGCACTTGCGGCATTTCTGGTGCCGCAGCTCAAACACGCCTTCGTCGCGAACATGGCCTTCAACAGCGTGATCCTGTTCGTGCTTGCGATCGGCATCGCGGTGAATCTGCGCCAGGTATGGCGACTGCAGCGCGAAGTGCTGTGGATCGACAGCTTCTACCAGGGCGATCCGGATCGGCCCCACGCGATCCGGCCGGTATTGCTCGCGCCGATGGCGAGAATGCTTTCCAGTCGCGAACGCGGCAAACTCCATCTGTCGCCCGCGTCCATGCGCTCCATTCTCGACAGCGTCCAGATCCGGCTCGAGGAACAGCGCGACCTCAGCCGCTACCTGATCGGCCTGCTCATCTTCCTGGGCCTGCTCGGTACGTTCTGGGGCCTGCTGGTGACGATCCGCTCGGTGGGAGAAATCATCGGCGGAATGAGTGGCGGCACCGACGCGATCGCGATGTTCGAGGCCCTCAAGGTCAAGCTGGACGAACCGCTGAGCGGCATGTCCACCGCGTTCTCCACCTCGCTGTTCGGTCTGGCCGGTTCACTGGTCGTCGGTTTCCTGGATCTGCAGTCGGGGCATGCGCAGAACCGCTTCTACAACGAACTCGAGGAATGGCTCTCGAACATCACGCGCATACCGTCGGGAATGGGTGTCGAAGGCGAAGGCAGCGTGCCCGCCTACGTTCAGGCACTGCTCGAGCAAACCGCGGAGAGCCTCGATCGCATGCAGCGCTCGGTGGCCGATTCCGAGCGCGAGCGCCGCGCCACGGTCGACCAGCTGAGCGAACTCGGGCACCAGCTCAACCGCCTGTCCGAGTTGATCAGCCGCGAATCCCGGGGGCTTTCCACGGTATCGGAGACGCAGGACGACCTGCGTGCGCTGGTGCGTCAGATGGCGCAGCGTCCCAACGAGAACGCGCAGTTCTCCGAGGACCTGCGCTCCGAATTGCGGTTGATGTCACGCACCATCGCCGCGGCCCTCAGCGGTCAGAAGGCGGACTGAAACCCATGGCCGTATTGAGTCGGCGCCGCCGGACGCTGGATTTCTGGCCTGGTTTCGTGGATGCCCTGGCTGCGCTGCTGATGGTGATGGTCTTCGTGATCCTCATCTTCGTCATCGGCCAGTTCGTGCTCTCCGACGCCGTGAGCGGTCGTGATCGGGCGCTCGAACGCCTCAACGCGGAGCTTGCGGTGCTCGCCCAGACGCTCAGCCTCGAAAGCGCCGCGCGCCTGCGTGCGGAAACCCAGATCGGCGAACTGAGTGCGACGCTTGCAGGCGAACGCGAGGCGAAGGCCGGCCTTGCGGCAAGCCTCGATGAGACGCGCGGTCAACTCGCCCACGCGCGGAGCGCGCTGGAACAAAGCGGGGAAGCCTTGGCCGCTTCGCAGGCCGAACTGGCGGAGCAGCGGGACGAGGCGTTGCGCCTGGTGGCCAACATCGCCTCGCTGCAACGCCTCAAGGCCGAACTCGAGGCCGAGGTGGCAAGCCTCGTGAGCGATCTCGACACGTCGGAGCGAACGCTCAAGGATCAGGTCGAGGTATCGGAGCGTGCGCTGGCGCAGATCGAACTCCTGAACCGTCAGATCGCCGCGGTGCGCACGCAACTGGAAGAGCTGAACAAGGCGCTTGCCGCCGCGGAGACCACGATTGCCGCCCGCGACCTCAAGATCGACGAACTCGGCCGCGAACTGAACCTTGCGCTTGCCGCGCGGGTCCAGGAGCTGACCCGCTTTCGCTCCGAGTTCTTCGGACGCCTGCGGGCAGTATTGGGCGATCGCCAGGACGTTCAGATCGTCGGCGACCGCTTCGTGTTCTCCAGCGAAGTCCTGTTCCCGACGGCGTCCGACGAGGTCAGCGAGGAAGGTCTGAAGCAGTTGCTGCGCCTGGCCGAAACGTTGAAGACGATCTCACGCGAGATTCCGGAAGATCTGCCGTGGGTATTGCAGGTCGATGGCCACACCGACCGGCGGCCGATCGCGACCGCGCGTTTCCCGTCGAACTGGGAGCTCAGCACCGCGCGGGCGCTGGCGATCGTGAAATTCCTGCGTGACCAGGGTGTTCCGGCGCAGCGGCTGGCCGCCACCGGTTATGGCGAGTATCACCCCCTGGACTCGCGCGACACCGCCGAGGCCTTCGCACGCAACCGGCGCATCGAGCTAAAGCTCACCAGTCGCTGAGCGGCTCAGGGTGTGTTCTCATTCGCCGATGGCGAACGAGAACACACCCTAGTAGTGCGGCGGGATCTCGTCGCGCGGATCCCGCGCCGGGCCCGTCGTCGGCAGATCCCGGAGGCGCTCGCTCAGGTGGATCACCTGCGCCTGCAGCCGTTCGATCTGCTCCTGCTGCCTGAACACCGTGCGATTGAGCTCGTCGAGCAGATCCTCGGTGAAGCTGACTTTGGTTTCAATCCGTTCGAGGCGGTCTTCTTCGTTCATTGATGCTCCATAATCGGTTGTATTCCGGGCGTCGGCCTTCAGCGATCCCTTCCATTCGCGCATGAACGCCAATCCGCCCGGCCATCGTTCTTTCGGCCACGCCAACACAGGAGAGTCCCATGTCCAGTCATGTGTACAAGATGGTGGAAATCGTCGGTTCGTCGCCCGTAAGCACGGACGACGCGATCCGCAACGCGATCGAAACGGCGAGCAAGAGCCTGCGCCATCTCGACTGGTTCGAGACGACCGAGATTCGAGGTCATATCGAAGACGGCAAGATCGCCCACTTCCAGGTCAAGCTGAAGGTCGGCTTCCGCATCGAGGCCTGATCCACGCCGCGCCCGGCCAAGGGCTTCACGACGCCGCGGCCTGCTCGGCGGCGGCGAGCATCGCGGCGCGTGTCTGAGGCGTCTCCAGGCTGATCGGCCCCAACGCGCCACTGCGGAAGTCGTTCAGCAGGATCAGCGAAGCCTTCTCCAGGTCCAGCCCGCCTCCTTTGACGAGGCAGCCGCGGCGGCGCGCCACGCCCTCGACCACGCCGACCCCATCGAGCTCTGCCACGTCGAGCTTGTAGCGATCGGTGAGACGCTGCGGGTAGCGCGCCAGCAGCAGTCTCGCGAGAAAGACCGCAACCTCCTCGTCGATCACCGCATTTCGACCGATCGCATGGCAGGCGGCAAGCATGAAGCCATCGGAGTCGTGCTCGATCTTCGGCCACATCATGCCCGGGGTGTCGGTCACGGTCATCTGCGAACCGAGATCGAAGGTCTGCTGCGACTTGGTGACGGCCGGTTCGTCGCCCACCTTGGCCACCCGGCGCTTGAGCAGGGCATTCATCAGGGTCGACTTTCCGACGTTGGGAATGCCCATGATCATGATGCGCAGCAGCTTGGTCGGGTCGTTGCGATGCGGCGCAATGGTCTGGCACAGGCCGGGGACACGGGCCACGTCGCCCGGCTTCTTGCACGAAATCGCGACCGCCTTTACGCCGTCCTGGCGGTTGTAGTATTCGAGCCACGCCTGCGTCGCCTGCGGATCGGCCAGATCGGCCTTGTTCAGCAGCTTGAGGCAGGGACGCTGGCGAAACAGGCGCAGTTCGCGGATCATGGGATTGCTGCTCGCTTCCGGAATGCGCGCGTCGAGCACCTCGATCACGACGTCGGTCCTTGCCATGGTCTCGGACGCCTTCTTGCGCGCCGATGTCATGTGACCGGGAAACCACTGGATGGACATGAGTACGATCAGGCCGGACTGGGTCGGTCATTATCCTTGATCCGTGACGATTAAGGCCAGAGCGATAAGCCGGAACGCGTGCGACGGGGTGTTCGGTGGGCGGGCCCTCCGGTCGCGCCGGCTCGGGAGACGGCTGCGGAGGATCAAGGCGCTGCATGAGGCGGCGTAGGCGCCGATTTCGGCGCCGCCCCCCGCAGACGTTCGTCGAGCCGGGAGGCCGAAGGCCGCGATCGCCTGCCCCGGCACCGAGCACCCCGGCGCGGGTCCCGCTCATCGCTTGGCCGCATGCGCTTCGCGCGACGATGGGGCACAATGCGGGCTTTGGCGGAAGGTGGCAATGGATCGGGAAGAAGTGGTGGCCGCAATGCGGACGTGGATCGAGAAGGCCGTCATCGGCCTGAACCTGTGTCCGTTCGCCCGCAGCGTGTATGTGAGGGAGCAGGTGCGCTATGTCGTGAGCGATGCACGACACGTCGACGCCTTCCTCGAACAACTCGACGAAGAGCTCGATCTGCTCGCGGCGGCGGACCCGCAAAAGATCGACACCACCTTGCTGATCCACCCCACGCTCTTTCCCGACTTCACCGACTTCAACGAGATCGTCGGCATCGCCGAGGAGGCGGTCGTCGAGCACGATCTGGAGGGCGTTTTGCAGATCGCGAGTTTTCATCCGCGCTTCCAGTTCGAGGGAACCGACCCCGACGACATCACGAACTACACCAATCGTGCGCCGTTCGCGACGCTTCACCTGATCCGCGAGGAGAGTCTCGAAAAGGCGATCGAAAGCTACCCGGATGCAGAACAAATCTACGAACGCAACATCGAAACCATGAAGAATCTCGGACACGAAGGCTGGGACGCGCTGGGTATCCCCTCGGCCTCGAACCACGAACGATGAACGCGAGAAGCAGCAAAGTCGCCGCGGCTGCGCCACAGGAGGCACACACGCCCGAAATCCGCCCCGGGCAATCCATCGAACTGCTCAAGGAACTGCACATCCTGACGCGCGACGGCAAGCTGAACCAGGATTCGCGGCGCAAGCTCAAGCAGGTCTATCATCTCTACAACTTCATCGAGCCACTGTTGGCCGAAGTCATCGATGCGCGTGGTGATCTCACCCTGGTCGACCATGGCGCCGGCAAGTCCTACCTCGGCTTCATCCTCTACGACTTGTTCCTGAAGACGCGCGACGTCGGCCACGTCTATGGCATCGAGACCCGTGCCGCGCTGGTGGAGAAATCGCGTGAACTGGCGGCGCGACTCGGTTTTGCGCGCATGAGCTTTCTCAATCTCAGCGTCGAGGAATCCATCGCGAGCACGGAAATTCCCCATCCGGTCGACGTCGTGACCGCCCTTCATGCCTGCAACACGGCCACCGACGACGCGATCCGCTTCGCCCTGGAGCGCAAGGCGCGCTTCATCGTCCTCGTGCCCTGTTGCCAGGCCGAGGTTGCGGCCACGCTGCGCCAGCACAAGAGCGAAACCCTCGGCCGGACCCCGCTTGCGGAGCTCTGGAGACATCCCATCCACACCCGCGAGTTCGGCAGTCAGCTCACCAACGTGCTGCGCTGCCTGCTGCTCGAAGCGCATGGCTATCAGCTCACCGTCACCGAACTGGTCGGATGGGAGCATTCGATGAAGAACGAGCTGATTATCGCCCGCGCTAGCGGCCAGCGTCGCGGCAACGCGCGCGAGCGTGCCGAACGCATCCTCGATGAGCTTAATCTGCGGTCCCTGCACGAGCGCTTCATCTACTGAGCTCCGGCACTCCATGCACAAGCCCTACGCCCCTGCCTGCGACCGCAACCGCGATCCCATCCTCGAAGTCCTTCGCGACCACCTTGGCGAGTCCCGCCACGTGCTCGAGATCGGCAGCGGCACGGGCCAGCACGCCGTCCATTTCGCGCGTCACCTGACGCATCTGGTGTGGCAGACCTCGGACCGCAGCGAGATGCTGCCGGGCATCCGCATGTGGCTCGACGAGGCGGAGCTGGCCAACACTCCGCCGCCGCTGGCGCTGGACGTGAATCAAGCCTGGCCCGCCGCGTCCTTCGATGTGGTGTTCACCGCCAACACCCTGCATATCATGAGCTGGGACGAGGTCGAGCAGATGTTTGCCGGTCTGACCCGGCTGATCACGCCCGATGCCCGCCTGATCGTGTACGGCCCGTTCAAGTACGGCGGTTCCCATACGAGCGCGAGCAACGCGGAATTCGAAGCCTCGCTGCAGGCCATGGCGCAGCATCGCGCGATCCGCGACTTCGAAGCCGTGGATGCACTGGCACGGTCGATCGGATTCGAACTCGCCGAGGATCGGGCGATGCCGGCCAACAACCGCTGCCTGGTGTGGCACCGCCTGTCGCCCTGACCGGGCTCAGTCCGTCTCCACCGCGCCTGCCGGTGTGGCGTCGGCCGCACGCGTCACCAGCAGCTGGTCGATGCGGTAGTTGTCGATGTCCACGACCTCGAACTTGTAGCCGCGATACACGACCGAATCCGTACGCTTGGGCACCTTGCGCAGCATGTACATCATGAAGCCGGCAATGGTCTCGTAGCTCTCGCTGCCTTCGAACACGTCGATCGCCAGCGCCTGCATCACGTCCTCCACCGGCGTCGCCCCGTCGATCAGCCACGACGCCTCGTCGCGCTTGACGATGAGGTCTTCCTCGACCGCGCTGCCCAGATCGCCCATGACCGTATTCATCACGTCCTGCAGCGTCAGCAGGCCGACGATGAGCGCATATTCGTTGACGATCAGCGCGAAATCCTCCCGCGCCGCGCGGAACCGCTCCAGCGCCTCGAACAGCGTGATCGTGTCCGGTATCACCAGCGCCTCGCGCATCACCGGATCGGCCAGCAGGCTCAGTTTCTGCCCCGACAGGATGCGCGCGAACACGTCCTTGGCGTTGATGTATCCGACCACGCTGTCGATCGTACTCTCGCACACCGGAAACTTGCCATGGGGATGCTGCGCGAGTTTGGTGCGAATACTCTCCTCGGCCTCGTCGAGGGTGAAGAACACCACGCCGTCGCGCGGCGTCATCGCCGACGTCACGGTGCGCTCGTCGAGTTCGAACACGTTCGCGATCAGCTGATGCTCCTGGCGCAGCAGCGCGCCCGCCTGTGCACCTGCGTCGGCCATCGCGACGATTTCCTCCGAAGTGATGTCCTCAGGGCGCACGTGCGGCAGCTTCAGCATGCGGAACAGCCAGTTCGCGAAACCGTCGAACAGCCACACCAGAGGCATGAACACGGACACGCAAAAGCGCATCGGCCCCACGATGACGACGGCGACCTTCTCGGGCGAGGCCATTGCCAGCCGCTTCGGCACCAGGTCGGCGAACAGCACGAACAGCGACGTGACCAGCACGAAAGCGCACACCGAGCTGATCGACGCCAGCCGCTCGCCGTCGTAGATCAGGCCGATGAGTTCCGCCAGCGACGGCGCAAGTGCCGACTCGCCGACGATCCCACCGAGAATCGCGACCGCGTTGAGGCCGATCTGCACGACGGTGAAGAAGTGGCCGGGATGCTCCTGAAGATGCAGTACCTGGCCGGCTGCGACGTTGCCCTGCTGCGCGAGCACGCGCAGCTTGATCTTGCGCGAGGCGGCCAGCGAGATCTCGGAGATCGACAACCAGGCCGACAGCGCGATGAGCACGAAGATGATCAGAAACTGGCTCGCGAGGTCCACGATGAAGCTCCGTTCGAGGTGTGCGCACGCAGGGTGCGACAATCGCGGCTATTCTATCCCCTCCGGCCCGAAGGCATGTCGTCGTGCCCGTGCCGGAAACACTACCGTTCAGGAGACCGACGCATGCCGGACGAGCGCAGGCTGATCATCCTCGGCGCCGCGGGGCGGGATTTCCACAACTTCAACGTGTGCTGTCGCGACGACCCGGCGGTGCGCGTCGTCGCCTTCACCGCCGCGCAGATCCCCGATATCGACGACCGCCGCTATCCCCCGCAACTCGCCGGCCCGCGCTATCCCGAGGGCATTCCCATCCATCCCGAGGCCGAACTGCCGCGGTTGATCCGCGAACTGCAGGTCGATCAGTGCATGTTCGCCTACAGCGACGTCTCCTACGCGAAAGTGATGGCGACGAGCGCGGTGGTGAACGCGGCCGGTGCCGATTTCCTGCTCGCGGGGCCGGATTCGACCATGCTCGAAAGCACGAAGCCGCTCATCGCGGTCGTCGCCACGCGCACCGGCGCCGGCAAGAGCCAGACCTGCCGGCGCATCGTCGCCGACCTCGCGGCACGTGGCCTGCGGGTCGTCGTCGTGCGCCACCCCATGCCCTACGGCGATCTCGTCGCACAGCGGGTGCAGCGCTTCGCCGCGCTCGACGACCTCGCGCGGCAGCACTGCACCGTCGAGGAGATGGAGGAGTACGAGCCGCACATCGAGCGCGGCACGGTCGTCTATGCCGGCGTCGACTACGCCGACATTCTCCGCGCCGCCGAATCCGATCCGAAGGGCTGCGACGTCATCGTCTGGGACGGCGGCAACAACGACTTCCCCTTCTATCGCCCCGACCTCACGATCACCGTAGCCGACCCCCACCGTGCCGGGCACGAGCTGTCGTACTACGCCGGCGAGGTGAACCTGCGCCTGGCCGACGTCGTCGTCATCAACAAGGTCGACACCGCTCCCGAGAACGGTGTAAAGACCGTGCGTGAAAACGTCGCTCGCGTGAATCCGAACGCGCGCATCGTACTTGCCGCTTCACCACTCACGCTCGACCATCCCGAGCGTGTCACCGGCAAGCGCGTGCTGGTCGTCGAGGACGGCCCCACCCTCACCCACGGCGAGATGCGCATCGGCGCCGGCACCCTCGCCGCCCGCCGCCATCATGCCGCCGAGATCGTCGATCCCCACCCTCACGCCGTCGGCCGCATAGCGACGACCTACGAGAAGTGGCCCGACATCGGCCCCGTCCTGCCGGCCATGGGATACGGCGCACAGCAGCTCGAAGACCTGCAGGCCACGATCAACGCGACCGACTGCGACACGGTCGTGATCGGCACCCCGGTGGATCTGAACCGGGTGATCCGGATCGACCGGCCGACGGTTCGGGTGCGTTATGAGTTGGAAGAAGCCGGAAAGCCGGATTTGCGCGAAGTGCTGGAAGCCTTTGTCCGCGATCACGTGAGCGCGTGAGATCGACAGTCGTCTTCAAGCGGATTCACAGGCGTGCTGCCCCATTGATTCATTGATCCGCGCTTACTCCGCAGCCTTCGCGAGTGCATGGATCGTCGCCAGCGCGAAACCGATCAGCATCCCCCACTTGAATAGCGACAGTCCGGCCGATGTGGCGTACACGGTCGGAAGGCCGAAGCGCGGCGCCGCCGTGAGCCACAGGTGGAGCGCGTTCGCGCCCGCGTCACTGATCGCGGCGAGCGGCAGCGACCACTTCGCGAAGCGGCGCCAGCCGAGCCGGAGGCGGGTGAAGAACGGCGTGCGGGTGGCGAGCAGGTAGCCAAAGGTGCCGTAGGACAGCGCCAGAGCGAAGGCGAAAGGAAGGTGCTGGCGATAGCGGTGCAGCTCGTCAGGTGACCAGGAATGGACGATGTGGCCAAAGTTCGGCGGATGGAAGGCCAGTTGCAGCGCCACGACGTCCGTACCGAGCGGCGCAAGATACCGGATCAGGCTTGCGGTCAGGACGAGGGTGGCGAGACCCAACAGCCAGACGTAGAGTGTCGCAGCCGTGATTCTCATGCAGCGGTCACCCGACCAGGGTCACGGGTTCGACCAGCACGGTCTCCTGCCCGTTGGTGACCCACACCTGCCCGTCCTGGATCGTGCATTGCAGCCGCATGCCGCGATCGGTCAGGGCTGCGAGGGCCGGAGCGGTATCAGGGGCGAGATTCAACACGCGCAGGTTGGTCAGTCGGGTGAGTTTGGTGCGGATGCCGTTCCACCAGATGTCGGCGGCACGGCCGAAGCTGACGACCACCACCTCCACCGAACGTCCAGACGCCTTGCGGATCCACTTCTCGTCGGGTTGGCCGACGTCGATCCAGCGCTCGATGGCGCCGGTCAGGTCGCGCTGCCACAGGTCAGGCTCGTCGTCGACACATAGTCCCTTGGCGAAGGTCAGCGCTTCGTCGGCGAAGAGCGCGAAGGCAAGCAGGCGCACCATCATGCGTTCGTCGGTCTCGGACGGATGGCGGGCGAGGGTGAGGTTGTGCTCCGCGTAGTAGTTGCGATCCAGGTCGGCAATCGAAAGCTCGGCCTTGTAGATTGTCGCCTTGAGTGCCATGGTCAGTGAATCTGCCCGGGAGGCGTACGGCGAGCTTCCTGCCAGGCAAGTACCGATCGCGCCGAATGCGCCATGATCAGATCGCGCCTTTCTGCGGGCAGCTCCTGCGCAAGGGCCGCGAACAGGCTCTCGGTCATTTCGCGCGCCAGCCCGTCCGTTGCGAGCCCTTCGGCCAGGCAGTGGATCTGGATGTTGGCCAGAGCATCGGCTACCAGACGCCATCCGAGTTCGGGCATCAGCCTGACCAGCGAGAACAGCATCCCGCCGAGCTGGGTGAGAATCTGCGTCGCCTGCTCGCGGTCGTCCGAGGCAATCATCGCGTGCCACAGTGCGAGGTGGATGCCGCGCCGCAGTTCGATCTTGAAGTCGATCGCGTTGCCTTCGGCAGCCTCGATCGCACCATACTGCTGCTCGAAGCGAGCCTCCGCCTGCGGATCGAGTTCGGTACGCAGCGTACCGACCAGTTCGGTCAGACCGGGAATCGCCTGCAGACCGAAGGCGCGGCTGTAGGCCACGCCCCACTGGTCGAGCCCGGACAGCAGCAGCGCCAGCCGCAACGAAGCGGATTCCTCGGTTGCATCCGCGTCGGCCCATTGCCGTATGGCATCGCTCAGTTCGTTGACGCCGCGCGCACGCCCTTCGTCGTCCTCGGTCAGGGTCAGCCGGAAGATGCGCGCGAAGGTGTCCTGAGCCATGTGCGCAGCCGTCCGCTGATCCTCCGATCCCACCAGTTGGGCCAGATTGTCGTTGGGGATTGCAGCGGTGGCACTGTCGCGGTCTTGCGAAGTCATGGATGCCCGCCTGAAAAAACGCTTATTGTGACACGCTTCAGGCGCCGGTCCGTCGCGTGCCCACCGTCCGCGACCGCCGGACGTCGCTCACGCCGTGCTTTTCCTGCGACAATGAACGCCTTACAAGCTTCGGCGACGTACGATGCCATGACCGATACGCCCTTCGCATCGCTGACTCCCGATCTGATCCTCGACGCACTCGAGTCCATCGGCCTCGAGCCGGATGGCACCATGCTCGCGCTCAACAGCTACGAGAACCGGGTGTATCAGGTGGGCATGGAAGGTGCCGCGCCCATGGTGGTGAAGTTCTACCGTACGAACCGTTGGAGCGACGCGGCAATCGAGGAAGAGCATGCCTTTGCCACCGAACTGGCCGAGCGGGAGATTCCGGTCGTCGCACCCGAGCGCATCAGCGGCGCGACCCTGCATTGCTTCGGCGGGCAGCGCTTCGCTCTTTTCCGGCGTGTCGGCGGGCGAGCACCGGAGCTGGATGCACCGCACACACGCGAATGGATGGGTCGCTTTCTCGGGCGCATCCACGCGGTCGGGGCACTCTCCGTCTACCGCGCCCGTCCCGCCCTCGACATTGCGACCTTCGGTGAGGAGCCGCGCGACTGGCTGCTCGCGCACGATTTCATCCCCGGGGACATCCTGCCGGCATGGCGCAGCACGGCTGACCAGGCGCTCGACAGCGTGCGCCACTGCTTCGACCGTGCCGGTTCGGTCGCGGCTATCCGGCTTCACGGCGACTGTCATTGCGGCAACGTGCTTTGGAACGAAGCGGGCGATCCCCCGGGACCACAGTTCGTCGATTTCGACGACAGCCGCATGGGGCCGGCAGTCCAGGATTTGTGGATGCTGCTTTCCGGTGACCGGCACGAAATGGGGGCGCAACTCGGTGACATCCTTGCCGGATACGAGGACTTTCACGACTTCTCTACACGCGAACTGCACCTGATCGAAGCCCTTCGCACCTTGCGCCTGCTCCACTACGCTGCGTGGATCGCGCGGCGCTGGAACGATCCGGCCTTCCCGTCCGCCTTTCCGTGGTTCAACACGCAGCACTACTGGCAGGACCGGATCCTGGAGTTGCGCGAGCAGGTCGCGCTGATGCAAGAGCCGCCGCTGTGGTCTCAATGAATCCGGACGATGATGGCCGACGCAACTGAACGGCAGTTTCGTCTGGTCGAGCGCCTCAGCCCCAGTTGAGCAGGGATGCAGACGGGATCGGTGCCTCGAGATGTGTACCGGCGGCGAACGACTCGAGCATGCGGTGAAGATGGGCAGCGTCCTCTTCGGTGAAGCCGCGCTTGAAATCCGTGAGAATCAATCGCGAGCGGGTCAGCCAGTTGCCTGGCGCGTCGTCGATCGCACACCATGCGACTTTCCCCACGTCGGCTTCGTGCTGCGACAGCCACGACAAGGCTTCGCGCTCGCGCAGGCCATGCAGGTCCGTGCCGCGTCGGGGAACGAGATGAGGTGTCGTACCGACGATGCGCGGACGGATGTCTTCGGCGAAGTGCTGCAGCAGTTCCGACATCGAGAAAAGCATCCGCCAGTCCGCCGAAATGACGATCCGTGCCTCTTCATGCGCGCGCACGACGGTCTCGATGAGCGGCAGGCAACGAAAATCCTCGGTCTCGCCCCAGGGATGGGCGACACCGTCAAAGTCAAGAAAGATGTAGCTGTTTCGTGTCATCGAGAACTTCAGCGTTTGCTGATTGAACGTGCGTGCCGGCATGATGCTGCATTGCAGCAAATAACTCAAGTGCCTTTTGACGACCCGATCCACGCACGACAGCGTCGGGACTCTACGTGTAGCATAGACACGAACCAATGCCGGAACGCGTTCATGACCAAACGAACCGAACACGACCACGACCATCCCGCCCCTGTCCATCCGGATACGGCAATCGGAATCCCGCGCACAGCGTCGTTCGATCCTGCAGCGTTCGAGCTTGCGGTGATCGACCTGCTGAAGGCCTGCGGTGTTGCGCCAGAGGGCGCACACACGGGGCGAACGGCGCAACGGGTGCGGGAACTGTGGCAACGCCGCCTCCTGGGTGGTTACGACCTGGATCCGGCTGAAGCGTTGGGCGAAGGTTTCCAGGACCCACGCGCCGACATGGTGGTGATTCGAGGAATCGCGGTGCATGGCGTGTGTCCGCACCACCTCGTGCCGTTCCGGGGCGTCGCGCACGTGGCCTACCTTCCGGGCGGGCGCCTGCATGGCTTCGGCCGTATCGCGCGCATGGTCGACGCGATTGGACATCGTTTCACTTACCAGGAATGGATGACGCGCGACATCGCCGATGCGCTGATGAAGCATGGACGCGCGCGCGGCGCGGCGTGCGTGATCGAGGCCGAGCAGTTGTGCCTGCTACTGGGCGAGGATCGGCGCGGCGACGAGCGGGTCATAACCCAGGCCTTCAGCGGCGAGTTCGAACGCTCCGATCAGTTGCGCAGCGAATTTCTGCGCAGTTTCCAGGGCTTCGGACGATAGCTGACGGCGCGCATGTCGCCTGCATTCAATTTCGCCTTTGCGTCAGCGCCCACAACAGCATGAAACAGCCGGCCGCGATGCCGGCGATGCCGACCTGAAGCAGCGAGCCCAATTCGACGCCGCGAATCCAGTAATTGCCGGCAATGCGCGCAATCACGGCGAACGCGCATATCGCGAGACCCAGCACGCCCAGGGTCCGACCTGCGAGCAGCATCATCCGGTCCATCTCGTTCTCCCTTCGCGAAAACCCACCGATCCCGTCCGTCCCGGGCAGGCAACACGATACGCATCGATTAGACGCCACAATCCGGAGACGTTCAAGCAGGGATCCGTCTCACATGAAGAGGCGTCCGGCGCGATGTTCGCTGACATCGAGCATCACGACCTCGTCCCCCAGAAGCATCACCGATCCCCGGTATCGATCGTTGCCGGATCCGGAGTACTCGAAATCGTAGACGCGTCGGAGCGCCATGTGCCCTTTGTCGTTCCTCGCCAGGCGCAGAGAACGGAACGCGATGGTGTCGTCGAGCAACTGGACACCTTCGCGGGCGCAGCTTTCACGCGCAGCCCTGACGCCCACTTCACGCGCCCGGATGGTGTCATACCACAGCCACGCGATGGACCCGAGCGCGACGAATACGATAGTTTCGAAAGTGAGCATGGGCGGCGCCAGGCCTCACGAGCTCAGCATGCCCTTGATCGTGAAGAAGAGGAATGCCGCCATGAGCGCCGAAGCGGGCACCGTCACCAGCCATGCTGCGACAATCCGTAGCAGCTGCGAACGTTTCACGAGTTCCTGCCGATAGACCTTGCGCAGCCCCTTGCGCTCGGTCTTGGAGAAGTGTGCCGGATCGAGCTGCTTCTTCGACCGTTGCTTGAGCTCGCGCAGCATCACCCCCTTCTGGTCGATGGTTGCCTTGGAGAAGCGCTGCAGGAACAGATCGATGGCCTCCTGATCGCCTTCCGGGTGGTGGGCCTTGATGTCGTCGAGCATGCGCGCGTAGCTGCTCTTGAGATACTCGCGCAGGAAGCCGACACCGAACACGGCGCCGACTGCCACATGCGTCGTACTCACCGGTATCCCGAACTGACTGGCGATGATGACGGTGATCGTGGCCGCCATGGCGATGCAGAAGGCGCGCATCTTGTCGAGTTCCGTGATCTCCGAACCCACGGTGCGGATCACGCGGGGACCGAACAGCCACAGACCGACGGCGATGCCGATCCCGCCGACGACCATGACCCACAGGGGGATCGGGGCAGCGCGGGCAATTTCGCCTGAGCCGGAACTGACGACCTCCACGATTGCCGCAAGCGGCCCCACGGCATTGGCCACATCGTTCGAGCCATGGGCGAAACTGAGCAGTGCGGCAGCGAAGATCAGCGGAACGGTGAACAACTGGTTCACCCCTTCCTTGGAATTTGCCAGAATGGCCGATCGCCTTGCAACGGCTGGCCTGACCAGCAGGAACACGATCACGGCGGAGGCGAACCCGACGCCCACTGCCTGCCCGAAACTGACGCTCCAGATGCGGTTCAGCCCCTTGAGCATCAGGTATGTGCCGAACGCGAACGCCATGACGCCGACCAGGTAGGGTACCGTCACACGCGCCGCCGCGAGAAGATCCGACTTGTAGGTGATGGTGCGCTTTATCAGGTACAGAAAGCCCGCTGCGATGAATCCGCCCATCGCCGGTGAAATGACCCAGCTCGCGGCAATTCGCCCCACCGTATCCCAGTTGGCGATCGCGAATCCGCTGGATGCGATGCCGGCTCCGAGCACGGCACCGACGATCGAATGCGTCGTCGACACCGGCGCGCCGAACGCTGTCGCAAGATTAAGCCACAGTGCCGCTGCCAGCAGGGCCGCCATCATGACCCATACGAAAGTGTCGGCATCCGGAATCTGCCCGGGGTCGATGATTCCACTGCGGATGGTGCCGACCACCTCGCCGCCGGCTATGATCGCTCCCGCGGCCTCGAAAATCGCCGCGATGAGCAGTGCGCCACCAAGCGTGAGCGCTTTGGAACCTACTGCGGGGCCGACGTTGTTGGCCACGTCGTTGGCACCGATGTTCATCGCCATGTAGCCGCCGATCATTGCGGCAATCACGATGAACATGCTGCCTTGGGCTTCCCCCCGGGCCACTGCGTACAGCATTACCCCGATAATGAAGAACAGGCCGATGCCAAGGCGGAAAAGCTCCACCCTGCCCTTCTTCGTCGCCTTTTCAAGCTCGCTGATGTGCTTGAGTTCCACGCACGACCTTCCGGAAGATCAAAGGCGCTATTGTTTCAGAAATATGTCCGTAACCCAATCGGGTCGTTGCCGGAAGCGAGGGAATCTTCAGAGTTTGTTGTATTTGTCTGCGCGCCCGCGGGCCTTGTCGGCTGGATAGCGCTCGGCATTGATCGCGAGCTTGCGCCAGGTCGCATCGGCGAGGTCTATGTTCAGCACGTCGGCAAGCCGCACCAGATAGCACAGGACGTCCGCCAGTTCGAGCGCAACTTCCTCCCTTTGCTCTTCGGCGAGCGCCCGCGAGGCCTCCGCGGTGAGCCACTGGAAGTGTTCGAGCACCTCGCCGGTTTCGCCCGCGAGCGCCATCGCAAGATTCTTCGGAGTGTGAAAGCGCTCCCAGTCGCGTTCCGCCGCGAAGGCCCTCAGGCGATCGCGGATTTCGTGCAGGTCGTCGGCTCCGTTCATTCTATGTGGTGCTCCAGATCGAACGCCGCGCCGTCATCGATCCCCAGATTCGATACCAGCCACGGCATGACCGCTTCGAGCGCCGCGGGAAGCGTCCACGGCGGGTTGATCACGTACAGTCCGCTACCGAACATCCCGGCACCGTTGGGTTCGGGCCGCCGTACCACGAGTCGAACGTCCAGCCAGCTTCCCCCGCCACCGATGGCGGCCAGGCGCTCCGGCAGGCGGCGCGCCTCGGGCCGTGCAAGCAGGGGGTACCACACGATGTAGGTGCCTTCGGCAAAACGTCGCAGCGAATCATCGAGAACCTCGACCACCCGACGGTAATCCTCCTTCACTTCGTAGGACGGATCGATCAACACGATCGACCGTCGACTCGGCGGCGGCAACAGCCCCCGCAGGCCGGAGAACCCGTCGCCCTTGCGGATCTGGACGCGGTCTGCATCGCGCGAAAAGGTGCGCTGCAGCGCGACTTCGTCGGTCGGATGCAGTTCAAACAGGCGCATCCTGTCCTGATCGCGCAGCCGCGTCATCGCAAGCGCCGGAGAGCCGGGGTAGAAGGTCAGTCCGCGGTGGGGATTGAACTGAGCGACGGCATCCCGATAGGGCGTGAACGCGTCGGGCAGGTCGTCACGATTCCACAGGCGGCCGATACCATCCTCGTACTCCGCGGTCCTCTCCGCGTGGACACTCTCCAGCGAATAGCACCCCGCGCCGGCGTGGGTATCGATGAACCACCATGGTTTTTCCTTCCGACAGTAGTAGTCGAGGATGGCGATCAGCACGAAATGCTTGAGCACGTCGGCATGATTGCCGGCATGGAATGCGTGGCGATAGCTGAGCATGGGTTGTTGAGGATTCGGCGACAGCGTGCATCGTACCATCCCGAACACGACTGCGTGCGCAGGACCGGATCTTCCGGCGCGCCCCACGGGACCCCGTCGTCTTGCTATGATGGCGCCGCTTTCCGCAAACCCCGAACAGAGACATATTGGCATGGCGATATACGCGCTGGGCGACCGTAATCCCGTTTTCGGCGAGGGCTGCTGGGTCGCCGACAATGCAACCGTGATCGGCCGCGTCGAAGCGGGCCGTAACGTGAGCATCTGGTATAACGTGGTGATTCGCGGCGACAACGATCCGATCGTGATCGGCGACAACACCAATATCCAGGACGGCGCCATCCTTCACAACGACGAAGGTGTGCCCCTGCTCATCGGGGCCAACGTCACGGTGGGGCACATGGCCATGCTTCATGGCTGCACCGTTGGCGATGGAACACTGATCGGCATCAACGCGGTCGTGCTCAACCATGCGACGATCGGAAAACACTGCATCATCGGTGCCAACACCCTCATTCCGGAAGGGAAGACCATTCCGGACCGGTCACTCGTGGTCGGATCGCCGGGGCGCATCATCCGCGAGCTTTCCGACGAGGACGTCGCCGGGCTGATCACGAATGCCGCGAGCTACGTCGAGAACGCACGTCTGTATGCCACCAGTGCGCGGCATATCGCGCCGCCTCCCCGGGGCAGATAAGGACGGCGCTTACAAGGCCTTACATGCGAATGGCGTCACCCGAACTGCATTGACGGTAAACTCGTGCGCAATTCGACTCATCGACGGTTGCATGCCATGACCCTTCCCACACTGCGCTTCCTGCTCATTCCTGCGCTGCTGCTCGCGATCGGCTTCGCCGTCTCGCCAGTCTACGCACAGGACGCCAAGATGCTTCCCACGGTCGATCTCTCGGCCGAAGCGAACCGTTCTGCACCCAACGACCTTGCGCGTGCGACGGCCTATTTCGAGGCGACCGACAGGAGCCCTGCTGCGCTCGCCACCACAGTCAACCGCGAGATTGCCGCGGCACTCGAACTGACACGCAAGTTTCCCGGCGTGAAGGCGAGTACCTCCGGAATCAGCACCTGGCCAGTCCATTCGAAGAACGGCCAGCACATCGAGGCCTGGCGCATGCGCTCCTCGATCGCGCTCGAGAGCCGCGATATCCCCGCGCTTTCCGAGCTTCTGGGAAAACTCCAGGAGACACTCGCGGTCACTAGCCTGATCATGCAGCCGGCGCCGGAAACGCGGGCGAGTACGGCCGATCAGGCGGCTACCGATGCGATTCGTGCATTCGAGGCACGCGCACAGCGCATCGCCGAGACGCTGGGCAAGCGCTATCGGATCCGCAGTCTGGCGGTCAACTATGGTGGAGGCCAGCAGCCCGTCTATCCGATGATGCGATCGACTGCGATGATGGCAGAGTCCGCACCAGCACCGCTCGAGGGCGGCGAAAGCGAGATCGTGGTGAGCGTCAGCGGCACGATCGAACTTCTCGACTGACCAGGCGCAAGGATTTGATCGCGCTGATCCAGAGGGTCCGTACGGCCGAGGTCAGCGTCGCAGACGAGTGCATCGGACGCATCGGGCGCGGCATGCTGGCGCTGATCGGCGTGCAGCGCGACGACACCGATCGCAACGTGAACCGCATGTTGGAGCGGCTGCTCGGCTACCGCATCTTCCAGGATTCCGACGACAGGATGAACCTGTCCCTGCGTGAGGTCTCCGGCGGACTGCTCCTGGTACCGCAATTCACCCTGGCAGCAGACACGCGCAAGGGCACACGGCCGGGCTTCTCGACCGCGGCCGCACCGGAACTGGCCCAACGACTGTTCATGCAACTTGCGGAACATGCCCGACGCGAACATCCCGTCGTCGAGACGGGCCGCTTCGGAGCCGAGATGCTCGTCTCGCTCGTCAATCACGGCCCGGTCACCTTCTGGCTGGACGCCTGACGCACAATTGCATTATCGTTCGGGCAATGACGATTCCTCGCCCGACAATGCGACTCACGATAATGATGATCGCCATGCTGATATCGGTCGTGATCAGCGGATGTGGTTCACGGCAGTTGGCGACGCAGACCATCCTCGCACCATCCTCGCAAACGATGTCGCCGGGACCCGGGGAGCGCAGCTACTTCGTTCTCGACAATGGGGACGATGCCAGCGAAGTGGTCATGTATGCGCTGGGTCTGCTCGGGACCGGCTATACGTTCGGTGGGCGCAATCCCGAGGCCGGTCTCGACTGCAGCGGGATGGTTAGCTACATCGTTGAACAGGTCAGCGGCCGCCGGCTTCCGCACAATGCTGCCAGCATCGCGCAGATCACACGGCCGATCGCCGTCTCGGAGCTGCGGCCTGGCGACCTCGTGTTCTTCAATACGCTGAACCGGCGTCACTCGCACATGGGCATCTACATGGGTGAGGGCCGATTCGTCCACGCCCCGTCGAGCCGCGGGCAGGTACGCATCGAAAGTCTCCACAATAACTACTTCCGGCCCCGCATCGACGGTGCGCGCACGCTGATCGCGTCCAACTGAAGCGAGTTTCCGTACCGTCTGCTCCTACGCGCCAGACGACCCTCATCGCGTCAGCGGGGTGACGTCTCGTCCTGGGGCGTATGAACGAACACCTCGCCGGGCTTGGTGAGACCGAGATCGAAACGGGCACGCTCCTCGATCGCCTCGTTGCCGGACTTGAGATCGCGCACCTCGGCCTCGAGACCGGCGTTGCGCTGTTCGAGTTGATGAGTGATGTCGCGCTGCGCCTGCAACTGGCGATCCACTTCCCAGACGCGCAGCCAACCGCCCTTCCCCAGCCACAGCGGGTACTGGAGCGCGACGACCAGCACGGCAAGAATGATCACGGGCCAGCGCATCGTCGAAGCTCAGACATCCATTCGAAAAAAGGCCGGCAGTCAGCCCGCCGGCCCCATGTCCACATCACTACGGCCCGCAGTCGGCCACCGGCCCTGCGTCACTCATCGTGCCCGCAGATTGTAGAATGCGCGTTTGCCCGGATAACTCACCGTATCACCGAGATCCTCTTCGATCCGCAGCAGCTGGTTGTACTTCGAGATGCGGTCCGATCGGGACAGGGAGCCGGTCTTGATCTGCATCGCGTTGAGGCCCACGGCAATGTCGGCAATGGTGGAATCTTCTGTCTCGCCCGAGCGGTGCGAAATCACCGAGGTATAACCTGCACGCTTGGCCATCTCGACCGCTGCGAACGTCTCCGACAGCGTGCCGATCTGGTTGATCTTGATCAGAATCGAGTTGGCGATCCCCTGCTCGATACCTTGGGCGAGTATCTCGGTGTTGGTCACGAACAGATCGTCGCCCACAAGCTGGACTCTGCGCCCCAGTTTGTCCGTGAGCGTCTTCCAGCCAGCCCAGTCGTCTTCGGCCATGCCGTCCTCGATGGAGACGATCGGGAAGCGATCGGCCAAGGTCGCCAGATAGTCGGCAAAACCCTCGGACGACAGGGTCAGTCCCTCTCCGGCGAGGACATACTGCCCGTTCCGGTAGAACTCCGAGGCTGCGCAGTCCAGTGCCAGCACGACATCCGTGCCCGGTTCGTATCCGGCGGCCGAGATCGCCTCCTGAATCAGGTTGAGCGCTTCCTCTGTCCCGCCGACATTGGGTGCGAAGCCCCCCTCGTCACCGACCGTAGTCGGATAGCCGCGCTTGTCGGTGAGCTTCTTCAGGTGGTGGAAAACCTCGGCTCCGCAGCGCAGCGCCTCACGGAAGCTCGTCATCGACACCGGCATGATCATGCATTCCTGGATGTCGAGGCTGTTATTCGCGTGCGCCCCGCCGTTGATGACGTTCATCATCGGCACCGGCATGGTCATTGGCCCGGAGCCTCCGAAGTAGCGGTAAAGCGGAAGACCGGCCTCTTCCGAAGCGGCCTTAGCGACAGCCATGGACACCGCCAGTACCGCATTCGCGCCGAGGCGCGACTTGTTCTCGGTGCCGTCGAGCTCGATCAGGGTGCGATCGATGAAGGTCTGCTCCTCGGCGTCGAGACCGATGATCGCCTCGGAAATCTCGGTATTGACGTTCTCGACCGCCCGCTGCACACCCTTGCCGAGATAGCGGGCGGAGTCGCCATCGCGCAATTCGACCGCTTCGCGCGTTCCGGTGGAGGCGCCTGACGGCACGGCAGCACGGCCCATCACCCCCGACTCGAGCAGCACGTCGGCTTCGACCGTGGGGTTGCCGCGCGAATCGAGAATTTCGCGGGCAATGACATCAACGATTGCACTCATGGCTGTTCCTGTCTCTGTTTCGAATTGGTGATGAGTCGCTCTGCTCTGAAAACCGAGGCTTCCACACGATGTTTCGCCGGAGCCTTCGACTCCGATTTCAAGTGTCTGGTCCATGCCGGCCCGGATTGCGGGGCTTCTCGTGTTCGACTCATGGTCAATAACCCTCGACGAGCAGCATGTCGAACGCTGCCGCGCCGTCGCGCGCGTCACGTGCAGCCCGGTACTCGGGCGAGTCATAGAAGCGCCTGACCGCCTGCGCAGAATCGAACTGCACGATCACGATGCGCTCGGGTCGCCAATCCCCTTCGAGGGATTCCACCATTCCGCCACGCACCAGATAGCGCCCACCATAGTTCGCCACCGCAATGCCGGCCAGTTCGCGATACTGCGGCATCCTCTCCGGGTCGGTGACGCGCGCATCGACCACCAGATAGGCCGGCTTGTTCATAACGCTATCATTTCCCGAGTCACGCTGCATGACATCGCATCATCATTCCGTTTCCAGGAAGCCCTGAGCCTTGACCAACGCATCGATGTCGCGCAAGGTCGTGAGCAGTGCCTTCATGCGCCCGAGCGGCCAGGCGTTCGGGCCATCGGAGAGGGCCTTCTCGGGGTTCGGGTGGGACTCCATGAACACGCCCGCCACCCCCACCGCAACCGCGGCACGCGCGAGTACAGGCACGAATTCGCGCTGCCCGCCGGACGAGGTCCCCTGTCCGCCAGGCAACTGTACCGAATGGGTCGCGTCGAATACCACCGGGCAAGCGGTCTCCCGCATTATTGCAAGGCTGCGCATGTCGGAGACAAGGTTGTTGTAACCGAACGAAACGCCCCGCTCGCACACCATGATGGTGTCCGCTCCACCCGCCGCCTCGCGCGCTTTGGCGACGACCTGTTTCATGTCGCCCGGCGCGAGAAACTGCCCCTTCTTGATGTTTACCGGCTTTCCGGTGGCTGCCACGGCATGGATGAAATCCGTCTGTCGACAAAGGAAGGCCGGCGTCTGCAGCACGTCCACCGCGGCTGCCACCATGGCGATCTCATCAACGGTGTGGACGTCGGTCAGCACCGGAACACCGATCTTGCTCCGAACTTCGGCAAGGATCTCGAGCCCCTTCTCCATGCCCAGTCCGCGATAGGATTTCCCCGAACTGCGATTGGCCTTGTCGTAGGAGGACTTGTAGATGAACGGGATCCCTAGCTCAGTGCAGATCTCCTTCAGTCGGCCCGCGGTATCGAGCGCCATCTCGCGCGATTCGACCACGCATGGCCCCGAAATCAGGAACATGGGTTTGTCCAGACCGACGTCGAATCCGCACAGTTTCACGATGCTTCCCTCGCTTCCCTGGTCAGAGTACGGTTCGCCAGCGCGGCCCTGAGATAGGCGGTAAACAAAGGATGACCCTTGCGAGGGTTGGAAGTGAACTCCGGGTGGAACTGGCAGCCCACGAACCACGGATGATCCGGCAGTTCGATGATCTCGCAAAGGCCGGTGCCTTCGGCGCGGCCGGATACGCGCAAGCCCTTGCGCTCGAGTTCTGGCAGGAGGGTGTTGTTCACCTCGTAGCGATGGCGGTGTCGTTCGACGATCTCGTCCGACCCGTAGATTTCGCGAGCGAGAGACCCTTCGACGAGACGGCAGGTCTGCCCGCCCAGGCGCATCGTCCCGCCGAGGTCCGATTCGGCCGAGCGCCTTTCGAGCTTGCCGGTCCGATCCTGCCACTCGGTGATCAATCCGATCACGGGATGCGGCGTATCGATGTCGAACTCGGTCGAATGGGCGTTCGCCATACCGGCTACATCGCGTGCGAACTCGACGACCGCGAGCTGCATTCCAAGGCAGATGCCCAGATAGGGCACCTTCTGTTCGCGCGCGAAACGAATGGCCGCGATCTTGCCTTCGGTGCCCCGCTTGCCGAACCCGCCGGGGACCAGAACGCCATCCATCGTGTCGAGTACCGAGGTCCCTTCGCGCTCGATGTCCTCCGAGTCGATGTAATGAATCTTCACCCTGCTCTCGGTATGCATCCCGGCGTGGTTTAGGGCTTCGATCAGCGATTTGTACGATTCGGTCAGATCGACATACTTGCCGACGAAGGCGATGTCGACCGAGTGTTTCGGATGTCCGAGCACGTGCACGAGCTTGTCCCAGACACTCAGGTCGGCGGCGCGAGCGAGGATATCGAGCTTGTGGCAGACGATCTCGTCGATCATCTGATCATGCAGCATCCCCGGAATCTTGTAGATCGAGTCGGCGTCGAGGCATTCGATGACCGCTTCCGGCATGACGTTGCAGAACAGCGCGATCTTGCGCCGCTCGTCCACCGGGATGGAGCGGTCCGCGCGGCACAGCAGGATGTCAGGCTGAATGCCGATCTCGCGCAGTTCCTTCACCGAATGCTGGGTCGGCTTGGTCTTCAGTTCGCCCGCGGTCGGGATGTAGGGCAACAGCGTCAGGTGAATGAAACAGGTGTGATTGCGCCCCTCCTCGATCCCCATCTGGCGGATCGCCTCGAGGAAAGGCAGCGACTCGATGTCGCCGACCGTGCCTCCAACCTCGACGATCGCCACATCCGCCCCTTCCGCGCCACGTTTGATGTACTGCTTGATCTCATCCGTGATGTGCGGGATGACCTGCACCGTCTTGCCCAGGTACTCGCCGCGCCGTTCCTTCTTGATCACGGATTCGTAGATCTGGCCCGTGGTGAAGTTGTTGCGTTTGCTCATCCGGGCACTGGTAAAGCGCTCGTAGTGCCCAAGGTCGAGATCGGTTTCGGCGCCGTCCTCGGTGACGAAAACCTCGCCGTGCTGAAAGGGACTCATCGTTCCCGGATCCACATTGATGTATGGATCGAGCTTGAGATGGGTCACCCGGATGCCACGGGATTCGAGAATGGCCCCAAGGGAGGCTGCCGCAATGCCCTTGCCCAGAGAGGACACGACACCGCCTGTAACGAAGACGTATTTGGTCATGGGAATGATGGTGCGGGAAAGTGCGATGATAACCGAAGAGCGCATCGCTCTGGAAGGCGCCAGCATCCGAAACCGGCCAGTGACGATGGCGCTCCGCCCGGGCAAAGCTTGAAGTTCCTCGACGCACTGCGCAGTATGTTCGATGGCAATTGGAGGAGATCGACACAGATCGCAACCATTGCCTCCCTGGTAGTCGGTAAACGGGATGCCGAGCCGACCTGCGTTGCGCCATGGCCTTGAGCCTGGTGCGAATGCCGGTGCGCCGTTCAACGCATGGAGGCAATTGACCTGGCACCGACCAATAGAACCGCCCCCACCTTCGGGAAGAACGCACTCGATCTGCTCCCGAAGCTCCTGCTGCCCTGCTATGCGCTGGGCCTGGCGATTGCGTTCGTCCTGCTGCCTGCGCTCCCGCAGACTCCCGATTACCATCGCTTCGTCGACGACCGGAGTTGGTTCGGCATTTCGAATTTCTCCGACGTGGCGAGCAATCTTGCGATACTGCTGCCCGCGTTGCTGGGTCTGGCGCTGGTGAATCATGCCGCATCGCGGGGCCACATGTTCCGCACAGCCTGCGAACGAACGCTTGCGACGACATGCTTCGCCGCACTCGTGCTGACCGCCATCGGATCGACCTGGTATCACCTCGCACCCGACAACACCCGGCTGTTCTGGGATCGGTTGCCGCTCGGTCTCGCATTCACAGCCTTGCCCGCGCTTCTGATTGCGGAACGGATCAGCCTTGACCGAGCGGGGCGCCTGATGCTCTTCCTGTGGGTGCTGACCGGGCCGGCGACGGTATTGTGGTGGCAGTTCGGAGAGGTGACGGGGCGGGGCGACCTGCGCCCTTATTTCATGCTTCATGCCTTCATGTTCGTGCTGCCGCCGGCCCTGCTCGCCATGCGCACGCCCTACACCGGCCGCCAATTCTATGCCATCGCGTACCTGCTGTTCGTGCTGGCGATGGCGGGCGACCGCCTCGATCACGCCGTGTTCGAGTGCACGCACGGGCTCGTCAGCGGGCACACCATGAAGCACCTGTTGATGGGCCTCGCCATCGGCATGCTTGCCTACATGTTCGCGACCCGCCGGCACAGGCAGGAATTTCCCTTGCCCGATCCCAGGGCCTGACGCGCTTCCCCGCGAAACGTGATGCCGTGCCCTCGCTGAATCCTGTCTCGTCCACGCCGCGCACGGACACGCAGGCGACGATGGAAAGGGCTATCATGAAAAAGTGTAATGGAACTGCGGCAGGATCCCGATGATCCTGTACATATTGGCGGCCGTCGATGTTGCGGACCGCCGCAAAACCCGAACCGCAGGCAGACGAGGAGACCGCATCATGAGGACATCGCTAATGAATGACGGACACGCGCACGATCTCGAACACGAGTTCATTCCGCCGCTGAATGCGCGCGAGACCTGGGGCATGCCGTGGGAGCACCAGATCGCTGCGCACCATCGCTGGCAGGAGGCTGGCGGGAACACGGACGGCCAGAGGTGCCAGTGGGTCGATTCGGCCCTCGGACAGTCTGTTTCACCCCACCCACGATGGCGGCCCGCAGTCCGGCAGGGCCAATCGCAAAGCAGGATTGCAGGCGATCGGCGGATGGCGGCCAACGAGCCATACCCAATGATTGAACGCCGGCATCGCACGCTTGCGATCAGGTTCCCCGATCGACGCATGGCGGGCTAGCCGTTGCCCGCTTGAGCGAACGTGCCGCCGTGCCTCCCCGATCACTGCATGTAGGCGTCTAGAAAACGCCCCACGCCTTGCTCGTACTGGGGGCGGCTGCGCAGGAAGCCGTCGTTGTGTCCTCCGCTGATGGGTAGAAACGCTTTCGGGAAGTTCGCTGCCTCGTAAAGCGACTGCCCGTGATGGAAAGGGACGATCTGGTCCTCGGTGCTATGTACGACGAGCAACGGCGAGTGGATTTCCCGGACCGCGGCGCGCGTGTCGTACTCGAACTTGAGCATTCGCCGCACCGGCAGCCATGGGTAGAGTTCCGTCCCCAGATCGACCGCGCTGGTGAACGCCGATTCGATGATGACGGCGCCCGGCCGCTCGCGAGCGGCAAGCCAGGCTGCAACCGATGCACCGAGTGAGCGACCGAATACGACGATGTGACGTGGCGCGATGCCTCGCTCCTCCAGAAGATAGCGCCATGCGGCCTGAGCATCCAGATAGGTTCCGGGCTCGCTCGGTACGCCTTCGCTCAAGCCGTAACCGCGGTAGTCGACAATGAATACCGAGAGCCCCAGGTTGCGGAAGCTGCGAATGGAATCGAGCCGGTGCGAGACATTTCCCGCATTGCCGTGGAAGAACAGCAGCACGCCCCGCGGTTCGTCAGCCCGAACGAACCATCCGTGCAGCCACAGTCCGTCCTCGGTTGCGAACCACACGTCTTCGTATGGCATCGCATAGGCTGCGGGTGTCGTCGAGTGATCGCGGATCGGAAAGTACACCTGACGCGACTGGGTCAGGTAGAGCATGACCACTAGCGCCACATAGGCCACGGCCACATAGATGCAGAACTGGAGAATCGAACGCATCACATCCGCCTCTCCATCACCTTTCAGATACTCACCGGCGACCCTTCGGACTCAGCGGATGAAATCCCTGCTGATTTCCCGGAACAACTCGGTGCCGCCGCGTTGCAGCCATTCGAATGCGACCATCTCGCGCGTGACGATCTCGATGCCATGGCCACGCATGCGCTCGAAGGCCCGATCGCGGTTGCCCGGATCGCGCGAACCGCAGGCATCGGCCACGATGAACACGTCGCGCCCGGCCCAGCGAAGGTCCAGCGCAGTCTGCTGGACGCACACGTGGGCCTCGGTGCCGCACATGACGACCTGGCGGTGATTGTCCAGCGCGCATCCCTCCAGACGACCATCGGCATGCGCCGAGAAGCATTCCTTGCTCACGTAGTGTGCCGTGCTCATGGCCTCCCTGAGCGTAGCGACCGTCCCGCCGATCTTTTCGGGCCAGTGCTCGGTCACCACCACCGGGACACCCATGCGCTCGGCCACACGCGCCATCCAGACACAGTTGTCCAGCACGCGCTGACCATCGTGGATTGCCGGGACAAGCTTTTCCTGCACGTCGATGACGAGCAGTACGGATCTCTCGCGGTTCATCAGCATCATCGTTTCCTCATTTCGCAAGAAGTTCGTCGCGGCCGCGAAAATGCTCCAGCGCTTCAGGGTTTGCCAGCGCCTCGACGTTTCTGACGGCCTGTCCGTGCACGACATTGCGCACCGCCAGTTCGACGATCTTGCCGCTCTTGGTACGCGGGATGTCCGCAACCTGAAGGACCTTGGCCGGGACGTGACGCGGTGTGGTGTTGTCCCGAATGGTCCGCTTGACCCGCTGCACCAGCGCCTCGTCGAGCGCGAGTCCGTCGCGCAGTTTCACGAACAGCACGACACGGACATCGCCTTCCCACTCCTGCCCGATGACGATCGATTCCACGACCTCCTCGAGCTTCTCGACCTGGCGGTAGATCTCCGCCGTACCGATACGCACGCCCCCGGGATTGAGGGTCGCGTCCGAACGACCGTAGATGATCAGCCCGCCGTGCGCGGTGACTTCGCAGAAATCGCCGTGGCACCATACGTTGTCGAAGCGCTCGAAATACGCGGCGTGGTACTTGCTGCCGTCCGGGTCGTTCCAGAAGCCGATCGGCATGACCGGGAAGGGCTTGGTGCAGACCAGTTCGCCCTTCTCGCGCTCGACCGGCCTGCCCTCCTCGTCGAATACCTCGACCGCCATACCCAGCCCCTTGCACTGGATCTCCCCGCGCCACACCGGCAGCAAGGGACTGCCCAGTACGAAGCAGGAAATGATGTCGGTGCCCCCGGAAATCGACGCAAGCGACAGATCCGACTTGATCTCTCGATAGACGTAGTCGAATCCCTCGGGGACCAGCGGACTGCCGGTACTCATCATGCTCCGCAAGCTGGCGAGCTTGTGCGTCCGGCCCGGCTTCAGGTCGATCTTCGCGATCGCGTCGATGAACTTGGCCGAAGTGCCGAAGTGCGTCATGTGCTCGGCATCGGCATAGTCGAACAAGATCGTGCCCTTGCCGACAAAGGGAGAGCCATCGTAGAGCAGCACTGTCGCACCGGCAGCAAGGCCGGAAACCAGCCAGTTCCACATCATCCAGCCGCAGGTAGTGAAGTAGAACAGGCGGTCGCCCGGCTTCACGTCGCTGTGCAGCTTGTGCTCCTTCAGATGCTGAAGCAGTGCTCCGCCCGCGCAGTGCACGATGCATTTGGGCACACCGGTCGTGCCCGACGAATACATGATGTAAAGGGGGTGATCGAAGGGCAGCGGCACGAACGGAATCTCCGTCTCATGCCGGTGTGCCTCGACGAAATCACCATACATGCGCGCATGAGGGATGCCGGACAGATCGTGCTCCCTGTGGACGTAGGGCACGATCACGACACGCTGCACCGACGGCAGTTGCCCGACGACTTCGCGGAGTTTGCCGAGCGAATCGACGACCTTGCCGTTGTAGTAGTAGCCATCGGCGGCGATCACCAGCTTGGGCTCTGTCTGCCCGAAGCGGTCGAGTACTCCCTGGACACCGAAATCGGGTGATGCCGAGGTGAAGATTGCACCGAGGCTCGATGCGGCCAGCATCGCGATCACGGTTTCGGGCATGTTCGGCATGTACGCGGCGACGCGATCGCCCCGCCCTATCCCGAGTTCCTTGAGCGCTGCGGCGAAATGCGCAACTTCCCGATAGAGTTCTCCGTGCGACAGTCGATTCTTGACCTTGTCCTCGCCCCAGAACACCAGCGCATCCGTATCGTCGCGGCTGCGCAGCAGATTCTGCGCGAAGTTCAACCGTGCCTGAGGAAACCACTTCGCCCCGGGCATGAGATGACCGTCGACCAGCACCGCCTCGCCACGGTCCCCGATGACCTCGCCATACTCCCAGACGCTGGTCCAGAACGCTTCCGGCGCATCGACGGACCACGCGTGCAAGCCGGCGTAATCCGGAAGGTCCACCCTCCAGCGCACTTCGGCGTGGCGCATGAAGGCGCTCATGTTTGCCGCCGCAACGCGCTCGACAGAGGGTTGCCACAGGGGTTGGTCGGCATCCAGGGTCATCGACTGTCTCCTTGCTTCGTTTTCGATCTTGTCGGCGGTGCTCGTCAGAACAGGGCCCTGACCGTGTCGGGAAGCGGTACGGATTTGCCGCTCGCCACATTCATCCACACCACCTTTGCCGAACCGTCGGCGTACAACCGATCGTCGCCCTGCACATAGAGCTCGTACCAGGTCATCACGCTGCTGCGCCCCGGTTGCCCCGCGAAGACGCGAACCTCTACTGTTGCAGGATAGTTTACCGGGATCCTGAAGGTGCAATCGGCATTGATGATCACCGGCCCGGATTCGGCTTCCGACCGGACCGGAAAGCCGAGTTGCTCGATCCACTCCACGCGCGCCTGTTCGAAAAAGCGGAAATAGAGCGTGTTGTTGAGATGCCCGTAAGCATCCATGTCTCCCCAGCGCACCGGAATCCGGGTCGTCAGCAGGAGTTTTCGGTCGGGGTGCATAGTGCGCCTTCTCTGGTGATTGCCGCGACGCTAATGTAACATACGGCGCCGTATGTTCTCGAACTGTCACGAAACAGCGCGAACCACTAAACTTGGCACAACAACGACCATGCGATCAACCCGGCCAGCAGCGCCGGTAGGGGAAAGGAGATGCAGATGGAACGCGAATCGATGGAGTTTGACGTTCTGATCGTGGGGGGCGGCCCGTCCGGGCTTGCCGCGGCGATCCGGCTCAAGCAACTTGCCGATGAGGAGGGACGCGATCTGTCCATCTGCCTGATCGAAAAAGGCGCCGAGATCGGCGCCCATTCGCTCTCCGGAGCCGTACTCGATCCGCGGGCCATCGACGAACTCATTCCCGACTGGAAGGACAAGGGCGCACCGATCAGGACTGCGGTCACCGAGGATCGCTTCATGTTCCTTTCCGAAACCGGTGCGCGCCCGGTGCCGAACGCTTTTCTCCCCGCCTGCTTCCAGAACCACGGCAACTACATCATCCGTCTCGGGCATCTCGCGAAGTGGCTGGGCGAACAGGCCGAAGCGGCAGGCATCGAAGTCTATCCGGGATTCGCCGCCGCCGAGATCCTCTACGACGAGAACGGGGCGGTCATGGGTGTGGCCACTGGCGACATGGGACTGACCCGTGAGGGCGAACCGGGCCCCAACCATCAGCCGGGGATGGAGCTTCATGCTCGTTACACGCTGTTCGCCGAAGGCTGCCGCGGGCATCTGGGCAAGATGCTCGAAGCAAAGTTCAGCTTGCGCGATGGCGCGGATCCCCAGACCTACGGCATCGGGATCAAGGAGCTATGGGAGATCAAGCCTGAGTTGCACACGCCCGGGCTGGTGGTGCACACCGCGGGCTGGCCCCTGGCCGCAGACACCTACGGCGGATCGTTCTTCTACCATCTCGAAGACAATCTGGTTGCGATTGGCTTCGTCGTCGGGCTGAACTATACCAATCCGTTTCTCTCGCCATACGAGGAATTCCAGCGCTTCAAGACACATCCGAAGATTCGACCGTTCCTCGAGGGAGGAAAGCGTCTGTCCTACGGTGCGCGGGCGATCGTGACTGGGGGCCTGCAGTCCCTCCCGAAAACCACCTTCCCCGGCGGCGCGCTGATCGGCGACGACGCAGGTTATCTGAACGCGTCGCGGATCAAGGGCATTCATGCCGCGATCAAGTCCGGCATGCTCGCGGCCGAGGCCGCATTCGAAGCGCTCGCCGCCGAGCGCAGTCGCGACGAACTTGCTGCCTACCCGCAGAACTTCCGTCAAAGCTGGCTCTTCGATGAACTTTACAAGGCACGCAACTTCAAGCCCCTGATGAAGAAGGGCTTGTGGATGGGCTCGATGCTGTTCGGCATGGATCAGATGCTGTTCCGCGGCAAGGCGCCGTGGACGCTACACAATACCGCGGATCATCTCGCGCTGAAGAAGGCGCGCGAATGCCAGCCGATCGACTACCCCAAGCCCGACGGGGTGGTGAGCTTCGACCGGCTCTCGTCGGTGTTCCTGTCGAACACCAATCACGAGGAAGAGCAGCCCTGCCACCTTCAGCTCAAGGATCCGACGGTCGCGATCCGCATCAACCTGGAACAGTATGACGCACCGGAACAGCGCTACTGTCCCGCCGGCGTCTACGAGATCGTGCGCGACGCCGACGGCTCGCATCCGAGACTGCAGATCAACGCGCAAAACTGCGTGCACTGCAAGACCTGCGACATCAAGGACCCCACCCAGAACATCAACTGGGTGGTCCCCCAAGGGGGCGAAGGGCCGATCTATCAGGGCATGTGATCATTGCATGTGATTACTATGTGCTGACCCGGATTGCGCGCGGGTTTCACCGAAGCTCCGTGCAGAATCGACACGTCCTCGGCGGAGATCTGACCGTCGCCTTGCGTCAAGGGCACTGCTGCAGGCGTTTCCTCGCTCGTCACATCCCTCCACCGGCCCATTGCAGTTGGTCGGCCGTCCCCTCAGTGACGAAGGCGATACTGGTGATGCCAACCCGTTGAGCTGCAGCCATCAGAAGGATCACGCGCTCGTAGCGTGCGCCGCGGTATGCGTGCAGTTGAAGGCTGGGAAGCGGCCCGGCCTCCGATGCGATGTTTGCGAGCAGTTCAAGCATCGTCTCGTAGCCGACCGCTTCGCCGTTGAAGTGCAACTGATCGAACTCGTCCAGCGACAGGTTCACCACCCGCGGCATCTCGTCGATCGGTGTGCTCTCGACCCTTGGTAGATCGATGGGCACTGCCTGCGTCATCAGCGGTGCGGTGATCATGAAGATCACGAGCAGCACCAGCATCACATCCACGAGCGGAATCACGTTGATCTCGGCCATCGGCTGGGTAGCTCCCACCGGACCGGTCTTCATGCTGAATGCCATGTATTGCTCCTCAGGCTGCTCGCGCCGTAGGCAGCGGCGTGACCTTGCCCCCATCTTGCGGACCGATGCGCACACCCGCCACCAGATAGGCATGAAGACTGTTGGCGAACCCGTCGAGCTGCGCGAGCACGAGCCGATTGGCGCGTGTAAAGGCGTTGTAGGCGAGCACCGCCGGAATCGCCACGAACAGGCCTGCGGCAGTCATGATCAGTGCTTCCCCGACCGGCCCGGCGACCTGATCGAGCACGACCTGCTTCGCGCCGGACAATCCGATGAGTGCGTTGTAGATGCCCCACACCGTTCCGAACAGGCCCACGAACGGGGCGGTCGCGCCCACCGAGGCGAGCACCGTCAGCCCGCGTTCGACGCGTGCCTGTGCGAACACCGTCGACTGCTGCAGCGTGCGTCCCACGAAGTCGCTGGCATCGACACCGGCCCCGATGCCGCCTGCCCGCCGCTCCTCGTATGCACGCGCGGCCTCGACCGCGTCGGCCGCAACGTCGGCGAACACCCCGCTTCGATCGTTTCGGCCGATCGCGGCCAGGGCCTCATCCCGCGTGTCGGCAATCCAGAAGGACTGGGTTGCCGCGACCATCGAACGGCGCAGGCGCAACAGACCCGCAGCCTTGCTGACGATGATGTACCAACTGGCCACCGACATCGCCACAAGCACGAGCGCCGTGACATGTGCGATGGTGTCGCCCTGCGCCCAGAGTTCGGCAAGCCCAAATGTGTCATTCATCGTTCACTCCTTTCATTATGCTTTTCCTTCGACATGGGCACATCGTCAATGCTGGTGGCCGGCAGCCGGCATGAACCACATGGCACCGAGCTTGATTGCGAACACCCCTATGTACAGCCACACGGGGACGCTTCCATAGGCCCACACCACCCAGCGTTGCCTGGTCGAGCCGGCAAGCAATCCCGCGCGCTGCCAAACCAGCCAGAGCGTCCACAGCATCGCGAGATACGGCAGCGCACCCAGCCAGCCCAACCACACATCCCCACGCTGTGCCAGCGGTTCCGCGGTCCAGCCCAGAGCGAGCCAGACGCCGGTCTCGTTGACCAGAGCATGCGCATTGCGCGTCGCGAACATCGTCACCGCATGAGGAATCAGGCCAATGACCGCGAGGGGCGCAAGCGCACAGGCGAGACCATTCGCGGCTTGCTGCCAGGTCCGTCCGGTCACGCGTGCAGCCTGTCCGTATGCCCATGCACCCATGACCACGGTGAGCACGAGCGCGAGCACCAGCGCCAGAAAGCGGCCGAGGTCGAAAAACTGCGCGTCGAACGGCACCACACCGTGCAGCCACGCACCCGCTACGCTCCACGGCAGATGCTCCTTGAGCGGCGTATGCTGCAGGCCATGCAGAAACTGCACCCCGACACCGGCGACCGCGAGGATGACCAGATAGACCCACATTTCGTGACGATCCTGGCCCAGGATCTCGCGATTCAAGGCTTGCCCCGGAGGACGAACCACGAGGTCGACGCTGTCGCAGGCCGTCACACAGTCGGTGCACAGCGTGCACGCGTCCATGTTGTTGCGCTGTTCGAAGCGGAATGGCGACAGGTGGTAGCTGCAGGCTTTCGCGCACTCGAATCCGCGGCAGCTTCGGCACGCTGACTGATCGGTGGTGATCTGCAACACGCCAACCTTGCCGTGCGTGGCCAACACGCGCCCGAGCGGACAGACGTGTTTGCACCACGCCATATCCTTGAACACGTAAAAGAAGCCGAACGCGACCACGCTGAACGCGAGGAAATACCAGGCCGTCGTGCGCGTCGATGCGGAAAGGGCACCGGGCATCGCATAGGAGATTACCCAGTAGCACAGCACGATGATCACCAGTCCGATCCACACTCCCCTGAGATGCTTCGGAAAGCTTCGCCGCAAGCCGATTCGCCCCAGCCACTTCCCGACAAAGCCGTGCGGGCACACTGCACAGTAGGCATTGCCCAGGCTCGGCGTCACGACGCTGGTCAGTAGCGGCCAGAAGATGCCCCACATCAGCAGCACACTCAGGCCGACCCGCGCATCATCCGCGACAATTCCGGTCGAGATCGCAACTAGCAGCAGGCCAAGCGTCACCACGCGCAGACCCGTCATCAGATACCCTCGTCGCAGCAACCACCCGAGCAGCGGCCTGCGGGTCAGGGCTGTGCCGCTGCCCGCACCCGGGGCGGCGATCCCGACGCTTATCGGTATGACTCTATTCATCGGTGTCCTCCTGACAACGATCAGAACTCGAAACGTGCGCCGACGTACACGTAACGGGCATCCGGATCGTTACGCTGGGTACCCGTCGAAGTGACCGAGAAGTTGTCCGGATCACGTTTGTCGAACAGGTTGTCGACCCCCCCGAAGAACTGGACGCCCCGGCGGTACGAGTAGGTCAGGCTCGTATCGACACGTGTCAGTTTCGTGTTGTATGGGGCGCTGCCGCGCGGAGCGTCGATTCCGGTGGCCAGATAGTCGACCATGTGCCGTGCGCGAAGCGCCAGCCCCCATGGGCCGCGCTCGTACAGGGCCTCGACTCGCCAGGTTTTCCTTGCACGGCCGGTGAGACGTTCGCCCGTATCGGCGTTGCGTGCATCGAGCAGATCCAGCCCGCCCGAGATCGACCAGCGATCGTCGAGCATCCAGTTCGCGCTCAACTCCGCCCCGTCGACTTTCGCCCGACTGATGTTGCGGTATTCCACCACACGCAGGGGACCGGCCATCTCCGTCGTGGTGAACGACTCGATCAGTTGATCGATGCGGTTGCGGTGCAAGGTCAGTTCGACGTAACCCCGCGAGAACTCCCGACGCAGCATCGCTTCCCAGGTATCCGATTCTTCGGGCTTCAGCTCTGGATTGCCCCGGATCAGCAGGCGGCCACGGACGAAACTCGAGTACTGTTCGAGCAGGGACGGTGCGCGAAAGGCGGTGCCGTAGCCCAGGCGCGCGCTCCATGCGCCGTCCTGCCAGCCGAGAGATATCCTGGGGTTGGTGGTGCTTCCGAAATCGTCGAAACGATCCAAGCGCACGCCCGCGACGAGCTGCCAGCTCGGATCGATCTGCCACTGATCCTGAACCAGAACGAAGCGGTTGTTACGCGTCACCTTGCGGCTGTTGATACTTACGTCGAGTTCGTCGCGCAGCGTTCCTGCGCCAAGCGACACGGAATGGTCGTCATGAGGAAAGAACTGATACACCGCATCGCTCTGATACTGCCGAAAATCAGTGGTCTCGACGATCGGATGACTGCGATTGGTTGAACCCTTGCTCTGCCCGTAGCTGCCCCGCAGTACGAGCTCTCCGGGACCGATCTCGCGTCGGTAGTCGAGACTGCCGAAGTAGCGGCGCTCGTCCTCGTAACGCGTATGGGGCCCATTGGCATCGACGTTGTTCGCCTTGTTGTCGCGATCGAACACTTCGAGCGCCCAGCCCAGGCTCTGGATTGCATCGGGGCTCCACCGGCCGCGGTAGCTGGCCGACCAGTTGTTCAGGCGGCCGAAATCGTCGCTGCTCGAGTCGCGATGACGCAGGCGATCCCTGAAGTTCTGCTCAAGCGTGAAGCTGTGCCCCAGCGTGGCGTTTCCGGTGCGCAGATTGACGCCGGTGCGTAGCGCTTCGCGACCGCCCTCGGCCGCGCCAGCGCTGATCGATACGCTCGCCCCGGGTCTTGCACCGGGATGTCGCGTGATGACGTTTACCACGCCACCCAGCGCCTCCGAACCATACAAGGAGGAAAGCGGTCCGCGCACGATCTCGATGCGCTCCACGTCGAAGAAGCTGATCTGGCTGGGGTTGTTGCTTCCGTAGTTATTGGTTCTTCTGAAGCCGTCGACCAGCACCAGGGTGTGATTGCGATTCAGCCCCCGGATCGCGATGTCTCCCGTCGCACCTGCGTTCGAGGCCTGGACCCCTGCTGCCTGCTTGAGAACCTGAGATACATTGCCGTCCCCGTACCGCTCCAGGCGGTCGCGATCCAGTACTTCGACGCTTGCCTGCACGTCGCGTATCGCCGATTCCTGGCCTGTCGCGGTCACCACCATGCGGTCGAGCACGCTCGCCGCCGGTTCCGTCGCAAGCGCATGACCGTTCATGATCAGCGCCAGTGCCGCTGCCGTATTCAGTATCCTGTTCATAATCCCCCCTGTCTCTGATGTTCGTGTCGCGACCACCCGCCCATGAGGCTCCGGATGCGCCGCTCAAGTGTTCAAGCGAAACTCGATCGGTACCAAGACATTCGCGGCGACCGGTCGACTCCCCTGTCTCGCGGGGATGAAGCGCCATTCGCTGACGGCGCGAAGCGCTGCCTCATCCAGCCGCTGGTGCCCGCTGCTCTTGCGAATTTCGATATGCTCCGGCCTGCCATCGACACTCACCGCAACCAGCAGAAGCACTTCACCCTGCTCGCCCCTCCTGCGGGACATCGGCGGATAGACCGGTGGCGGATTGCGCAGGTAATCCGCGTCGAACCGGGCCTCGACGAACACGGGCGGTGCACTCGCGATCGACCCTGGCGCCGGCGAAGACGATGCGCGGAGATCCGCAGCACCCACCTCCGTGACTGGCGTCGGTTCCAATGACGCAGGGGCCCGTTTGGGTTTCGGCTCCGCTTTCGGCTCCGCTTTCGGCGCCGGTTTCGGCTCACGCTTGGGCTCGGATTTCCGCTCGGATTTCCGCTCGGATTTCCGCTCGGATTTCCGCTCGGA